>NZ_JAAAXQ010000067.1 GCF_009916105.1 Streptomyces sp. GC420 | reverse complement strand
GCCCGGGGGCGGGGTGAGGGTCGAGGTGTAGTTCTCGCCGTCCACGAGCGGGGTCTCCAGCGTGAGGCCGGCGGCTGCCATGCGGTCGTACTCGGCGAGGATCAGTTCCTTGGTGCGGTAGGTGCCGTACTTGGCCTCGTCCTTGCGCTTGACGATGGGGAAGGTGTCGAGGATGTAGTCGACGTCTTCGCGGGAGATGCCGTAGAGGTGGAAGAAGAGGGCGTCGAGTTCGGCGCGGATTGCATGGCGGCGAGACTCACTCCAGCGGAAGGGCGAGCCAGTGTCACCCGCGTCGGTCGCGAACCCGCTCATGTCAGTCGCCGTGTAGGCAAGTTCGAGAACTCGCGGTGTGATCCAACGGGCGTGCGGGGCAAGTTGCGCTGGAGTGGGGACAGGAAGCTGCTTAACGATGAAGAAGTTCAAGTGGGTGCCGCCCATGTTCTGACGGGCCGTGTAGTCGAAGGCGAATGATGACCACGCAGCGACGAGCAGCATCGGAGAGCGGGACAGCGCCAGAAGGAATTGGTTGCCAACGCCTACCGCAGGCATCAAAGCGCTGATCATGCTGCGTTCGTCAGTGGCACGGCAGATGTCGCGCCAGCCAAGCAGGTAGTCGCGTTCCCACCCCCTGTTGGCGAGGCGACTGCGGACACCCGGGATGAGAGTGGGTTCGCCGTTCTTATCAATCTTGTCCGACTTGGTGTCTCGCTCCGACACCCAGAACTGGGGCAGTGCCAGAGCGTCCGCGCGGTCCTTCTCGCTCTGGGTGAGTGCACGGGTGTCGCCGCTCTTGTCGTACGTGGCCCAACGGTGATCATAGTGATGCAGCATCTTCGCCTCGTAGAGAGGCAGCATGCGCGCCCTGTCCTTGCCGTAGAGGGCCCCGCTGAGCACCCACCCGGAAGCCTCCAGGTTCTCTCGCGGATTGAGGAGGGACGAGTCATGGCTCATGTCGAACATGCGCAGGAACGACACCTCCCACGGATTTCCATCCAGTGCGTTCTCAGTCCAGAGGATGGGTAGCCGTCGGTAGATCCCGAGCGTGATCTCGGCGTCCCGGCGGGAGCGGAACACTGGGAGGGTCCCGGTGTTCGGTTTGAGCAATCCGATCTCCTCCGGCGTCAGCACGAAAGTCTGCTCTGCATCGTCCAGTTCAGCCGGGTCTTGAAGAAAGAACGCGAACCTTGCCGCCGGTTCACGCAGGAACTGACCGGTGACGGACAGGATGCTGAACTTCATCCGAGAGTCAACGGCCGGGAAAAGAGCGGCACGATTCTCGAAGTCATACAGTGCCGCGATCGACCCACCTTGCACCAGGTCCTTGAAAAAGAACTGCGTCCGCGCATCCGTTGCAATCCCGGTCGGCACGATCACTCCTGCTCGCCCCCTCGGCCCGAGCAATATGCGGTCCGTCTCTGTAAAGACGGCGTACGTGTTCAGATTGCCCTGACCGGTCAGTGGAACCCGGCCCGAGCGCCGGAGGAATTGGCTCTCTGCGTACACTTTCCGCTTGCCTGCCTCGAATTCCTGGTACAGAGGCAGGGTGTCCGGGGAGTTCTTGAGGGCTTCGATCATCTGTTTCCGTACAGATGTACGTGACGCTTGGGCGATCTCAGGCGCGCGTTGAGCGAAGAATTCCTGTTCCTTGAACTCCACGCTGTCCCACGGCGGGTTTCCCACCACGCAGTCGAAGCCGCCGGCCCAACCCGTCGCCTCCGAGACACCCCGACCGTCCTCCGGCACCGAGAAGACCTCCGGGAACTCCAGATGCCAGTGGAAGAAGGTGTACTGCTTGCGCAGCCGCCTGATCTCGCCCTTGGTCTCCGACGCGACTCCCTCGCCGCTGGAGTCCTCCAGTGCCTTGAACACCGAGTGCGTCACCGCCCGCGGAGCCTCCGGCGTCTTCAGCCACACGAACGCCGCGCACCACGCGTCGGCGACCCGCAAAGCGCGCTGGTACTCGGAGGAGGCGACCCACTCCTCGTACGCCTCCTCCTGCCGGCGCACGTCGGTCAGTTCCTTGGCCTGAGCCAGGGTGATGGCTCGGAGCCCGCGGCCGAACACGGTGTTGGTGACGTTGACCGTCTCCTCGCCGATGTCGAAGAGGCTGCCCTGGCCGACCCGCTCCTGCTGGTTGATCTTCTCCAGGGCCTTGGCGTGCTTCTTGTCGTCGCCCTCGGTGGCGATGAACGCGTCGTCCGGAATGCCGTCCCGGAGCAGTTTCGGGGTCGCCCCGATGAGCCCGTTGCCGTGCTTCACGTGGGCGTCCAGGAAGCTCAGTGGCTTGCCCGGCTCCAGTGCCTCCAGCCACAGCGACACCTTGGCCAGTTCCACGGCCATCGGGTTGAGATCGACGCCGTAGATGCAGCGGGCGACGACCTCGTGCAACGCGTGGCGGACCGCGTCCAGCGTCGGCTCCGGGTTGCGTTCCCGGACCGCCGCCACCTGCTTGGCGATCCGCCGGGCCGCCGCCACGAGGAAGTGGCCGGAGCCGCACGCCGGGTCACAGACCGTCAGGGACAGCAGTTCGTTCACGATCGAGTCCGCAGGGTCGGGCGTCCCCGACTTCGCCGCCGTTTCCTCGCCCCGCTTCACCGCGTCGTTTATCACCGGGTCCAGCGCGGAATCCAGCAGGCACTCGATGAGGGACGACGGCGTGTAGTAACTGCCTGTGGTCTTACGGGTGTTGCCCGCCACCTCGACCAGTTCGAAGGTGCGGTCGGCGGCGCTGTACTTCGGCTCCAGCTCCAGCAGGGACTCGTAGACGGAGCCCAGTTCCTCCGCGTCCAGATGCCGGTAGTCGACGGCCCGCCAGCGGCCCGCGCTGCCGTCGCGGACCTGGGAGAGGTGCCGTACAGCGGTCAGCAGGGCTTCGTTGGAGAGCTTCAGGCCGCGCAGCGGGGCGTCCGCGTCGGTGTCGTTGAACAGGCCGCCGAGGCCGGGCAGGCCCAGCTCGGGACGGCCCTTCTCGTTGCCGAGGGCCGTGAGGACGAGGCACAACGCCTCGTACAGGTCGCCGTGGGCCGTGCCCCGCCGCTTCCTGGCGTGGGCGCGCAGGCGGGCCGACGAGAAGTACGTCTCGTACCGCTCACGCGCCACCGCGTCGGCGTCCGGCGACAGCAGTGCGTCGCGGTCCTCCGCCACGAAGACGAACAGCAGGCGGTAGACCAGCCGCAGCAGGGCCGCCTGGAGGGCCTTGGGGTGGACGTCCTCCCGCAGCCCCCCGTTCCCCGGATGCCGCAAGAACCCCGTCCCCAGGGCCGTGATCGCCTCCTGCACCCCCTTCCGCAGCTGGTCCAGCGCACGCGTCCCGGACGCGATGGCCTCCGCACGCCACTTCTCCAGCCAGCACGACGAGGGCGCCGCCCCCTCCGCCACCTCGAACCGCGACGCGTGCAGCAGCCGGTACAGCAGGACGAACTCGCTGAACAGCTCTCCGTCGAAGATGGCCTCAAGGTCGAACTCGACGTACGACGCCGTCGCGAGCGCGCTGGAGTCGCGCAGCAGGCGCAGCTGGCGGCCGTTGGTCAGGACGCCCCACAGGTGGGCCTCCGTCCGGTTCAGGCATTCCTGGACCATCGACTGGGGCGGCACCGTGCCCGCGCCGCCCGGACGCTTGTCCAGGTGGGCGTTCCAGGCCGTGAGGTGGATCAGGGCGTGGTTCCAGCGGTGGCTGACCGGGAACCGCTTGTCGGGGTCGCCGTCGGCGGGGATGCCCGACGCGCCGACCGGGGTCAGCAGGCCGAAGCCCAGCTCGGCGAAGAGGGGTTCGAGCCACTGGGTGATCGCGAGGCCGGTCGGGTCGGGGCGGACCTCGGCCTCGGGGTCGGCCGGCAGTTTCGTGCGCAGTTCGCGCCAGGCCGCCTTCAGGTAGTCCCAGTGGCGTTCGGCCTCGTCGCGGACCGAGCGGGCGCCCGCGACGCGGTAGTCGGAGGGCGCGGAGCCCTTGACGTCCTTGCCCTCGGCGATGCGCAGCAGCATGTCGGCGGGGAGCAGGCCGCCGACCGTGTGGACGGCGGTGAAGACCTGGTTGCGGGTGGTGGCGGACATCAGGCGTGCTCCCCCGGGACGGCGGTGACGGCGGCGGCAGTGGTCGCGGGCAGGTAGACGTACGCGCCGAGCACGTCGGCCGGTTTCTGGGCGGTGACCCGCAGGCCCCGGACGATCTCGTCGGAGGCGCGGCGCACCCGGCGGTGCGAGTCGTACAGTTCGCGGGCCAGGTCCTCGCCGTACCCCTCCAAGTGGTCGGTGAGGGACGACAGTTGGTCCAGGATGCGGGTCATCGTGCGTTCGCCGAAGTAGGGGTCGGTGTTCTCGGACGCCTCGGCCTCCAGCAGGGCCAGTGCCTGGTCCTGGCTGAGCCAGGCGGCGTTCTTCGGGGCGCCCTGGAAGGCGAGCAGGCGGGCGTCCTCGGCGACGAGCTGCTTCTCGCCCTGGCGGGAGGGCAGCGTGAGGTGGAAGCGGTAGCGGACCAGCAGCAGGGTGGTGCGGGCGGTCACCGCCGTCGTGGTGATCACTCCGCAGCGGCGTGCCGGGCGGCGGCCCTCGGCCTGGGTGTCCAGGGCCGCGTTCAGGACGTGGGAGGCGAGGGCGCCGACCACGGGGTCCGTGCGGACCAGGGCCGCCTCGCCCCGGGCCACCGCCGACGTCGTACGGAACGGGATCGGTTTGCCGTTCTCGACCAGGCCGGCGCCGACCACCGGGGCCAGGGCGTCGCGCAGGCCCGCCGGGGTGCCGCTGACCTCGGCCGTGAAATCACCGAAGCCGGAACCGGAACCGGAACCCGAAGCGGAACCGGCGCCTGATCCCGAACCCGAACCGGTGCCGGGGCCCGCGCCATCGCCCAGCTCCACCACGTGGGCCTCCAGCGCGGCCAGCGAGTGGCGGACGAAGTCCTGGACCTCGTCCGCGCGGCCCAGGGTGTCGCGGATGGCGGCGACCTCGCGGGCGACCTCCTCGGGGTGGATGGCCCGCTGGGCGAACTTCGAGCGGGAGGTCGTCTCCTGCTCGGCCGCCGACTTCCAGTCCGTCTCCAGTTTCGCGGCCTTGGCGTCCAGCGCTTCGAGGGCCTCCAGGCCGAACAGGCCCTCCTGCTCGGCCTGCTGGCCGCGCAGCAGGAGCCATTCGACGATGGCGTCCGTGACCGCCGTGGACGACTCGTCGGGTACGGAGACGGAGATGCCGAGGTCCTTGCGGATCTGGCGGTGCTTCTTGATGAGAACTTCGAGGACCTTGCCGTCGATGCCGTTGTCGCTGCCGTAGAGGGTGATGACGCGGACCTCGTCGCGCTTCTGGCCGTAGCGGTCGACGCGGCCCTCGCGCTGATCGTGGCGGGTCGGGTTCCAGGCGAGGTCGTAGTGGACGACGGCGTCGAACCAGTGCTGGAGGTTGACTCCCTCGGAGAGGCAGTCGGTGGCGACCAGCACCCTGCGGGCCGCCGTGTCCTGGCCCGCCTCGGCCGCCAGTTCCTCGATGCGTTCCACGCGCTGCTGCGGGGAGAGGGTGCCGGTGACGGCCTTGACGACGGTCCGGGCACCGAGCTTGCCCTCCAGGTGCTCGGCGACGTACTCGGCGGTCGGGATGTAGCGGCAGAAGACGATCGGGTGGTAGCCGTCGGCGAGTAGCGCCTTGAGGTGCTTGACCAGGGACTTGAGCTTGACGTCCTCGGCCGGGCCCTCCAACGCCGCCGCCCGCTCGGCGAGTTCGGCCAGACGGGCTCCCGCACCCTCCGCGGGCGTGCCATCGGTCTCCGCGCCGGGGGCCACGTCCAGGCCCTCCAGGGTGTCGTTGTCGGCGGAGTCGCGGGTGAGCGGGGCGCCGAGCCGGTCGGCCTCCTCCGCGCTGGCGGCCGCGGCGGCGGCGGAACGGGTGCGCAGGGTCTGGGCGGCGGCGCGCGGGGAGGAGACGAGGGAGCGCAGCAGGGCGATCGCCGACCACCAGGCGATCCGGGCCTCGCGCTTGCCCTGCTCTCCGGCGGCCTCGACGCGTTCGCTCGCGTAGGCGATGGCGTCCTCCAGGAGGGCGCGGTACGCCGGGGACAGCTTGTACGTCTCGTCCTTGAAGTAGCGGTCGGACGGGAACGCCGTGCGCTCGGCGAGGCTGTCGTCGCCGAGGCCGTCCTCCTTGGTGAGGTACTGGCGGATGTCGGCCCGTTTGCGCTGCACGAAGTGGCGGGCGAGGAGTTCACGGCCGCGCGGGGAGTCCATGTCCACGGTGGCGAGTTCGGGCCTGACCAGACCCAGCAGGTTGCGGAACGCGGACTCCTTGCCGCTGTGCGGGGTGGCCGTGACCAGCAGCAGGTGGCGGTCCTCGGCGGCGGCGATCCGGCGCAGCAGTTCGTAGCGCAGCTGGTGCTGGGCGGAGGTGTTGTCGTCGGCGGCCACGCAGGTGTGGGCCTCGTCGACGATGACCAGTTCGGGGCAGTGGCGGACGAAGTCGTCGCGGTGGCGGGTGGACTTGATGAAGTCCGTCGAGACCACGACGTTGGGGTGTTTGTCGAAGAGGGACTGGCCGAGTTCCAGGCCGCGCTCCAAGCGGGAGACGGTGGAGGCGAGGACGAGTTCGGCGTCGATGCCGAACTTGGTGCGCAGTTCCGCCTGCCACTGCTCGGCCAGGGCCGGGGAGCAGAGCACGGCCAGGCCCCGTGTCTCGCCCTGGGCGAGGAGTTCGCTCGCGATCAGGCCCGCCTCGACCGTCTTGCCGATGCCGACGTCATCGGAGATCAGCATCCGGACGGTCTTCTGCCGCAGCGCCATCAGCAGCGGTACGAGCTGGTAGGCGCGGGGTTCGACGGCGATGCCGGCGAGGGAGCGGAAGGGGCCCGCGCCGGAGCGGAATCCGATGCGCAGGGCGGAGCGGAGCAGTCCGGCGGCGCGGGCGTCACCGAGGTCGGTGGGTGACGGGGGCGCGAACTCGGCGCCCGCCACCTCCTCGAAGGCGGGGAAGACGGCGGCGATGTCGTCGTCCGAGCCGCCAAGGGGGCGCAGGACGAGCATGTCGGGCGCGCTCTCGGGGAGTACGACCCATTCCCGGCCGCGGGCCGTCACCAGGGAACCTGCGGAGTAGGTGAGCGTCATCGGGGTCTGGTCCTCTTCCCTCCGCCCTCGGCGGTGCGGGCGTGTCGGTGCGGGTCGGCTGCGTGGACGGTGGACGGCCGGTCGGCCGGTCAGGGCGCGGGGTGGCCGGTGCCGAAGTACCGGGCGTGCCGGGCAGCGATCTCTTCCCAGTCACCGTCGTGGGGGAAACGGATGACGTCCCAGTTGGCGTCGTAGAGGCGTTCCTCGGCGTCAGCGTCGCGCGTGGCGTCGTCCTCCGCGTCGGGGCGTTCGACGAAGACGGCGAGGTTCACGCCGGGCATGCGGTAGACGAAGTCGGGTACGGCGTTCGCCTCGGTGACCAGGGGCTGCGCCTCGTCGGGCAGGCGCAGGCCGCGCTCCTTGAGCCAGGTGACGAAGGTCTGCTCCAGGGGGGTGGAGGCGGCGGGCTCCGCGGGGGCGTCGTCCGCCTCGGTCTGCGTCTGTGCCTGCGCCGGCGTCTGTGGGGTCACCTGCTGGACCAGCCGTCGGTGCTGCTCGGTCGGCGCCTCGCCGCGGGACTCGGGTTCGGCGGTGGCGGAGGCCAGGCGCAGCAGGAGGTCGCGCACGGAGTGGCGGTCGATGGCGGCGTGGTCGAGCTGGTTGCCGTAGGTCAGCAGGCACTCGTAGCAGCCGCGGGCGCACGGGCGGTCGGGGTGCGGGCCGCCCACGTCGTTGCCGTCGGCGTCGAAGTGGCAGATGTCCAGGGCCTGCCGGGCCGCCTGCGCCAGCGCGCCGGGCTCGGACTGGAGACGGCGCAGCACGCCAGCCCCGCCCTCGGCGGCCTCCATGAACAGCAGGCGCTCCCGGGGGCCGTCGTCGGGTGGCAGGAGTTCGCTGCCGAGCTCGGAGTCCTCCAGCTCGAACGCGGTCTCGATGCCGCGCTCCAGGGCGTACATCAGGGTGATCGCGACGGGCTCGTCGAGCGGTTCGTCGAGCGTGACGACCAGGATGTTGCGGCGGTCCTCGACGTAGGGGATCACGCGCTTCTTGCGGCGCTTCTCGTTGCCGTCGGCGTCCACGACGGGCATCTCGCTGGAGTCGCCGGACGCCTCGGAGGCGTCCCGCTCGTTCATCCAGCGGCCGTCGGCGGGGTCCAGCCAGTAGCCGGGCGGCTCGTTCTCCTTGGCGCGCAGCCGGCTCATGTTGGTGATGCGGACGGTCGCCGAGTCGCCGTACGAGAGCGTCGCCAGCGGGCCGGCCGGGTCTGCGAGCCCGGCGTCCTGGCGGCCCCGGCGGGCGCCGTGGTCCTGGAAGCGGTACGAGATCTCCAGGCGGAAGCCGGCCCTGCGCCGCTCCTCCTCGTCGGAGGAGATGCGCTCGCGGCGCTGGGTGTAGACGGTGTGCAGCTGGAGCAGGCCGTACAGGGCGGCGCCCAGCGTCTGGCCGCACATCTCGCAGCGGTCGGCACGCTGTTGCGGGTCGTGGTGGTAGCCGCAGTGGCCGCAGCGGCGGGCCTCGCCGGTGACGATGTCGCCGGAGGCGTCCGGCGGCAGCTGGATGCGGGTGACCTGGTAGCGGGCGCCCTCGTGGTAGATCAGCGCGCCGGGGCCGAACTCGCGGATGGCGAGGAAGCGGGGGCGCTGGAGGTAGTCGCCGTCACCGTGGCGGCGGCCGGTGGTGGGGATGTAGGCGGCGAGCGGCAGGCGGGGGAAGGAGTAGCCGGGCAGGAAGCCCTCGGAGGCCAGGTAGCGGTAGGGGTTGAAGTCGGAGAGGACGGACTTGCTGTCCGGGGTCTCGTTGCGCAGCAGGGCGAGCTGGGTCTCCGCCTCGTCGCGGCGGCGCCGGGCCTGTCGGCGGTCGCCCTCGGTGAGGGTGAAGTCGTTGCGGCGGCGGTTCTGCACGTACTGCTCGGTCAGGGCGGCCCGGAACAGGTCGCGCCAGCGCTCGAAGGCCAGGTTGAACCGCTCGGGCGCCGAGCGCACCCGGTCCTCGATCCACTTCTCGTCCCACCAGGTCGTACGGGCGAACTCGGGCAGCAGCGGACCGAGGACCTGGTAGGCGGCGGCCACGGTACGGGCCTGGGCGCCGGGGTCGGCCGCGGCAGCCTCGATGTCGGCGTGCAGGAGGAGCGCGGGGTCGGGGCGGCCGGCGGACTCGTCGAAGGTGGTGTCGAGGACCTTGGGAATGGCGCGGCCCAGCGCGAGGCCGGTCTCGGCGAGCCAGATGCCCTGGAGGTGGGACAGGACGAGGTCCTCGTTGGCGAGGTCCAGACGGGGCGGGGCGACCGCGCCCGCGACCATGCGGGCGGAGCGGCGGAAGTAGTACTGGTCGTGGCTGTTGCCGGTGGCGCAGTAGGTGGTGACGAGCGCGGGCTGCCCGCTCCGGCCGGCACGCCCGCTGCGCTGCGCGTAGTTGGCGGGGGTCGGCGGGACGTTGCGCATCATGACGGCGTTGAGCGAGGAGATGTCGACGCCCAGCTCCATGGTGGGGGAGCAGTAGAGCAGCTTCAACTCGGCCTTGCTGAAGGCCTCTTCGCGCTTCTCGCGCTCGCCGGGGTCGACCTGGGCGGTGTGCTCGCGCGCGAACAGGCCCGCGAGGTCGGCGGCGGCCCGCTGGTAGAGGTCGCGGAAGAAGGTGTTGACGCGGGGGCCGTCGCCGCTGGCGTAGGTGCGGGTCAGCGGGTCGTGGGCACCGGTCTGTCCGGTACCGGCACGCCAGATCAGGGAGGCGGCCGAGACGCGGTACCCGGTGAGGGCCGGGCCGGAGGGGGTACGGAAGCGACCGGAGCGCTGCGGCGCCTCGGTGATCTCGGTGACGAGACCGGCCTTCGCGAGGACCTTCAGCAGTTCCTCGATGACGAGCTGGAGGTCGTCGGTGTCCAGGTCGCGGAAGCCGGTGTGGGTGCGGCGCAGGTACTTGCCGTACTTGCCGCGCGCGGACAGGAAGAGGCCGGAACGGTCCAGGCCGGGTCTGGAGGGGCGGGGGTAGGCGGTGCCCACCTTGGGGCTGTCGCTCTTGGTCAGGACCCACGGGTCGACGAGGCGTTCCTCGCTGGCCCGCTGGAGCGAGTCGAAGTCGTCGCGGAAGTACTGGACGTCGATGGCGAGCGATCGGCGCATCTCGTCGAGCAGCGTCCTGACGATCTCGGCGCGCAGGGCCGGGTCGGCGTCCCGGAGCGTGGCGTGTGTGTCCTGCCAGCGCTCGTCATGTTCGGCGACCCACTGCAGGTCCTCGTAGTCGATGGTGAGCAGGCCGGTCTGCTCCAGGTTGGGCATGGTGATGCGCCAGCCGCGCTCCAGGTCGAGGTAGAGCCGGAACGCGATCACGTCGCGCAGGGTCTTGGCTGCGGCGCGGGCGAGCGCGGGCGGCAGGTCCGACTGGCCGGTGTAGTCGGCCGGTTCGAGGGCGAGGGCGTTCGCGACGGTGGAGGCCAGCTCCTCGTGGTGGACGCCGTCCTCTCCGGCGTCGAGGGCCGCCCGGTAGAGCGCGCCGCGCAGCTGCGTGATCTGGACGAAGTCGTTGAAGTGGCCCGCCTGGAGGGAGGCGTCCTGCCGGTTGTCGACGAAGGTGAGGAGCTTGCGCGCCGCCTTGTCGAGCGCCTCCGGGGGAACCGCCTTCAGGGAGCGGACCACGGAGGCGGAGATGAGGGAGGTCGCCGAGGAGCGGCCCTCCTGGTCCAGGGTGGCCAGCTTGGCGAAGTCCTTGCCGCGGGTCTGCTCGTAGGCGACACCGCAGTGCAGGCAGAACAGGAACGGGGAGGGGATGAAGGCGGCGTGCAGCTCCCCGCGGCCCTCGGTGCCGTACGGGTCGACCCTGACCGCGCGCGGGACACGGTCCCGGTAGGACTTCTTGATGGTCTCCTGGCCGCGGTCGTCGATCTCCAGCCAGGACTCGGGCAGTCGGCGGTCGGCGATCGCCTCGTCCGGACTGAGCGGCCACGGACGGTCGGGGTCGACGTAGAGGTACCCGTCACCCTGACGGCCCCCGGTGGCGGCGGTGTCCCGGCGGGGCTCGTAGCGGACCTCGCCGTCCTTCTCCGTCCGCCACACGGTCAGGTACTCCTGGCCGCACTCGCGGCAGAAGGCGAGCGGCATCAGCAGCTTGCCGCCGCTGTCGGGCTGGACACGCTGGTAGTCGCGGGTGAGGTGGCGGCTCGCCTTGTCCTCCAGGGTGACGTACACGGTGTCGCCCTTGGAGAGGAACTGGTGCAGCCGGAACGCGAACAGGGGACGCTCGGTGACCGGGTGGCGGGCCTGGGAGCCTGCTTCCAGCGTGTCGCGGAGGGCCTGCGCGCACCGGTCCACGGGTACGCCGCTCGCCTCGGCGAGTTCCGCGGCGGCGTCCTCGATCTTCGCGGGCTTCTGCCGTACCAGGCGGCCGGTCACCTCGTCCTCGGCCAGGCCGAAGCGCGTCTCGATCCAGCGGGCCAGCGGGTCGCGGACCAGGTCGGCGTACGCGCGCGGAGCGGTCGGAGCCGTGAGCCGGTCCGGCGGAACCACGTCGGGTGCCGGGTCGGTGGCCCGGACCAGCGTCTCGCCGATGACATGCTCGGGGCGGACAGTCGTACCGAACAGCTTCGAGGCCACCTCGGCGACGACCTGCCGCTGGTCCTCCCAGGTGCCCTCCGTCGACATGGTCGCGGAAGTGCCGACGCACTGGAGCCGGTCGGCCCGGCACGCCTGACGGACACGCCGGACGAGCAGGGCCACGTCGGCGCCCTGACGGCCGCGGTAGGTGTGCAGCTCGTCCAGGACGAGGAACTCCAGCCCCTCCGCCATCGAGATGAGGCTCTTGCGGTCGTCGGGCCGGGTGAGCATAAGCTCCAGCATCACGTAGTTCGTGAGCAGGATGTCCGGCGGGTCGTCGCGGATCTCGCGGCGCCGGGTGTCGTCCTCCTGACCGGTGTAGCGCGCGAAGGTGACCGGTTCACGCCCGGCGCCGTACCCGTCGCGCAGGTACTTCTCCAGCTCCTTCAGCTGGCTGTTGGCGAGGGCGTTCATGGGATAGACGATGATCGCCCGCACCCGCTTGCGTGCGGCGGGGCCTTCGGCCTCGCGCTCCCTGAGCACCTTGTCGACGATCGGCACGATGTAGGAGAGGGACTTGCCGGAGCCGGTTCCGGTGGTCAGGACGTACGAGACTCCCTCGCGAGCGCCGTCGACGGCCTCGCGCTGGTGGCGGTGCAGGGTGAGCGGACGGCCGTCGCAGACGGTGCCACCGTGCGTCTTCCCTGCCTGGAAGATCCGAGCACACTCTGGGTGCAGCACCTTGCTGGTGGCCAGTTCGGCGACGGTGCCCGCGGAGGCGAAGAAGGGGTTGAGCGACAGCCACGGATCGGGCCACTGGGACTTGGCGTTCAGGTCGTCCTCGACGAACGCCGCGATCCGGTCGTCGCGGATCACCGTGCCGCCCTCGGTGAAGTCGCGGTAGTCGTCGATGAGTTTGCGGTGGACACCGAAGACGTCCATGCCGCCGCTGGTGGGCTGGCGCGGCTCGCGGGACGGAGCTGACGGAGAGCGGCCCGGCTCAGGCAGGGCGGCGGGGGCCGGGCCCTCGGAACGCATCTCCAGGAGACGACGCACGGGATCGAACTCGCCCCAGGCGGGCAGCGGGGCGCCCTCAGCCACGAAGGGCAGCAGCGCCTCTCGTACCGCGGTCGCGTCGGCGGGGCGGTCGGCCGGGTCCTTCGCGAGCAGGCGGTCGACCAGCCGTGCCAGTGGTTCCGGCACGTCGGAGCGGATCAGCCGCACGGGGGTCGGCGGCTCGTGGACGTGTTTCTCGCCGAGCTCGTATGCGGACTCCCCGACGAAGGGAGGGACGCCGACCAGCATCTCGTACAGCACGCAGCCCAACGCGTAGAGGTCGGCGGCCTGCGTGACCAGCTTTCCCTGGAACTGCTCGGGCGCCATGTAGCGGGCGGTGCCGACGGTGACGCCTGTGCTGGTGAGCTGGGTGCCGTCGGGGTCGTCGACGATGCGCCCCATGCCGAAGTCCAGGACCTTCACCAGCCCGCCGCGCGTCAGCATGACATTGCGGGGCTTCAGGTCCCGGTGGACCACCTCGACGGCATGGGCAGCGGCCAGCCCGTCGGTCATCTGTACGCCGATGCCGGCCACCCAGGACACGGGCAGCTGCGGTTCCTCGATGACGAGGTCGGCGAGCGGATGGCCGTCCAGGAACTCCATAGCCAGGTAGGGCAGACCAGGTTCCGTGTCGTCGGCGCGGTCCACACCGCCGTCGATGGTCCGGGGCAGGTTGGGGTGGTTGAGCATGCCCATGATGCGCACTTCGCGAGCGAAACGCTGCACGGTCTTTTCGTCCGCCCCGGTGCTGACGTGGGCGCCAGACCGGCGCCGCAGAATGAGCTTCACCGCGACGATCCGATCGGCGTCAGCCTCGGCCGTCTGCAGGTCCTCGGCCCGGTGGACCTCGCCCATGTTGCCCGAGTCAATCGCCCCCAGCAGTCGAAACCGACCGGCGATCGTCTCCCGTTCCACGGCCCACTCCTCTGCCTTCTCCCCACGGTCCCATCGGGTACGCGAGACTCCCCACGGCGGCTCCCGGTGCCCTGTGTGGCCAGGAAACACCTTCAGCTTGGCAATCGTACACGAAACAGACCAGGAAGGCCATACGCGCAGTCCGTTGACGACGTCAACACACTTAGGAGTGCGGGGTGAGGGCTCGCCGGCATCACAGACGGGGCCCAAGGCCCCAGCGCTGCGTCGGCTGTCTTGTGCGGGCGGTGGTGAACGCCTGCCCGGGGCTGCGTGCGAAGTGGTCCGGCCTTCAGCGGTGCGCTTCCTTGCAGGCTTGCTCCAGCTGCTCAGCCGCCTTCGCGAACGCATCGCTCGTTGGTGCCAGGACAGGGTCGGCTGCACACTCGGCGAGACGCGGGATTATGCGCTGCCGGACCGGCCCCAGCAGGTTCGGTCTGCGGGGCAGCAGCCACTGCGTCAGGCCGACGAGTTCCGGCAGCAGGACGACCGCTGCTCCGGGCGCTTCGAGTAACGTTCGGAAACGGTTGTTCAGGCGCTGGGTGAACTCCTGCGTGTAGTCCGCCGTCTCGGAGGCCGACTCGATTCGTTCGTCCTCGGTGACCGTCACTTGGGTCATGGACGACTCGATGCCGGGCGACAGCTCGACCGTGTCGCGGTTCGTGCCGCGCAGTCCCCATCGAGGCGCCTCGGTGAGCCGGTACGTCCCGGACAGCAGGCGCCAGGGCAAGATCGGTTCGAACTCCCCGGTGCCGGCGTCGACGCGGACTACGTTGGGCATCCAGCCCTCGATGCCTGGTGTGGCGACCACTGCGGCGATCTCCCCGGCGCCCGAGATGTCGAGGGCATCGACCCTGACATCGATCCCGCAGACCACATCTCGTGCGCCGGTGTGCAGGTCGCCCAGCGTCAGGACGCCCGGGCCCTGGTCGGGCCCCTCGACCGCCGCGATCACATTGGCGCCGAGATGTGGTGTCCAGGTAGCTGCCCGTATGCCCGGCAACAGCGTGGCACGGCCGTCTTCGAGGCACATGAGCAGGACCTCGCGGGAGCCCACCAGCAGCCATCGGCCATCGCACGATATCGACGGCTCGCTGTTGAGCACCAGCTGTGGCAGGGCTCCGACACGGCGGCGCGTGGCGGACATCAAGTCGTACACCCACACGATCACGCGTGAGGTGCCGCGGCCACGGAACTCCAGCACGACCGCCGTCCGGCCGTCG
The DNA here is from genome assembly GCF_009916105.1 of Streptomyces sp. GC420. Classification (GTDB taxonomy): domain Bacteria; phylum Actinomycetota; class Actinomycetes; order Streptomycetales; family Streptomycetaceae; genus Streptomyces. The sequence continues at coordinate 11,835 of NZ_JAAAXQ010000067.1, read as the reverse complement.
TCCGACACCGTCAGCTTCGCCGCGTCCCAGAGCAGCGCGGGCGACGGGCCACCCTCCTCGATGGTCGCGGGACGGTCGTCGCGGTACAGCCAGCGGGTCGAGCTGTACTCCAAGGCCCCGAAGCGGACGGGGTCCTCGGCCGAGGCGGTCGTCCAGTGCGTCTCGATGTAGTCGGCCGCCGGCAGGCCCGTCCAGATTCTGCCGGTGGGGCGGCGCGCTGCCACGCTGCCGCCACCCGGTAACGGACAGTATCCGAAGTCGGCCGATCCGACCGGAGTGAGAAGGTGTCCGGTGTCGGTGCGCGCGACCGACACCGCGTCTGTGCCTCGTTCCTCGACGAGCACCGCGCAGGCGTCGAGGTAGTCCAGGATGGTGTCCCCAGGGGTGGAATTGGCGTAGGTCTGCTCGATCAGTGTCAGTCTCGGTGCGCTGGTCGTGTCGTCGGACGAGGGCTGCTGTTCGAGGTGGGCGGTCATGTGCTGGTCGTCTCCGTGGCCATACGCTGCGGGGTGAGGATGCGAGGTGAGGACGGGGTACTCGTTCGTGTCGCGGTGCGGGGGTGCCCTCCGGGATGTAGTTGGTGCGCCGCTGCAGGGATCAGGGGCCGACGTGGTGGAGCGAGGTCCACCAAGAGGGCCGGCCAGGGCTGCCCTCCCGGGCGGCCCTCACCGCGTGGTCAACGGCTCGGGCAACGGCGTCGTGTGTGACGGGCTGCCCGTCGAGATGTTTGTAGAAGGCCCGGGTCATCAGCAGGGAAGTGTTGCTCTGGAGGGGCCAGAACGAGGCGACGACATGAGTGAATCCCGCGGACTGCACGCCGCCTGCGAGGTGCATCGCCTGATCCGTGAGGTTCGCGCGGCCCCGGGCGGTGTCACAGGCTGCGAGGTAGGCGAGGAACGACCGGTAGGCCGACTGGGCGTCCGCGATGTCCGCTGTGGTCAGTGGGCCCGCTGTCGCGTGGTCGTGGCACACCAGGTGTCCGTTGTCGTTGGCCGACGGGTCCTGTTCGGCGTGGCCCGCGAAGTGCACCCAGTCGTGCGACCTGAGCCCGGCGAGCACCATGTCACGGCTCGCCTCCTCGTCGCGGAGCACCGCGGCGTTCGGCGCCCAGCGGCACACGGCCTGCACCTCCAGGTGAGCGGCGGCCAGCTTCGGATGGCCCGGGGTGTCCTTGATCCCGACAGCGAGCACCTTGGGGGCGCTGCCGAGCAGGGTGTCCCGCGAGTACGCCAGCACGCTGAGTGTCGGGGTGTAGGACGACACCACGCGGTCGATGACGGAGTCCGAACCAGTGCCCGGATGTGATGGTTGCGCGGGAGAGGAAAGGGGTGAAGCAGCGTGGAAGGGCATGCCGCTCAGCACTCCCGTCGCACACCACCAGACGCGCGGTCGCAGGTTTTCCGTGGTCGGCAGAGCCTGAGCGCGGCGACGAGTCGGTCGAGGTCGGTCGAGGTCGTCCAGCACCGGTCGTGCGGCTGTGCGCCAGAGCCAGTCGAGAACGGCGGAGAGTTCCTGCTCGGCCAGGGCGCGTTCCTCCACGGACAGGCTGCGGTCGGAGGCACGCCAAGTGGACCGCTGCAGAGCCTCCGATCGCCTCAGTGCCTCGTGCCAGGTCAGATCCGGCAAGGGCAGTACCCGGACCGTGCCATCGCGGACGATGAGCGCGTCGCAGTGCATACCGGACACGTTGATCACGACCACGGTGCCGGTCGCGTCCATCGATGCGTCAACGAGGTCGCGGGCGTCCGGCGGCAACAGGAACCGGTTCAGTCCTGGCACTTTGCGCAGGGCGCCCAGCACCTCCTGCAGCTCTGTCGCCCGAGCACGGTTTGCCGACAACTCCGCATCCATGAGCTCCTGTTCGACAGCAGCCTCTGAACCGTCGCGGCTCCACGCGGTCCCGACGCCCGACGCTGTTACTTCAGCACGCAGTTGCAAGAACCGGCGCCCCAACTGGGGTGCGTGCGTGTCAAGTTTCGCCAGTTCCTCCCTGAGCCCGAGCGACTCGGTGAGGAACAGCCCCCTGCCGCTCTCCAGGAACTCCAGAGCGGCGTACGGGTCACCCATGGACAGTGCACAGGCCGCGGCGTCGGCGGCTACCCCGTCCAGATTGGTCAGCAGTTGTTCGCGGTCCGGCCGGGACAGATGCTGAGGTGCGAGCAGCGGAACGAGCGAGAAAGCCAGGCGGTACGCCTCCAACGCCTCCGGCCAGTTCTGCAGATGCGCGGCCGCCCGTGCCCAGGCATCGGCACGTCGGATGCGGTCCTGGACAAGGCCGTCGGCGTGCAGCGCACACCATCGGTACAGCTCCGTCGCCTCCTGATAGCGGGCGACGAACGCGCCCGTGAAGGGACGTCCGCCAACGATCCAGCCTTCGGCGGAAAACCGCAGCACCATGGCCAGCCCGTACTTGAGATGTACCTCCAATTGGGCGGGCACCCCCCGGTAGGCGTCCAAGGCGTGCCGGTGCGCCGTTTCCGCGGACGTGAGATCCGACGGGTCGAGCGTGTGGAGGGCGCGCATGCGCCACATCCAGGCGATCCCGAGGCGATACCGCGCCGCCTCGGCTTCGGTGTCGGCCGCCTGCAGGTTCTCCTCCAGGAGCCGCACGGCGCGCTCGAAGTCCTCCATTCGGTGTCGCTCGTCGTAGCGAACAGCGAGCTGGACGGCGATGCCAAGTGTGTATCTGCGGCGCTGCGCGTCCTTCATGGGCAAGGCGTCGGCAGCAAGTTCTTCCTCCTTGACCGCCAGATCCAGTACCTCCTGCTCGGTCATCGACAGCATCGTGGCGAAGACGTCGCTGAACTCCGAGAGCATGGATGCGAGATTGGACCGGTGCAGTGCCGCAGAACGTGCACCGGGAGCACCCGAGATGGCCTTCCGGTAGAGGTCGTACGCCTCCGGCAGGAACGTGCGGTCGCCTGTCGCCTTGGCATGCCGCCAGTACGTCGTCGCCATGTTGGCAAGGATCCCTGCCCGGTTCATGTTCCTTGGCGGCGTCGCCTTGACTGCTTCCCGTTGGGCCGCGATCGCCCGGTCCAGCAGGTACGGTTCGCCGGTCGCGCCGTGCCAGGTGCGCAGGACGTTCGCCCATACGTCAAAGAGGCTGCCTCGGTCGGCTCCCTGCGATTCTCTCGGCGCGGAGCACGCCTGCTCGGCGAAACCCTCCGCCCGCCGCAAGTGCGCGACGTCGCCGTCCTGTTCGAACTGCTGCTCCCCCACGCGGCAGGCACTGTCCAGAGCCGCAGTCAGATCAGGGTGCCCCGGGGGTGCCGCCGCCATGGCCCTGTCGGCGGCGCGGACCGCTTCCGCAAGGTGGGCCCTGTCAGACGAGTGGGAGAACAGATCCAGCAGGGCGTCGGACAGATTGGCGCAGAACAGAGCCGTTCGCGGATGCCCCTGCTCCTCGGCCGACTTCGCGGCCCGCCGGTGGTGTTCGACGCAAGCCAGGAGATCCTCCTCGCGGCCGTACCGGTCCCAACGCCGATCCAGCACTGTGGCCAATGAGGCAAGGACCGTCGGCTCGTCGGCCTGGCTGATCCCACCGGACTCCAGCGCCGAGCGGAGCAGCCCATACGCCTCCTCCAGCGAGGCCGTGTCCTTGATCCGGGCTTCATACGCATCGAGGAGCGCATGGGCCAGGTTCACCTGGAATACGACCTCATCGCCGAGCGGGGCCAGCCGATGCGCGGCACGGTGTCTCTCGACGGCCTCCTCGATCAAAGCCGTATCGGGAAACAGGCCGAATCGCTGACGCAGCGCTCTCCCTAACTCGTCCAGCGCATAAACGCGATGCGGATGCCCTCGCGGTAACCCTTCGAGCAACGAACGGACCCTCTCGACATCGTCAGGCGTCGTCCCGTCATCGGAGACCACAACATTCCCCATTCCCCCACATGCTGAGGGACCATACGTTAGTGTTACACCCCTCGAAGTGCACTTATATGGACTTGTTACTTCAGTGCGCATAGGCCCGCATCGACCGGTTCGCCCACGTCGAGTCATCCCAGGGGTATCCGCACTGACGCGCGGAGGGGGACCGTGTGAACGACGATGCGTTGGACCGAGCCACCGAGGACGCGCAGACCGTCCTGACCTTGCTGCCGGATATGGAGGCCAGTGCCCAGGAATGGGTACAGGTGGAGCTCATCCTGAGCACGGCCATGCAAACGGCGATCGACCAGCGCGACGCTTCCGCGCTGATCACCGCCACCCGGGATGTGAAGGACCTCACCGGCGCCTACCACGGGCCGGCCCGAATCGGCGAGCAGCCTCCCGGACCGCCGCCACAACCCGTGCTCGAACGGATCCCCAAACTCATGGAGAAGATCGGCCGACTGCAGTCCACGCCCCGTGCTTGACCGCAGTCTGCGGGAAGCCGCCTTGGTCGTTCACGTCTTCTTCCGGTCGCTGACTCTGTCCGCCTCTCACCCCGTGGCGCCTGGCACCACGAGTGCCCGCACGTACCTGAAGCGCATGTGGTCGGCATGCCAGAACCTCGGTATGGCAGACCCCATCGGCCCCTACCCTCACCTCCCGGAGCCCGACGACCTACCCGACGACGTCCCGTACAGCGCGGCGGCGACGATCCTCGCCGCCCGCGCCTCGGGGCCTCGTGAATCGGATGACCAAGCCGTTCTCTGGTCGCGTGGGGACGTGACTGGACTGTCACTCGTCCTGCCTCGCCGGCCCGGCACTGTGCCCACTTGGGAATCGGCTGCCTCGGCTTGGGCGGCGAAGGCCCCTGCCGGTCCCGTACCCGACGAGGTCCTCGGCGTGACGCTCGTGGCCCGGGCCCTCGGCCCGCTGCCCCGGCAGCCTCTGCGAAGACCGGCCCGTGCCGACGCCCTGACCCGACGTGCCTCCGGCCTCCTCGGACCGTTCTCAGGGGAGCCGGGCCCCTGGACGCAGGTAGCCCCCGGGAGGCTGCTCTGGGAAATCCACCGAACGCCCACAGACCCAGGGCTGCGCACACTCGTAGTGCTCGGCAGGGACGACGAAGCAGCGCTGGACGCGTGGCTGTGGCAGACGGGGACAGCCGAACCGGCGCCGCTCACGCGGCATCTCCTGCACGCCGGTCTCGTGCGCCATCATGTCGCTGTACTCGCCCGGGCCCAGGAAGCCGTTCGAGCTTGTGACCACGAGGTCACCGAGGAAGCCGACGCGCTCGGAAAACTGCACGCGAGCGGAGTGAACGACCCGCGTCCGCTGTTCGCCGGGGCGGCACTGGACGCCGAGACCCGGATGGAACGGCTGCGAGCCAGCGCCCACGACCTCGCCGCCCGCCGGGCCGACCTGCGTTCGCTTTGCCGCACCGCCCAGAGCCTGGCCACAAACATGCTCCAGGCCGTGCCGCCGAACGCGGACGACACCCCGGGCTCACCCCTTGTCGAGGACAGGCGCACCGCGGACTGGCTGGCCCAGCGGGCGGACGACGCAGCCGAGCACCTCAGCGCCACGATGGAACGCGCCGAGTCCGTCATCGCCCTCGGCGGCTCGTTCGTCGCCGAACAGGCCCAGGCGCAGCGCCAGCACGCAACCCTCATACAAGGCGCCTTGGTAAGCGGCCTACTCGCCCTTCTGGCCGCCGTCCAGTCGCTGCAGTACAAGATCCGCCTACCTGCCGTGCTCGACGCTCCGGTCATTTGGCTGCTCGCTCTGTTCGCCGTGGTGCTGCCCACAGGCGGACTGCGGATGCTGCGCGGTGGCAAGCAGCAGACCACCCCGGTCCTTTTCGACCTTACGGGCCTGGCGCTACTCGGTGGCCTGCTCGGCTGGCTGCTGGCCACCATCGCGTTCTACCTGCGCCACAAACACGCCGCGCCCGCGGAATGGTCAATCGCGGCCGCAGCCGCCTGCTCGATCGTCGCCTGGCTCTCGGCCCGGGCCCGCTTCCAAGGATGACACCCATGCGGCGCCGAGCACTCAAAGAGCGGTGACGAACAGAAAACGTGACATCCGGCCATGTTCCGAACGAATCCAGGTCCGGATCGCACGACCTCAGAACACTTTCGGAGGGATCACACGATGGGTCTGTTCAGCCGTCGCAGCAAGCCGTCCCAGCCTGGCCGGGCCGCCCCCTCGGCCATGCTCGGCTCCGGTCGAAAGCTCGCCAGTTCGCTGTCCCTCGGAGACGCCGTGCAGTCCGTGGAAGACCTGATGGACAGCTACCGAAACCGCAAGTACCCGACGCTCCCGCACCTCGTGCCCGCCGGTCACACCTGGCACGGCGAGGCAGCGGAGGCACCGGCGGCCGTGTACGCCGGCGAGGACCAGGCAGGCAACTTCCTCCTCCTCACCTTCGGACGCAGCAGTCGAGGCACCCTCCTGGGCGTCTTCCCGCTCGGATCCGGCTCCGAGCGGCTCAACCTGCCATTGATCGGCAACCTCAAGATGCGGGACGGTTCACTGAGTTCCATCGGCACCTTCCCTGACGGATCGATCGAACTGACCGCTCCCACCGTCCCCCCGACCCTCATCGAGGACACTCTGACCGCGGCCGGACACCCGCATACGGTGGACAACCGCGCCGTAGTAGCCGACCGCCTGTTCACCATGGCCGCTCTCAAGGGCTATCAGTTCATCAGCAACATGGAATCGGAGGCGGCCGGGCAAAGGCAGAGCGCCGCCTGGCAGCAGCGAGCCGAGGGCTGTACCACGCTAGTCGAACCCATCCAGATGGTTGTCGACGACCTGGCAGCATGGAACGTCGGTTCTCTGCCCTACATTCAGGACATCCCCCTGCGCATCCAGAGCATCCTCTTGGAGGCGGTCGGTGAGCAGGGGAGCATCTGGGAGAAGCTCGACAAGCGCTAACGCGGTTAGTGCCCACGCGATTACGGCCCGCTCTGGCCGAGGTCGAAGGGAGTAGCGGCGGGGCGCTCCGCGACAACCACTCCGCCACTGGAGTGAGCAGTCACAAAGTGTGAAATCAGCAGAATAGCCACTTTCGCCAATGGCAGTCCCCTTGCTACCGCTTCTCCGGCGCCTGCAACTGATCAGGCGGGTAACCCTCGGCGCGCAGCCAGCTGTCGAGAGCGAGCGCGACAATGTCGCCGTGGGGCTTGTCGTGGTCGGCGTTGTAGCGGCGGATGCGCTTGTGGAGCTGGAGCGCATCGGGGACGGCGTAGTTGAGCTGTCCACGCTTGGTATGGCGGTGGCTGATGACCTCCAGCGTGTCAGGATGGGGGGCGAGCGGGTCCGCGGCGGGCTGGGAGCGCGCTTCCAGCGCGTCGGCCAACTCACGTAGTCGTCGGACGTGATGGGTGAGATCAGGCATGGGGGTTGCTCCGGTAGGTCCAATAGGCGGCTAGTCAGCCGCCTATTGGGATAGTGGAATAGTCGGCGGGACAGCTGGCGGCAAACGAGATCGACGCTCGCGGCCAGCTAGGAGTTGCACGTCGTGTCAGAAGCCGCGGGCGGTGAGCCACTCGTCCAGTGCGACCGAGACGATGTCGCCGATGGGCAGGTGGTCGAGTTCGTTGTCCAGCGCGAAGCGCTTGATCCGCTTCTTCAGCCTCAGCGCGGCGGGGACCGACGAGTCGAGACTCTCCCGCGTGATGATGCGCTGGTTCAGTACAACGGCGACCTCGGGAACGTCCTTGGGACGGCCGGGACCGTGAGCATACGGCGTTCCATCGCTGGGCAGCTCCTGCGATCGCACGTCCTGTTCCTGGCGAGGCCCCGGGACGTCAGTCCTCACCGGGAATGCCGTACTGCCTGTGATCTGAGGAACTGCCGGGCGAACCACCACCTCGGCGGTCGGGGCCGCAATAGAAGCCGACGAGACGACCTGAGATGGGCCATACTGCGCAACGGGTTCGGCCAGCTGTGTGGGCTGGAGCGCCGGTCCCGCAGCCTCGGGAGCCGGGACCACAGGCGGCGCCTGCCGCATCACCGGCTCCCCACCGGATTCCGTCCCCGCCTCGGGGGCGACGGCCGCGCCCGCCAGCTGACCGGCGACTGGATCCTGCATGAGGCCGCTCGGCGCGACTTCAACGGCCCGCTGGGCGGAAGCCTGCGTCACTTCGGACACTGTCACCGCCCGGACCCGCGCCGCCCCCTCGGCAGGAACGGCAGAAGGAACTGCCTGCCCCTCCGTCTCACCGGCAGCACGACGGTCTTCGCGCTGGTCAGCAGCCTGGTCAGCAGCGAGCTGCTCAGGGGTGAGCTCGGCAGTCGGCGGAGGAGGGGCAGCCTTCCTGGCACCGCCCAGAGTGCGACCACCCGTGCGGCGGGCCGGGGGCTTCATGCGCTCGGTCATGCCGTGAGCTCCTTCATCAGCTCGGCGTACTCGCTCAGTTCGGTCGGGATCTCGCCGAAGGCCTCCATGTAGTGCACCCAGGAGTGGATGGTGGTCTCGGCGAGCGGGAACGCCTCGTCGCGGTCCGGGCCGATGCCCTCGCCCTCGGCGGGGTCGAGCAGTTGGTCCTTTGCCCGGCCGGGCAGGCTGGTGCGGTCGTCGGCCTTGACCATGACGACATGGGCGGTGACGCCGTGTTCGTTGCGGGCGGCGGCGCGCTCGGCCTCATCGAAGGTCGCCACGAGCTTGCGGCGCTCGATCTTGGTGGGGGCGACCGGGACGAGCAGCAGGTTCGCCTCGGTAACAGCCTCGTGGAAGATGCGGGCGCTGCCGCCGCCGGCGTCGACCACGATCGCGCCGAACTCGGCACGCTTGGCCCGGATGTACTCGGCGATGTCGTCGAACGGACACCGCTCGACGACCAGGTTGGCGGGGATCTCGAAGCCGGCGGCCTGGGCGACCTTGAACCAGTCGTAGGCGGACTGGCTGGTGGCGTCGGCATCCAGCAGCAGGGTGGGCAGGTCGAGGACGACGGCGTAGTAGAGGGCGATGAACCAGGCGGAGGTGGTCTTGCTGGTGCCGCCCTTGAGCATGCCGACGACGATGACGAAGGCGTCCCAGGCGTTGGCCGCAGCCGCGGCCAGGGTCTTGGTACGGGTGTTCTCACTCACGTGTGCTTGATCTCCTGAAAAGGGGAAGGGCCGTTGACTGATGTGCGTCGACGAGAGGGCCGACATCCGGCAGGGGGTGCCCGCGCTGCAGGGCTGCGGTCGGGGTGGCGGACGGTCGGCTTGTGTATCTGCCGGGCACGACGGGGGATGTCCGTCAGGACGGGAGTGCTCATGACCGCTTCCTCGTGGCGTGGGCCGGGCCATGGTGGTGCTGGGGACGCAGGCGAGTGCCTGCCTGGTGCAGGAGCCGGTAGACGGTGGCGACGGAGTAGTTGCACTCCTCAGCGAGCTCCGGCACCGTGGCCCCGGCCTCGTATCTCGCCCGCAACGACACCGCGAGCCTTTGCCGCTCGACGGCCCGCGCTGCGGAGCGCATCCGCACGGTCTCCTGCGTGGTGCGCGGGCGTCCGCCAGCCTCGATCAGCAGACGTCGCGCGGCACGTCTCGTCCCGCCCGCGGCCGCGGCCAGCTCGGTGAGGGTTGAGCCGTGCTGCTCGTACAGGGTCCGCAGATGTGCCGCGAGTCGTCGGCGGGCTTGTGGGTTCTGGCGCAGTCTGCGCGTCTGCCACGACGTGCGCATGACGGCCCCTGCATCGTGCAGCCGGTTGAGGACGGTGCCGTAGGACAGGCCGCTGGCGGCAACGAGTTCGTCGACCGTCGCGCCGGACTCGTACTGCGTGCGCAAGGATTCCGGAGCCACACGATCGTGCTCGGGCGGTGTGGCTGGCTTGTGTTGTGGGGTCATGCGGCGGAGTTCCATTCGCTGAGGGCTTCGGCATGGGCAGCGGCCAGTTCGTTATAGGTGCGCTGGTCGGCGGGGGTGATGAGGATCAGTCGTCCGTCGGTGGCCACCCGCCAGTCGGCGGCCGGACAGCCGGTGACCGGATCGAGGACGCCTCCGCCCGGGGCGTGCCAGGCGGACGAAATCTCGTCGGGGCGCGGCGCGGGAACCAGCACCGCGTGGCCGTCGCGGACGATGATCACCGCCCTGCTGCGGTGCTCGGCGAGGCGTTCCAGCCTCGCGCGGTAGGCCGCGCGCTCGGCCGCGTGCAGCACCTGGCGCCGGGCCGCAATACCGACGGTGCCGTGCAACTCGGCAACGTCGTCCCAGCCGTTCGCCGACCGCGGACGCGGGGCGCCCGCAGCCTCCGGCAGGCCGTTACCAATGCCCTCCAGAGCGCGAGGCGCGAGAGACCACGTCTCCCCGTGGTGGTGCACGAGGCCGTACTCGGCCAGGCGCTGCAGGGTCCGGTAGACGGTGGCCCGGGAGACGGAGGAGGTGCCGACAAGCTCACCGACGGTCTGGGCCGAACGGGCATGCAGCGCGCCGATGAGCATCAGGGCGGCGCTGCCCAGGCCGCAGTGGGCGAAGGCGTCGTGGCCCATCAACCGGCCGATGACGGTGGAGTCGATGTCAGCGGTCGCGGCTGTCTCAGGTATGTGCCACTCCTCAAGTGCCGGGTCGGGGGGGTACTGAGTGGTCCGGAAACGAGACGGCGGCGCCGGGACAGCCCGACCGGCCGAGCCCTCGTCGAGGTACCAGGTGGAGCCCTCCCGGCCGTGGCCGGCCCGCAGGCGGCGCAGCCAGCCCTGCGGCTTGAGGACCGTCTCGTACACCGCCCGCAGGGTCGTGCGGGAGATGCCCGCCTCCTCGGCGGTCTGCCGCTCACTGGCGTGATGCAGCAGGCCACCGGCGGTCTCGGCGAAGGTCAGGTGCGCCCGCAGCACCCGCAGCGCGGTCCGGCCCCGCGCTCCACGCCACGGTGTCGTCTCGATCCGGTCGCGCAACGCGGCGAGGACCTCGTGCGCCTGGTGGCGGGACTCCAGCAGCCGGGTGCTGCCGACCGCTGCCTCGGCGCTGGCCCACACCCGGCGGATGTAGTCCAGGGCACGCGTCTCCCCGGAACGCAGCGCGATACCGCGGGCGTGCCTGCCACCCTCGTGCTCGGGATGCAGCAGCAGCCGGATCAGCTCGTCGACGGTGCCGCCGGCGCGGGCGACGTGGCAGGCGATGGCGGCCGTGATCCGGTGCCCGTGCTCGGCCGCGCCCTGGCGGTCGCCGCGCGGGACCACGGTCCGGCCGTCGGAGCCGAGCCTGCTGTAACTACCTGCCGCGTAGCGGCCGGTGAGGTCACCGAGCAGGAGGAGATCAGCTGCCGCCGCAGGGAGTTGATGGAGGCCCGGTCGGCCGTTCGGGTGAGAGGTCTGTCGCCGTGGTTCTGTCTGGTGGTTGTGGTGTGGCACGGTGGGGTCGTCTCGCAAGGACGTGGACGCCACCCAGGCCCGCAAAAACCACGGGTGGCATCCGGAACCGACCTCCAATCGGTGCCAGGAAAGCCTCCAGGACTGCCGTCCTGGGGTCTTCTTGTGCCCGGCGCCGTGCGGAGGCAGGCGTCCCCATCGCAGCTCGACCAAGGTCGGAGCGGAGAGCCGTCGGGAGCACTACTCCTGATCGATGCCCGTCAACTCGGGTCACGCGAAGGCGAGTTGCAGAGGGATCGCCTCTGACTGCCTCCGAGCGGCCCGGGTCGAACCGGGGTCGAATCAGAGCGTTTTCCTCTGACTGCCTCCGATCGCCTCTGCAACCCGTCCTAGCAGGTCACAGCCGTTTCGACTCCCATAAGCCCAGGCCAAAGGGGTGCACCGGAATTACCAGCGGTTGAAGGCGTACTCATGGCCCGGGTGGGGCTCGACCATGGTGATCAGGGCGTGGCCGGGACGGACCCCGTAGGGGCCGACGGCCGCCAGGTCCGCGTACGCCTCGCTGCGTGTGCTGTCGCTGTCCGCCATCCCTCCGGAGTAACTGATTTCCCGTCAGTTGTGAAGCCCGCCCGCCTGCTCTTGTGCGCCCCCGCGCCACCC
>NZ_JAAAXQ010000679.1 GCF_009916105.1 Streptomyces sp. GC420 | reverse complement strand
GGGCCAGGTAGCCGTCAGGACGACGAAGGGCTCTCAGGACGACGCGGGGCATCAGCCCGTGGAGACCACGACGGTCTTGCCCGCCTTGTCGTGCAGCCCCTGTTTGTACGGCTTGTCGGCCAGGATCATCACGCTGATGATCGCCAGCCACAGGCACGGGCAGCACAGCCACGCGGGCAGCAGCAGCACGGCGGCGCGCGCCAGCGAGGCGTTGGAGTCCGGGGTGCTGCCGTCGGAGAGCATCGCGACCCGCAGCCCGAGCAGCCGCTTGCCGAGGGTCTGCCCGTTGTTCCTGACCATCAGCCAGTCGTAGAGCACCAGCGCGACCGCGGTGATGAGCGTCCACACCCACTGCTCGCTGCTGTTGAGGTCGGTGACGAAGTCATTGAAGTCGTCGCCGCCGTCCGAGGTCACGTCCGCCCCGCCGAAGGGCAGCGAGATCAGCGTGAGCGGGACCGTGACGATCAGCAGGTCGATGAGCCGGGCGAGGAACCGCCGGCCGAAGGAGCCGAGCGGCGGCATGCCGGCGAGCGGGTCGCCGCCGCCGTAGCCCTCGGGGCCGTAGGGACCCGGCCCGTACGGCGGGGGCTGGGAACTGCCGTCGTACGGGGAGCCGCCACCGCCGCTGCCGCTCGGCGGAGGCTCCTTCCTGAAGGGGTCGTTCTCCGGCGGTTGAGTACTCATGCACCGAGTCGACCGCGCACCGGGTACGAGCGCAATAGGGCACGGCCGTACGAGGGACGTCAGTCGGCCGCGACGAAGGTGCGGGCCGCCTTGTCGTGCCAGCACTGGCGCCAGGGCCGGTCGAACAGACACCAGAGCACATTGACGACGCCGACCACGAGCAGGCCAAGCACGCCGTACACCAGCCAGCGCCGCAGCGCCGCTCCGAAGCCCGGCGGCTCGTGCGCCTCGATGTCCCGCACCTGCACCTTGAACAGCTTCTTGCCCGCGGTACGGCCCCACTTGACGGTGGGCAGCACCTCGTACAGCACGCCGAAGATCAGGAAGACGCCGAGCAGGATGCCGAGGTAGAGGGAGGTCGTGCCGTCCAGCAGCCACACCGTGACGGTCTCTCCGGTGAGCTTGGCGGCCTCGATCTTCTCGTCGATGTGTTCGGTCACCGCGGGCGCGACGGGAACGGCGGCGGCGCCCATGACGAGCGCCAGCGCCAGCGTGTCGACGAGCCGCGCGGCGAAGCGCCGGCCCAGGCCCGCGGGGCGGGCGGCGGCCTGCGCCTGCACAGCGGCCAGGAACGGGTCGACGACCGGCGGCTTCCACGGCACCACCGGATCCGCCCGCTCTTCCCCCGAGCGCGCCAGCTGGTGCACCTGCTGGGGCCAGGAGGAGGCACCGCCGCCCGGGCCCGACGCCATGGGGGCCTGCTGGGCGGGGGCCTGGGGCGTGTCGGCGGCAGGGCCCTGCTCCGTGCGCCGGTCGGTGCCGAACTGCTGCGGCACCGGGGCGGCGGGGCCGGACGCCTGTGCGTCGGCGGGGGTCCGCTGCGCCCCGGGGCCGGCGGGACGCATGGTCATGGTGCCGGGAGTCTCGGCCGTCTCGGGCGCCGGCCAGACCGGGGATTCGGGAGCGGCGCCCCCGGTTCCACCGCCCGCGCCGCCACCGGCTCCCACGCCGGGACCGGCCCCCGCACCGGGACCGGGGGCGCCGGGCGTGTCCGTACGGGAACGGTTCTGGGCCGTGGCCCCGCGCCTGAGATCCCCCGCCTGGACGGAGGGCGCGGGCGAGGGCCGGTCCGCCGGCCTGCGGCCCGGGGTCTGCCAGGGTTCGCCGCTGACGGGAGCTGCGGCGGAGCCTTCCGCCTCGGGCCAGTTCTGCCGGGGATCGGGTCCTGAGCCTGAACGGGACCCGGCGGTGCCCGCGCCCCAGGAGACGCGCCCGTCCCGGTCCTGCTGTGCGGGGTCCGCGCGCCAGGGCGGGTCCTCGTCGAGGAAGACCGGCCCCGTCTCCTCGGCCGGCGCGGGCGACGGCGCGGGAACCGCCGGAGCGGCGGGGGCGGCGGGAGCCGCGGCCCCGCCCGGGGACCCCGGGGCGGACGCGGGCGCGTCCCCCTCGGGGCCCTCGGCCGGGGCCGGGGCCTGCTCGCCCTTGGCGGGCGCGGGGCGGCTGGTGCCGGGCACCCATGAGACTCCGTTCCAGTACCGCACATAGCCCGGAATGGACGGATC
>NZ_JAAAXQ010000678.1 GCF_009916105.1 Streptomyces sp. GC420 | reverse complement strand
GCCCCCTGCCCCACCGTCCCGGCAGGTGTGAGGCACCCCGCCCCGCGGAAGCGTCCGACAGCCCGGTCCTCGTCCCTGCCGGGCGCTGGAGGCGGTGCGCGTGGGCGGGCGTCCTTCGGCCGCCACGAGCCACGCGGCCCCACACGCGAATCCACCGGACACCCGGGCCCGTCGACCCCGGCGTGCGGGAGACCGCCCGCCTACCGGGCGAAGGCCGTACAAGGGCCGCAGCCGACTGGCCGGGCCGCACAACGCATCCCCTGGCGGGGCTCCGGCCGGGCGGTACAGGCGGTACCGGCCGGCGCAGCCCGAAGTGCCTGGCCTGCCAGGTCACGGTGCCACCGGCGCCTGGTGGACCGGGCGCCGCGCACCGGTGCGCGGCGCGGTCAGCGGCGGAAGATCGTGATCGAGTGGCCCACCGTGTCGATCGGCTCGCTGCTCCGGATCAGCGCCTCCAGCCGGCCCTCGGCCTTGGCGATCGAGGAGTCCGACACCACGAGCAGCCCCCTGACCCTGTCCGGAGGCGCCTTGCGCGGGTCCGAGGCGTCGATGCCGTAGAAGGACGGCACACCGCTGCCCTTGTAGACGAGCCAGATACGTTCGCCCGCGTGCCGGTGGCGGAGGTGGTCGGCGAGGCGGCCCAGGTCCTGGCCCCAGTCGACGTTGGAGTCGTGCAGCCGCAGACGGGTCTTCGACGGCCCGCCGAACGCCTCGTTGGAGTAAGGGAGGTAGTACGGGTACGTCCGCAGTGAGCTCACGGCGACGTACAGCAGCGCCGCCGCCGTCACGGCGTGCCGGGCGCGCCATGGGAGAGCGAGCACGCAGGCGGCCGTGAGCGCCAGGAAGACCGGCACGAAGAGGGCGTAGCGCACGCCGAGGTCGCGCGACCCGGTCATGGCCGCGGCCAGCAGCACGGCGACCGGCACGAGCACGTACGGTGCCGCGGGCCGCAACCGGGGCACGAGCAGCAGCGCGAGGGTTCCGGCCGCCCACAGCGCGAGCATGCCCAGCGGCGTCTTCACCAGCAGCGCGGCCGGCAGGTAGTACCACAGCGAACCCCGGTAGTGCCGGCCGAACAGGAAGCCGCTCCACGTCGTTTCCTCGAAGCCGAACTGGACGCGCATACCGTCCCGGTACGGCTGGGGGAACGGCAGCGTACGGACGGCGAGTTCCCGCAGTCCGCCGGTGTCCGGCAGGTCGTCGGGGGCCGTCCAGCGCAACCGCGGGTCGACGGCGAGGTAGCAGGCCCACACGACGGCGACCGCGACCAGCGCCACGAGGACCGCTCCGGCGGCGGCGTACGCCACCGACCGGGCGCCCTCGCGCGGGCCGGGAGCGTCCGGGCCGGAAGGGTGCGGGCCGGGGGCGTGCGGGCCGGGGCGGTCGGCCCGGCGGGCGTGCCACACGGACAGGACGGCCAGGAGCAGCAGCACCGGCACCGCGGGCAGCGTGCTCGCCTTCGTCGCCAGTGCCGCACCGAGGGCCGCGCCGGCGAGCGGGAGGTACAGGCGCGGCCGCCGCCTCGCCCGCCACAGCAGCCACACGGATGTCAGCAGGAAGCCGGCCGCCGGTACGTCGAGGGTGGCGAGCGACCCGTGCGCGATGACGTCGGGCGAGAAGGAGTAGAGGGCCAGTGCCGCCAACCCGCCGATCGGCCCGGCGAGATCACGGGCGAAGGCGAGGACGACCAGGCCGAACAGCAGCGTCAGGGCGATCACGGGCAGCCGTGCCAGCAGCATCAGCCGCCACGGGTCGTTGCCCGACTCGTACAGGACGTGCCGCCCGAGCTCGGTCTGGTCGCCGTCGAAGCGGGGGTCGAGGCGCGCGTCGGCGAACATGAGCCCGGTGGCGACGACCAGTTTGCCCAGCGGGGGATGCTCGGGGTTGTAGCGAAGGCTGTGCTGCCGTGTGTACACCAGCGCCGCGCCCACGTACACGGGCTCGTCTATGGTCGGGGTCTGCTCCCTGGCCGTCGTGGCCGTCGCGAAGCCCGTCTGGGCGAGGAGCGCGACCACGGCGAGCGCGTACAGCCACCGCCCGTGGCACCACGGGCCGCGCCCGCGCGGCCCCGCGGGCCTCACGCCGATGCGGGTGAACCAGGTGAACCGGAGCCTGCCGCCGGGCCGGGCGGGCGGCTCGACGGACCCTGCCGGGGCGGCGCTCCCGGCCCGCCTGCGCGGACACCTGCGCGATGCCTGA
>NZ_JAAAXQ010000677.1 GCF_009916105.1 Streptomyces sp. GC420 | reverse complement strand
TCCCCCACCCATCCGATGTCGCACGAGCCGCGCACCGTCCCGGCGGTCCGCGACCACGAGGCCGCGCGCGGCCCCGGCTGGCGCAGGTCCGACGGGGCACGGGTGGTCACGGCCGCCGGCGGCGCGGCGCTCGCCGACGAGGCGCGGCTCCTCGCCGCGGAACTGCGGATCCGCTACGTCCCGGACGCCGAGGCGGGCCCCGGCGACATCGAGCTGGCCCTGGACACCGCGGCCAGGGGCGGCCCCGAGTCGTACAGCCTCACCGTCCGGGGCGGCCGCCTGCGCGTCACCGCCCCCGCCGAGGCCGGAGTCTTCTACGGGACCCGGACCGTCAAACAGTCGGTCGAGGCCGACGGCCTGGTCCCGGAAGGCGTCGTCCGCGACGAGCCGGCCCGCCCCCAGCGCGGCCTCAACCTCGACATCGCGCGCAAGCACTTCACCGCCGACTGGATCCGGGCGCGGATGCGGGAGATGGCCGACCTCAAGCTCAACCAGCTCGGACTGCACCTCTCGGACGACCAGGGCTTCCGCATCGAGTCGTCCTCGCATCCCGAGGTCGTCTCGTCCGAGCACCTCACCAAGGCGGAGGTGCGCTCCATCCTCGACCTCGCCGAGACCCTGCACATCACCGTCGTCCCGGAGATCGACTCGCCCGGCCACCTGGGCGCGGTCCTCCGGGCCCACCCCGGCCTCCAGCTGCGCACCGCCGGCGGTACGCCCGTCAAGGGCGCCATCGACATCTCCGAGCCCGGGGCCGCCGCGATCGTCGACGACCTGCTGAAGGAGTACGCCGGCCTGTTCCCCGGCTCCTCCTGGCACCTCGGCGCGGACGAGTACGCGGCGCTGCAGTTCTACTCCGACCCCGAGGCCTCCTTCCCGGGCCTCGCGGCCGCCGCCCGCGAGAGGTACGGCGCGGGCGGCCGGGTGCAGGACCTGGCCACCGGCTGGCTGAACGACCGGGCCGCCACCGTGCGCGCGCACGGCAAGACGGAGGTGAAGGCCTGGAACGACGGTTTCTTCACCGGCGGCAGGACCGCCCCCGACAAGGACCTCCAGGTCGAGTACTGGACCGGCAAGGAGATCGGCGCCAGGCAGCCCGCCGAGTACCTGGCCGAGGGCCGCCGGGTCGTGAACCTCAACGACGAGTACCTCTACTACGTGCTCGGCGAGCCCAACGACTTCGTCTACCCGACCGGCGAACGCATCTACAAGGAGTGGACGCCGCTCGTCCTGCGCGGCAGCACCGCCGTCCCCGCCCGGTACTCCCGCCAGATCCTGGGCGCGCGCCTCGCCGTCTGGTGCGACATCTCCGGCGCCCAGAGCCGGGACCGGATCGCCGAAGGCATCCGCCTGCCCCTGGCCGCCCTGTCGCAGAAGGTCTGGGACCCCCGGAAACCGGAGCTGTCCTGGAAGGACTTCTCCGCCCTGGCGGACAGGGTCGGCTGAGCCGGAGTTCACGCACCGGTAACAGGTAATCGGCCAGGTGTGACGAAAATCAGCCATGCGGCGCAGTAAGGGGCACAGAGTGATCCGCCCGTTGCCGTCCGTCGTGGGAGTCGTCTTGAGCCTGGTGGACCAGTTCAGTCACGCCGATGAGAGAAGCCTGGCCGCGAGCGGGACCGCTTGCCTCGAACGGTGCTTCTTCGAGTCCGAGACCGCGGAGGTGCTCCGCCCGGTATGGCTCGCGGTGGGCAACGGCGAGACATGGCTCGCCGAACTCCGCACCGCCGTCGAGAGCCTGCTGTCCGCGCTCGACGAGGAGGCCGCGGCGGACGCCCGCGCGTCCGTCGGGCCGCTGCCCTCCGCCTACACCAAGGAGGAACTCCTGGACTGGGCCGCGCACTGCTCGGCCGCGGCGCTGGAGTTCCACCAGCGGGTCGACGGGGTCGAGCCGGCCGACGACGTGGTCAAGCGCTACCTCCAGGGCGACACCAAGGGAATCCCGCCGCTGACCCAGGGCGAACTGCGCCGCCAGTCCGAGATCCTGGAACTCCTCGCGGGGGAGGCCGCCGTCACCGGCCTGCGCCCCGTGCTCGAACTGTCCACGGAGGGCAAGCGGGTGCTGCGCGCCGCGTTCTCGCGGCGGGCGCGCGTGACGAACCGGGAGTCCGGCGCGCTGTAAGGGGACATGCCCCACCGTCTTTCCCGCCGTTCCCTCCTGACCGTGTCCCTGCCGGTGACGGCGCTGGTCCTGCTGCTCTCGCTGGAGTCGAGGGGTGACGACGCCCCCCGCGCACCCGTCCCG
>NZ_JAAAXQ010000676.1 GCF_009916105.1 Streptomyces sp. GC420 | reverse complement strand
GCAATCCAGCGCGGACGGCTCTGCGATCAGTAGTAATAGCGGGCCGCGAGGATCACGATCTCCTTGTCCGTGACCAGGCAGACGAGACGGTGCTCGTCGTCGATCCGCCTCGACCACGCCCGAATCTCACCCGGCCAGGCCCTGCTTACCGCCGATCACCGAGCGCACCGCCCTGACCAGGGCCTGCGCGCGGGGGTCCGCCGTGACGCCCTTGCGCATGCCGTTGGTGACGTAGCCGAAGGCGGTGCCCGACTCGGGATCGGCGAAGGCGAGGGAACCGCCGCGGCCCGGGTGACCGAAGGACGTGGGCCCCAGCAGCGGGCACGCCGGGCCGTGAAGCATGTAACCGAGGCCGAAACGGGTGTTCACGACGAGCACCCGGTCGGGGCCCGCGGACTCCTCGGTGCGTGCCTGGGTGAGGGTGGCGGGGGCGAACAGCCGGGGGCCGCCCTCGACCTCGCCGATCATGGCGGCGTAGACCCGGGCCAGCGCGCGTGCCGTGGCGACGCCCCCGGACGCGGGGAGTTCGGCGGCGCGGTAGACGGGGTCGTTCTCGTCGGGCAGCGGCTCGATGACGCCGAAGGCACGCCGGGTGAGGGAGTCCGGGTCTTTGTAGGCCTCGGAGACCGAGGGCTTGGCGCGCAGGCGCAGGCCGCCCGGGGGCGCCGGCGGCGGTTCGACGGCTCCGATGCGGCCGACGCGGTGCGCCTCTTCCGCGGGCAGTCCTACCCACAGGTCGAGGCCGAGCGGGCGGGCGATCTCGTCGGCCATCCAGCGGCCCATGCTCCGCCCGGAGACCCGCAGCACCAGCTCGCCGAGCAGCCAGCTGTACGTCATCGCGTGGTAGCCGTGATCGGTGCCGGGCTCCCACACGGGGGCCTGCGCGGCGACGGCGAGGGGCCCGGCGACCCCGTCCAGCGCCTCGGAGGGCGTCAGCGGCCGGTCGAGCACCGGCACCCCTGCCCGGTGGGAGAGCAGGTCCCGCACCCGGGTGCGTTCCTTGCCCGCCGTCTTGTACTCGGGCCAGTAGGTGCCCACGGGCGCGTCCAGGTCGAGCCGCCCGCGCTGGTGGAGCAGCAGCGGTACGGCGGCGGCCACGCCCTTGGTCGCGGAGCGCACCACCTGAGCGGTGCCGGCTGCCCACGGGGCCGTGCCGTCGAAGTCGGCGGTGCCGCCCCACAGGTCGACGACCTTGCGCCCGTCCCGGTACACGGCGACGGCCGCCCCGCGTTCCCCCAGGACCTCGAAGTTCCGTACGAAGGCGTCTCTGACCGGCTCGAAGCCGTGCGCCACCGTCCCCCGTACGTCCGCCACCGCGTCCACTCCCCACCCGTTCGCTTCTACAGATCCCCGAGGTCCCACGGGGGTCCCGTGAGGTTCCATGAGGTCTCATAGTGCAACGCGGCGGGCGGTGGTCTGCTTCCGGGGCGGTTCCGGCGGTCAGGTGCCGGTCAGGTGGCGGTCAGATGCCGGTCAGGTGCCGGACGGCACCGACCGCGGGTCGAAGCCGAACGGCAGCTCCAGCCGGTGGGTCCGCATCAGTCCGTCGTCGGCGAGCAGTTCCCGCGTGGGCCCGTCGGCCGCGATGACGCCGCCGCTGAGCACGGCGGAGCGGGGGCACAGTTCCAGCGCGTACGGCAGGTCGTGCGTGACCATCAGCACCGTCACGTCCAGCGAGCGCAGGACGTCGGCGAGTTCGCGGCGCGACGCGGGGTCGAGGTTGGAGGAGGGCTCGTCCAGGACGAGGATCTCGGGCTCCATGACCAGGACGGTCGCCACGGCCACGCGGCGGCGCTGGCCGAAGGAGAGGTGGTGCGGGGGCCGGTCCGCGTACTCGGCCATGCCGACCCGCTCCAGCGCGGCCAGCACCCGCCGCTCGAGCCCGGCGCCCCGCACCCCGGCGGCGGCCGGGCCGAAGGCCACGTCCTCCCGGACGGTGGGCATGAACAGCTGGTCGTCCGGGTCCTGGAAGACGATGCCGACCCGCCGCCGGATCTCGGCGAGGTTCTTCTTCTCCACGGGCAGACCGGCGACCCGCACCGTCCCGAGGCCCCCGTCGAGGATGCCGTTGAGGTGCAGGACCAGGGTCGTCTTGCCGGCGCCGTTGGGTCCGAGCAGGGCGACCCGCTCGCCCCTGGCGAGGGTCAGGTTCACGCCGAAGAGCGCCTGGTGGCCGTCGGGGTAGGCGTAGGCGAGCCCGGACACTTCGAGGGACGGGACCTCGGCCGGCGCCGGGGACGGGGACGGCGCCGGGGAC
>NZ_JAAAXQ010000675.1 GCF_009916105.1 Streptomyces sp. GC420 | reverse complement strand
CCCCCGGGGTAAGGGGCGGGCATTGGGTCCGAGCTGTGACATCCCCTAGGGGAACCCCGGTGGGACAGCCCCCGGGGTTGACGCCGGCCCGGGGTGTGCCGGCCGGGGCCCGGCCCGGGCCGGCGCCGGGGTGAGCCCTGGGGCCCGCCGGCGCCGGCCACGGGGCCGCCCACGCCGTTCCGTCAGCCGGCGATGACGGCGCTGAACTCCGGGGTGCCGTCCGTGCTGACCCCGGCGGCGGACGCCGAGATCGCCCGGGCGCCGGTCGTGGAGATCTTGGTGCCGTTGGAGGTCAGCACGGTCAGTGATCCGTTGGTGTTCTCGTAGTTGGAACCGACCGAGAGGTCGTCCTTGCCGTCGCCGTTGAGGTCGCTCAGGAAGACCTCACCGCCGAACATGTCGCCCTTCTCGTCGGTGTCGGGGACGCCGCCGGTGCTCTGGGCGAAGTACTGGACGTTCGCGGACTTCTGGAGGCCGCTCGCGCCGCCGTACATGACGACGGCGGCTCCCGTGTCCGCGACCCCTGAGAGGTCCTCCTTCGGCGCGCCGATGGCGAGGTCCGCGTACCCGTCGCCGTTGACGTCGCCGAGCGTGACCTCCCAGCCGAACATGTCGCCGGCCTCGGAGGAGCCGGGCACCGTGCCAGACTCCTGGGTGACGGACGTCCCGGCGGCGCCGGGGCCGTCGGCCGCGCCGTAGCGGATGTTGACCCTGCCGCCCTTGGTGCTTCCCGGCACGCCGGTGTCCCAGGACATACCGGTGACCAGATCGCCGTAGCCGTCGCCGTTGATGTCGCCGATCGCGGAGATGACCCCGCCGGACAGCTTCTCGGTGGCGTCCCGGAGGCCGGTCGTGGCGCCGGGCAGGAAGTAGTTCGCGTTGTACGTCGTGGACGCGTCGTCCTCGAAGCCGTTGACGACCAGATCGGTCCGGCCGTCGCCGGTGACGTCGCCCGCGGTGAGCTTCAGGACGCCGGCGTCGCTAGCGCCGATGATCGGGGCGGTGGCCGTCGACTTGAGACCGACCGCGCCCGACTTGGCGATGCCCGCCCTGAACTCGCGCAGCGTGTTCGAGGTGTCGCCGGTGACCAGGTCGTCCTTGCCGTCGCCGTCGAAGTCGCCGGCCGCGACGTCGGTGCCGAACTGGTCGTGCTTGGTGGGGGCGGGGTCGGCGATGGTGGTGCCGCCGGCCAGGCCGGCGGCGGAACCCCAGATGATCTGGGCGGTGCCGCCGTCGGTGTCGCCGTTCATGTCCTCGTACGGCGCGCCCACGGCGAGGTCGGAGTACCCGTCGCCGTTGAAGTCGCCGTTGGCGGTCGCCATGCCGAAGAGGTCGTTGGTCTCGGCGCTGCCGGGCACGCCGCTGGTGTTCTGCGTGATGGTGGTGCGGCGGGAGGCGTCGATGCCGGACGCGGAGCCGTAGAAGACGGTGACCTGGCCCGCGCGCTTCTTGCCGGCGACGGTGGCCTGGGGGGAGGAGACGGCGAGGTCGTGGTAGCCGTCGCCGTTGAAGTCGCCCCGCAGGCCTGAGCCTGCGGCGAGGGCGGTACCCGCGCCGGCGGAGAGCAGGCCGCCCGTCAGCGCGGCGACGGCCGTGGTGGCCAGGGCGATACGGAGGTGCTTGTGCATGCGGGGTTCTCCTGCTGCATACCGGGATGCCTGGGGCTCCCGATTCGATGGGGGTGCGACCGTGTCCGCGTTCCGGGCGCCGCGCTCCGGTCGCGAACGCAAGACCACCGCCGGGGCCCAAGGGTTGTACGGGACAGGGGACTGGTGACGTGGCGCTTGGGACCGGTCCCAGGGACCGGTGTCCGTGGCCTCCGGGCGGTGGTGCGGGACCCGGCAGGCTCCGGGGCGGCGGCGGTGCCGGGTGGTGGTGCGTGCGGGAGGCAGGCTCCGGGGCGGCGGCGGTGCCGGGTGGTGGTGCGTGCGGGAGGCAGGCTCCGGGGCGGCGGCGGCGGTGTCTCCGGCGGCGGTGTCTCCGGCGGCGGTGTCTCCGGCGGTGGTGCGGGAGCGGCTGTGCGGGGCGGCGGCGGTGGTGCGGGAGCCGCTGTGCCGGGCGGCGACACGGCCCGCGTCGCGGTGGCGGGACCGTCCGCCGACCCGCACCGGCACCCGGGAGGGGCCGGGGGGAAGGGCTCAGCCGAACACGGACGTGCTGAAGGTGAGGACCGGCTCGTCCTCGTAGCCGCGCTTCGTCCCCGCGTACAGCGCGATCACGTCCTCGGACTCCTCCCGGTGGGTGCGGACCACGAGGTC
>NZ_JAAAXQ010000674.1 GCF_009916105.1 Streptomyces sp. GC420 | reverse complement strand
CTGCTGCCCCACATGGCCCCCGCCTCCCTCCCCGCCGTGCCCGGCATCGAGGCGGCCGGGGTCGTCGACGAGGTCGGCGCGGGCGTCACCGGCGTGTCCGTCGGCGACGAGGTCCTGGGCTGGACGGACACCGGCGCCTACGCCCCGTACGCCCTGGCCACCACCGTCGCCCCCAAGCCGGCCGGCCTGGACTGGGAGGCCGCCGCGGCGCTGCCCGTGGCCGCCGAGACGGCTGCCCGCGTCCTGGACCTCCTCGAAGTGGGGGACCGCGAAACGCTGCTGCTGCACGGCGCGGCGGGCGCGGTCGGCGGCGTCGCCGTCCAGCTCGCCGTGGCCCGCGGGGTCACGGTCGTGGGCACGGCCTCACCCCGCAACCACGACCACCTGCGCTCGCTCGGCGCGATCCCCGTCGCCTACGGGGACGGTCTCGCCGCACGCGTCAGGGCCGCCGCGCCGAGCGGCGTCGACGCGGTCTTCGACGCCGCGGGCCAGGGCGCGCTGCCCGTGTCGGTCGAGCTGCGCGGCGGCACGACCGACCGCATCGTCACCATCGCCGACCCGGCGGCGGCCGAACACGGCGTCGTCTTCTCGGGCGGCGGCGCCCGTTCCGCCGAGGAGCTCGCCCGTTGTGCCGGTCTGGTGGCCGAGGGCCGTCTGCGGGTGCCAGTCGCCGGTTCCTTCCCGCTCACCGAGGCGGCACGGGCCCATGAGCTGAGCGAGCGGGGCCACGCGCCGGGCAAGCTGGTCCTGCTTTCGTAGG
Source organism: Streptomyces sp. GC420 (assembly GCF_009916105.1). Taxonomy (GTDB): domain Bacteria; phylum Actinomycetota; class Actinomycetes; order Streptomycetales; family Streptomycetaceae; genus Streptomyces. The sequence goes on along the minus strand of NZ_JAAAXQ010000674.1, from coordinate 1,523 downwards.
GACGGCGGCCCGGCCCGGCGCGGCGCGTGCGCGGCCGCCCGGGGGAGGGGCCGGGGCGGTCGGCCGGTGCCCGCGCGAGGCAAGATGGTCCGGTGCGCAATCACTGTCCACAGCCTGTGGACAAGTTTTCGGGCGCCCAGACACATGAGGAGCCGGACGGTGGGTTCAGCGCGGGACACGGTCGACCGGGCGTTCGCCGCGGCGCTGTACGCCGAGGACGACGCCTCCCTCGACACGGGAGCGTCCGTCCTGGCCGCCGCGTCCGCCTCCCAGTGGCCCGCGGTGGGCGAGGAACTGCTGAGCCGGGGTGAGGGGTTCGTGCGGACCGCCTGGGAGCGCGGCTGGCAGCCCGCCGACGTCGTACGGCTCGTCCGCCGCGACCTCGATGCCGCGCACGTCCGTGTGGTGGCCTGCCTGATCGCCTCCGAGGTGCGGGAGTACGCCCGCCTCGACCACCGGTGGACCGCGCAGCTGCGCGACCTCGGCGCGGACACGGTGCCGTGGGCGGAAGGCCCGGACCCGGACTTCATCGGGTACGCCGGGCGCCGGACGTCCCTCGACCGGTTCTCCCTGGCCACGGCCCTGCTCGAAGTGCTGCGGCTGCTGCTGAGGCTGCCGTCCCTCGAACCGGTGGGTCCGGTGCCCGGCAGCGGTACGGCCGCGCCGGCCGCGCACGGCGAACCCAAGCAGTTCGGGCGAATCCGGGCGCTGCTCGCCAAGGCGGAGGCCACGGGCTTCCCGGAGGAGGCGGAGGCGCTGACGGCGAAGGCGCAGGAGCTGATGGCGCGGCACAGTGTGGACGAGGCGCTGCTCGCGGCCGGACGCGCGGTCCCGGGCGACGGTCCGGTCGCGTGCCGGATCGGGGTGGACGCGCCGTACGAGACGGCGAAGGCGATCCTGCTGGACGCGGTCGCCTCGGCGAACCGCTGCCGCGCGGTGTGGAACAGCGGCCTCGGTTTCTCGACGGTCGTCGGTTTCGAGGGGGACCTGGAGGCGGTGGAGCTGCTCCACACCTCGCTGCTGGTGCAGGGCATGGCGGCGATGACGCGGGCGGAGGCGGGGCAGCGGGCCGGGGGCCGCAGAAGGACCAAGGCGTTCCGGCAGTCGTTCCTGCTGGCCTACGCGGGCCGGATAGGGACCCGGCTGGCCGAGGCGGCCGAGGCGGCCGCGGACGCGGCGGCGAACGAGTCGGCGGACGCGGGCGGCGGGGCGACGGCGGAGTCCCGCGGCGCCGGCCGGGACCGTCTCCTGCCGGTCCTGGCGGCCCGCGACCTCGCGGTGACCGCCGAGACGGACCGCCTCTTCCCCGAGACCTCCACGACCCGGGTGCGCGGTGCCTACGACGCCGCCGGTCACCACGAGGGCACCGCGGCGGCCGACCGTGCGGGGCTGCGTGCCCGGCGCCCCCTTCCCGGCTGAGGTCCGGCCCGCGTCCGGTCCGCGTCCGGTCCGCGTCCGGTCCGCGTCCGGTCCGCGTCCGGCCCGTGTCCGCTCGGGATCCGGCCCGCACCCCGGCCTGCGTC
>NZ_JAAAXQ010000673.1 GCF_009916105.1 Streptomyces sp. GC420 | reverse complement strand
GGGTCAGGCGGTCTTGCGGGGTTCTTCCGTCGCCACGGATGCCTCGTCAGGTTCCAGGGAATGGACGGGGATGTCGGGACCCTCGCATTCGCGGAGCCAGCCGCGCAGGACCCGGTGTATCCGTTCCGCGCCGGTCAGGCGCCCGCCCTCCGCGACCGGGGCGGACAGGTCGGCCGGGTGAAGGAGGAAGGGTCGGGACTGGTCGCCGCCGAGGCCGCCGTGGGAGCCGATCTGCTCCTCGAAGGCATGAACCTCGCCGTGGTCCGCGTGGTACGCGGAGTTGACCATGATGTCCGCGACGTGCGGGAAGGAGTCGGTGCGCCGGATGGCGTCGGCCGCGCCCGGGCCGAAGCCGGTCAGCGGGCCCTCGCCGTCGCGGGCCTCGGTGAGGGGGACCGAGGTGCCTCCCGCTCCGAGGATCAGCGAGCCGTGCTCCTCGCTGCGCACCAGCAGGAACCCTATGCCCGGGTGGTTGGCGAGGGTCGGCAGCAGCGCCGGGTGGCGGCGGTCGATCTCCTCCCTGCTCAGCCGCTCCGGGACGTCGCAGAAGGAGATCAGCGCGAGGTTGCCGGAGGCGAGCACGAGCGGTTCGGAACCGCGGACGGCCGGCACCTGCGTGCGGTCGGCCGCGCCCTGGCCCTCGGGCCGGTGCAGAGCGGCCCGCACCGCCTCGCGGGCCTCGGCCCCGCTGCGGGTGCGCTGGGCTCGCCGGGACACGGGCAGCCCGCAGCCGGCCCGTACCAGGTCGGTCAGCGTCAGTCCGTACTGGCCGGCGAAGGGCTCTCCGGGGCTCTGCCCGTGGTCGGAGAGGAGCACGATCCGGTACGGGCGGGGGGCGTGGTCGGCGACCTTGGCGATGAGCTCGACGGACCGGTCGAGCCGCCTGAGCACCCTGTCGGCGTCGCGGCTGTGCGGGCCCGAGTGGTGGGCGACCTCGTCGTACGCGACGAGGTCGGCGTAGACGACGCTGCGTCCGGCGAGCATGTCGCCCATGACCGCGGAGACGACGACGTCCCGTTCGACGACGGTCGCGAAGGCCCGGATGAAGGGGTAGAGCCCGCCGCGCCCCACGCGGGGCCGCTCGTGCCGCAGCCGGGCGCCCACGGCCTCCCCGATCTCGCGGAACACCTCGGCGAGGAAGGAGACGGCGGTGCGTACCGCGTTGGCCGGGTCGGAGAAGTACGCGAAGTAGCCCGCGCGCGAGCGGGTGTGCCTGCCGCGCCTGGCGGCCATCGACAGGACCAGGGCGAGCTGCTGCGCGCCGCCGCTGAACAGGTTGCCGCGGCTGGCGCCGTTGACGCCGAGCAGCCCGGCGTCGCCGGTGCGGGCGACGGCGCGGCGCTGGAGTTCGGCCGCGCTGTTCGGCCGGTTGCACACCATGAGGGTGTGGGTGTCCTTCTCGTACCAGCGGAAGGCGGGCACGTCGAAGTTGCTGCCGTGCAGGATGCCGAGCTGGCTGGCGCCGGTCTGGCTGGACCAGTCGGTGTACCAGGGGACGAGACGGTGGGTGGGGCACTCGCCGCTCAGCCAGCCCGCGACGGTCGGCATCAGCGGTTCCCCGGCGCGCCGGCCGGGGCGCCGCCGTGGTTCGAGGGCGTCGCGCAGCACATCGTGGCCGACGCCGTCGAGCTGGATGAGGAGCAGCCCCGGCGGCTCGGTGGCGCCGGGCGGTGCGCCGCCCCGGCGGCGCCTGCGGTCGGAGAGCCGGTAGAGCCGGCGGCGGTACGCGTCGTCGTCGCGCACCGCGAGGCCGGTGGAGGTGGCCGAGGCGACCGCGGACATGACGGCGGCCACGAGCACCGCCGTCTCGGGATCGGCCTCGCCGCGCCCGTCCGGGATCAGGGCGAGGGTGAGCCACAGCAGCGAGCCGTTGAGGAAGAAGACCAGCAGGCCGAGGACGAGGGCCGGCACCAGCAGCAGCGCGCGCACCAGCAGCGGCCACACCAGGGCGCTGAGCAGGCCGAAGGCCCCGGCCCCGACCGCCCCGGTGACGGCTATGACCGTGGCGCTGTCCCCGCTGTCCGACTGGATCTGGAAGTCGGGCAGGATCCCGGCCAGCACCAGCATGGTGACGGTGCTGACCACCCAGACCACGATCACCCGGAACACGGCGCCGCCGACCCGCCGCCACCGCCTCGTCCTCACAGCCCCGCTCACCTCGCGTCCCGGCCCGTCCGCACACCCGGGCCCGCTCACCAGCGTGGCACAGCGGCCGGGAAGCACGGGCGGGGCGGCGTCGCGGGGCCCGGCCCTCACGCCTCGCGTCCCCCCCCGCTGCCCCGGGA
>NZ_JAAAXQ010000672.1 GCF_009916105.1 Streptomyces sp. GC420 | reverse complement strand
GGGTGGGGGCGTGAACCATCCCGTACGCGCCGTGGCGCACCGGCCTGTTCGGCGGCCGTCGTTGACCGAGTGGGTGCATGGGCTGCCGGGTCTGTCGGGGCGGGCGCGCCGGCTTTTGCTGGAGGGCGACACCGAACGCCGGTACGCGGGCAGGACGGCCGCCGATTCCGGCTACCGGATGACGATGGCTCTGGCGGTCGCGGTCTCCCAGCCCGGCCGGGAGTGGACCCTCGCTCAGTGGTGGGAGGCCCTGGTGCTGCGCCCGACGGCGGGCGGCGCCTGGGCGCGGTCGCTGCGCTCGCGCAAGGGGGAGCTGTACGCCGAGGGCAAGCTCGCCGGGATGCTCGACAAGGCGCGCGCGTTCGTGGGCGCTTCGGGCGCGATCGTGTGCCGGGCCGATGCCATGGTGGCGGTCGCCCGCCTGCGGGCCGCCGTGGAAGCCGTCGTGTGGCCGGGGCCCGGCGGCGGCACCGACCTCAAGAACCTCACCGCACGGCTACAGCTGGCCGAACAGGCCGGCGGACTCGAGCACGAGGTCTCGGTACGGCAGCTGGCCGAGCGGATGGGCTGCGCCCGCTCGACCGTGGAAGCGAGCAACGCCCGCCTGCGTGCGGCCCGGTGGCTGGTCCTGGTCGCGGCCGGCACCGGGGAGCACAGCTCGACCTGGTCCCTGCGAATCCCCACGACAGAGTCTGAAGATCAGGAGTCGTGTGCGCGCCCGGGACACCGTCCAGCCACGGGGGAGAGGGGGGCAAGGGGTGTCCCGGAAGTGCACACGGGCCGGGAGGTGAGCACCCGCGCGCTGGGCGCCGTGATGGGTACCGACGCCTGTCACCACTACGCCCACGGCACGTCCGGTGCCCGGACCCTCGCCGCCCTCGACCCGCTCGACGGCGCCGACGTCGCGCACCTGGCCGCGGCGACCGGACTTCACCGCACCACGGTGCGCCGCCGCGTGGACAAGCTCGTCGAGGACGGTCTCGCCGAGGAAGCCGACGGCCTGGTCTACCTGCCCCGCCACCTGGCCGCCGACGAAGGCCTTCGCCCCGGCCTCGACCAGCTCGAGCACGTCGCCCTCGCCCGGGGCACCGCCGGCCTGGGGGAACGGCGCCGCAAACGGCACGGCGACCAGCGGCGCCGGTTCCGGCAGTGGCTCACCGAACGCACGCAGCACGCCGTCGAGCGTCGCCGGTCCGCCCGGCCGCGGCTGCGGCTGGTGCCCGAGGGCGTCGTCGACGAGAGCACGGGCGAGCTCCACGACACCGCATGGCGGGGGTGGATCATCGACGACCCGTACCGCCCGACCTGGCCCGACGACGGATCACCCGAGGCGGTGTGCGGATGACCCCTCCAGCAGGGCCCCGCACGCGGCCCTGCGCCCCTCGATCGTGGCTGCGCGGCGGTTCGGCCCTCACCAGAGCCGACTCCCGACAGCAGGAGGCCGGTTGGGCGACCACCAGGTCGGTCCTCTCCGTGAAATCCGGACGGCAGCGCGGAGGTCACCATGCAGGTCAGTCGTTGAGGCCCCAGTCGCGGACGGCCTGGGCCAGTTCCGCCTTGGTCATGCCCGTAGCCTCCTGGAGCTCTCTGAGCCGCTGCTGCAGCGGAATGTGGGGGAGCTGGCGCGAGACCGGTGAACCGCCGTCCGGGTCGGCCTCCCCGAAGATGCCCGCCGGCCGTGCCGTTGCCGTGGCGTCGTCCTCGGTCAGGGTGCGAAGAAGGGAGTGGGCCCGCTGGGCCGTGTCGGCAGCGAGCCCGGCAAGGCTCTGGCTGGCGAAACCGCCAACGGCGAGGAGCACCGGCGTGGCCGGCTGCTCGGGAGGGCTCATGACCGGCGGAAGGGGCGGGCGGGCGGCGTGTTCCCCCTCGTCGAAGGCGATGTGCGCGGAGGTGACCGGCGGGAGCGGCAGGTTCCTTGGCCCGTGGTGGTGGAGGCTGGGGTGATCGGGGTCCTGGAGGTCGGCGAAGAAGTCGACCGGGGATCGGCCGCGGAGCAGGAGAAGGACGAGGGGCATCGCGTCGAGGCAGAGGGCGACCTGGATCAGAGCCGTGGCGGCGTGCTTGCACAGGGCGCTGCGGCTGGAGCAGCCGCACGAGGCGCGGCACTGGTCGAGGGCCGGCAGGAGTCGGATGCCGTTGCGGGCGCCCGCAACGGCGATCTCCTGGAGGACGTTCTCGGCGGGCAGCCGTGCGAGCCGGCCGGCGAGGTGGCGGGTGATCACGGTGAGGTCGCGCCACTGCCCGTGGTCCAGGACCGGGATGTGGATCGTCGGGTTGGGCTGGGGGGCATACG
>NZ_JAAAXQ010000671.1 GCF_009916105.1 Streptomyces sp. GC420 | reverse complement strand
GGGTGGGGGGCGGCCGGGCCGGCGGGGCGCCGGAGGCCTTCGGCTTCGGCCCGGCCGCCGTGCGGCCCCCGCGCACGTGACCTCGCCCACGCCCGGGAAGGCCCGTCGGTGCAGGCTGTGTCGGGCCGGGGGAAGCCGTTGGGGCACGCCGTCTCCTCGCCGGGCGCGACCGGGGTGCCGGCGGTCGCGCCGCGGCGGTGGGAAAAAGGGGGGGCGCGCCGCGGGCCGGTGGGTGACCCGCGGCGCGTCGTGCCGCCGCTTTCACCGTGCCCACCGGCGCCGCCCCTTGTGCCGTGCGCCGGTCGTCCGGTGCCGGTGCGCCGCAGGCGGCCCGGGCCGGTCGGCCCGCGGTCAGGGGTTGACGGCCCCTCGCCGGGGAGTGTGCCCGAGGTGGAGTCGGCTCGATCGTGTGACGGTCGGACTGCGGGCCTGCGGTGTGCCGGGCCGGCTGTTCGGGCTGCGGTGGTCGTGCGACCCGGGACGCCCGGGTACGGCGCCGGGGGCCCGGCCCCGCCGGGGTGACGGTTCGGGGCCGCCCCCGTCGCCTCCGGCCGTGTCCGTCCGGCCGGGTCGTGAGGGAACCGGCCTGGCGGGAGGGGGCCACGGACAAAATCCGTGGCCCCCTCCCGGGGCCGAGTGCGCCGGGCCGGGGACCGGTGCGCCCGGGGGCCGTTCGCGGGAGCGGTCAGGAGGCGTGCGGGGCCGGGGCCCCGGCGGGAGGGCCGAACCAGCGGGTGAGGGCTGTGGCGAGGCCGTCGGTGCTGCCGGTGCCGGTCCAGGCGACGTGGCCGTCGGGGCGGACGAGGACCGCTTCTGCGCCCGCGAGCACGGCGGCGCCGTCGGCCTCGGAGGCGGTGGCCGTGACGGTGTCGACGCGGCCGGCCCAGGCGGCCGCGGCGGCGCGCAGGCGGGCGTTGCCGGCGAGGTCGAGGAGGACCCCGCGCCCGGCGTGCAGCAGCCGGAAGGTGTCGGTCTCGCCGCCGGGTCCGTTCAGCGGGTGCTTGCCGAGGCGGCGGCCGAGCAGCGGGTGGCCGCCGCCGGCGTCGTCGGTGATGTCGTAGCGGACGTCGAGGTGGGAGACGATGCCCGCCAGGTGGCGGCGGACCGTGTCGTAGCCGGTGAGTTCGGTGAGGATGCGGCGCAGCGGCTCGGCCTGTTCGCCGCCGAGGAAGACCGCGCCCTGGGCGCGTGTGTTCATCAGCAGGCGGCGGCCCACCGGGTGGCGCTCGCGGTGGTAGGTGTCCAGGAGGGTCCGGGGGGCGCGGCCGGTGGCGACGGCGGCGAGTTTCCAGCCGAGGTTGACGGCGTCCTGCACGCCGGTGCTCAGGCCCTGGCCGCCGGCGGGCAGGTGGATGTGGGCGGCGTCCCCGGCGAGCAGTACCCGGCCGCGCCGGTATTCGGTGGCCTGGCGGGTGGCGTCGCTGAAGAAGCTGACCCACTCGGCTCCGCCGCCGCTGATGTCCTCGCCGGTGATGTGCTCCCAGGCCTTGGCGACCTCTTCGAAGGTGACGGTGTCGTCGGCGCTGCGGGCGGCCGCGCCGTGCGGGCAGACGATGATGCGGTGCACGCCCTCCTTGAGGGGGGCGGCCATGACCATGCCGTTGGGCAGTGTTTCGCCGAGGTAGCGGGGCTTGAGGTCGAGGCCGGTCACGTCGGCGAGGAACATGGCGCGGGTCGCCTCGGTGCCGGGGAAGCCGATCCCGGCGAGCTTGCGCACCGTGCTCTTGCCGCCGTCGCAGCCGACGAGGTAGGGGGCGCGCAGCTGCCGTATGCCGTCGGGGGTGCGGACGGTGATCTCGGTGTGGTCGCCGTCCAGGAAGCCGTCGGCGAGGTCGTCGATCTCCCAGCCGCGGCGGATGTCGGCGCCGCTGTCGGCGGCCCACCGGGCGAGGACCGCCTCGGTCTGGCTCTGCGGGATGCCGCGGGCGCCGAAGTGGGCGCCTTCCAGGGCGGTGAAGTCGAACTGGACGCCGCCGAAGTGGCCGACGGGGCTGATCTCCAGGGTGTCGCCCTGGCCGAAGCGGGGCAGGAGTCCGCGCTGGTCGAAGACCTCCATGGCGCGGGCGGTGAAGCCGAGGCCGCGGGACTGGCCGGTGGGCTCGGCCAGTTTGTCGAGCACGATCACCTCGGCCCCGCCCAGGCGGAGTTCACCGGCGAGCGTGAGTCCGGTCGGGCCTGCGCCGATGACGATGACGTCGGCGTCCATCGTGGTGTCCTGCATGGTGGGTCCCTCTCGGTGATCAGTGGTCTGTGCTCGGTGTGTCCCGGGGCGGGGGCGGCGGTAGGGAGCGGACC
>NZ_JAAAXQ010000670.1 GCF_009916105.1 Streptomyces sp. GC420 | reverse complement strand
GGGCGGGGGGGGAGTGGGGGGACGCCGGAGGTCAGCGGAAGCCGTGGACCCGGCGGCGGCGCCACCAGAACAGTCCGACGCCGACGAGCAGGACGCCCGCGCCCGCCGAGGCGGCGGAGGCGATCAGCACCGTGTCCTCGCCGTTCGCGATCGAGCCGAGGCCGCCCGAGAGGACGCTGTCGGTGCTGCTCTTGGTCTTGGCGCCGGGCGCGTCGGAGCCGGAGGTGGGCAGACCGACGTACGGGAAGCTGTGGCCGAACTTGACGTCGTTCTTGTCGACGGCGTCACCCAGGTCGTTCTTCGAACCGACCAGCTCGCCCTCGACGACCTGCAGCGCGATGTCCAGGACGTCGTCCGTCAGCCGGCGCCCGTTGGGGAAGCCGGCGTTGTCACCGTCCAGCACTCCCAGCCGCTTCGGCTTCGCGACCGGCTTGATCGAGGTGTTCAGCCGCAGCATCTCCGAAGCCCGCACGTGCGGCGGCTGGTTGAGGTCCTTGACACCGGTGAGGAAGACCGACACGAGGTCGTTGCGGGGCTCGGCGGGAGCCTTGATCTTGAAGATGCCCTCGATCAGCTTCGGCAGTTCGGGGTTGGTGACGTTCTTCAGGAAGTCACCGTCGTTCAGGGGCGAGGACGCGTTGAACTTGTCCTTGTCCTTCAGCGGGTTGACGACCTCGTTCACCAGCGGCATGCCGAGCCGGGACACCTGCCGGAAGTGGCCGCGCGCGTTCTTCACCTGGGTGGTGGACCAGATGCCGACGACCGGCTGCTTCTCCGACTCGACCAGGTAACTGGTCGGCACCTGGAGGGCGATCGTGTTGACGTTGTAGCCCTTGAGGGTGTCGTTGCCGACCTCGGAGAGGTCACCGCCGTACAGCAGGTCGAAGACCCTCAGGTCCAGGAAGAACGGGTCGTCGGCCTGGCCCGCGTAGGCCCGGAGACCGCCCGCGACTTTCTTCACCGCCCGGTCGCGCAGCGCCTTGTAGTCCGGCATGGACGCCTTGCCCACGTTGGAGGGCGCGACGGGCAGGTCGTCCGCGACCTTGTGCTTGGACACGACCCGCCGGTGCTCCAGCCGGAACAGGTCGATGTCGTACGTCTGCGTGAAGTTGAGGTCCGGGTCGTCGAGGCTGGTCACCGCACCGGTGTTGTACAGGAAGGTCTTGTCGTTCTTCAGGTGGTCCTCGAACGTCCAGCGGTAGACCAGGTCCTCCTGCGCGTCGCCGTCGCTGTCGACGCGGATGTCGTACTGGGCGTCCTCGGCGAACTTGAAGAAGTTCGGGCCGCCGGCCGGTTCCTCGAACGGGATCCAGTTGGCCACCAGCGTCGTGGTGTCCGGCTTGTCGGGGCTCACGAACGCGTACACGTCCGTGTTGTCGACCTGCGGCTGCCCCGAGATCAACGGGGCCTCCCGGTGGCTCGAGGCGTGCGCCGTCTGCGGCTCCAGCGTGGTCACACCGGCGGCAGCGAGCCCTCCGGCGGCCAGCGCACCACAGGCGAGCAGGGCGATACTCCCGCGGCTGCGCCGGCTCATGGTGTTTGCGGTCATCGCGTCCGTCCTTCGGCGTGTGCGTGATTGCTTGACGACAGCCATTCGGGGCGGACGGCCCGGGGGATTGGTCCGCGAACGGAGGTACATCAACTACTCGTCGCTCAAGCACGCTGAAGCGACGGGTTTGCACAACGGGCATCGCTGGCGGTGATGCTGCGTTTGCGTCCGGCCCGCTCCGCTGGTCCGGGGGTGGGGCAGGGGCCGTTGACGGGGCCCCGCGTCGTCACAACTCCCACGCTCTGGCGCGGATGTTGCGGGAGCCGTTCCGGTCCGCGTGATCAACGAACCCGCAGGACCGGCAGGCGAACCGGGCGCGCAGAGTCGCCTCAAGTGCCGCCGCCTGCACAGGCGTCGGCAGCAACCGGATCTGCACCACCAGCGTCACGATCATCCGACGTACACACGCGTACGACGCCCCACCGCACGTTCACTCCGCACCACCCGACCGGGCGAACCCAACGCCGACCCGCGCGGCGGCATCCAGACACCCCGGCACAGCGACAGGCGATGACAGGCCGCTTGCCGACCGGGTAACGGCAGCGACAACGCGGCGCTTTGCACCGCGAACACGAGAACGCGACTCCTCCCAGAGCTGAAGCCCTGGGGGTTCCTCGCAAGATCCCGCCGAAATGGCCCTGCCCGCAAGGCGTTCGGGACCAATCCGCAACCCCGCTCGCACCGAACGGGTGGGGAAGGGACAATGTCCGCGCGCCGGATGCCGAGGCCGGGGAGCACGAGGGCCGAAAG
>NZ_JAAAXQ010000066.1 GCF_009916105.1 Streptomyces sp. GC420 | reverse complement strand
GGGTGGGACGGAACCGGTCGGCGCGCCCGAGTCGGTCGGCGCCGCCGAGTCGGTCGGTGTCGCGCTCGGCGTGGCAGCGTTGTCGGTGGGCGTGCCGGTCACCGGCGCGGGCGTGTCCGCGGGCGACGTCTCGGCAGCGTAGGCGACCGGCGCGAGTCCGGAACCGACGCTCTTGGTCTCGGCGGCCGTGACGCCCGGGTCGACGAGGCTGACCTTCAGTCCCTTCGGGAGCCCGGTCTCCGACGTACCGTCGGCCGCGACGACCCGCACCTCGACCCCGTCGGACGGGCCGACCCACAGCGGCTCGGAGCCGCCGCGCAGCCCCGGCTCCGGCTTCTCCGGCGGATGCGACTCGTCGGCGTCCAGGTCCTGCCAGTCGCCCCACTCGCCCGTCTCACTGCTGCGGGTACGCACCTGCGCGCTGCCGTCGAGCTTCTTCGCTGCGCCGGTCCAGGTGACGCCGAGCATCGAGAAGGGCTCCGTGCCGGTGCGCGGCAGCCCGCGTTTCCCGTTCCCGGTGTCCTTCAGCGTGATGTCGTGCACCCGCACCGGGCGCTTCGTGTTCTCGTCCCCCGCCTGTTCGCCGCCGGGACCGGCGACGGCGTATGTCACGACACCCCCGCCTCCCAGGACGACAGCCCCCAGCGTCAGCCATGCTCTCCGTTTCAGACTCAGCGGTCGGTACGCATGCGTTGTACGCGGGCTCAATGCCCCACCCTTCAGAAACCCTCAGAGAACTTCGAAAGTCTGTCTGCGGCACACCTGTCCCACAGGTCACCCGCTGTACCGAGCGCAGCCGGCTGACGAAACGTCACGGGTTGAGGTCGAACAGTGATTCAGATCACTCGGGGAGCGTGCCGGAGCAGGTGGCCCGGCCGAAGTCGCCCACGGCCGTCGCGCTTCTCACGTGTGCGCCGCGAATGGCGAGCGCACAGCGGGCCTCGCCGCCCCGCTCGCCGAGGGTGATGCTGATGACCGGCTCCTCGCCGAGCGGTACCTCGACCGTCTTCTTCCACGGCAGCCGGACGGCGGAAGCCGTGGCGGCCCTGTCCGCACTCCCCGAGGCGCCGATGGCGCGGTAGGAGATGTCCACCGTGCCGGTGCCGGTGACCTCGTAGGTCACTTCGGCGCTGGGTACGGCCTTCGGCTTCGGCGCCGCGGCTTCCTCGTCCGCGAACACGCCGTACAGCACGAGCCCGGCACAGGCGGCCAGCGCCACGCCGGCCACGACCAGCGCGCCGCGGTCCGAGCGCCGGCCTGCCCTCTTGGCGTCGGCTTCGGCGGCGGCATCGGCCTCCGTCTTGGTGTCGGCCTCGTCGTCCGCGGATTCGTTTTCCCTGGGAGGGCTACCGGCCTGGCGGCCGGATCCGGGCGAGTCGCCTTCGGCCCCGGCTTGCCCTGTGCCGAATTCCGCCTCGGAAATATCGGAGGGCGTTTCCCTGGAATTCGGCTCGTCTGGTGTGGATTCCTGATTCCGGGGCGCTGTGCCCATTGGTTCTTCCCCTCGGACGTGACATTGCTCGTTGCTGAGCCGGGTGTTTATACAGGGCCCAGGGCGGTGTTGGCCAGCGAGCGGAAATATCGGACACCGGCATGTCCTGTTCGTGATCAAGTGCGATCAAATAAGGGAGATGCGCCATCACTTGACGCTGCGTCGGCAAAGTGACTAGACCTTCGGCGCCGCTGCGTATGACCTTCCCGTTCCGGCAGGTGGAACGGGGTTTCGGCGGCATGTTTCGGTCACGACGCATGAGGAAAGGTTTGGCGTGAGACCCAGATTGGGCAGGGCAATAGCGTGCCTTGTGGTTTCCGCGGTGACGAGCTCACTGCTGCCGCAGGCCGCATATGCCGCGTCGGCCTCTGACGGTGACGGCGAAGGAATCGTCGACACGATCAAGGGCTGGTTCTCGGACGATAGCAAGGATTCCGGCAAGCCGCCGTCGCATGACGAGCTGGGGATTGCCGACCGGCAGAAACTCCGCAAGGGAAAGAAGGAACCGGCCGCCGAGCGGGTCAGGGAGCTGACCGGCAAGCGCACCGCCAACGCGCGCTTCTGGCAGCTGTCCGACGGCCGGATCGAGGCGGAGCTGTCGGCGGAGCCGACTTCCTACAAGTCCGGGAAGTCGTGGAAGTCCATCGACACCAAGGTGCGCTCCACCGAGGCCGCGAAGGCCAAGGGCTTCGAGTTCGCCAACACCTCGAACACGGGCAAGAGCTACTTCGGTGCCGATGCCGACCGGCTGATGCGGGTGACCGCCGTGGACGGCCGCACGGTCACGGTCGGCCTGCAGGGCGCGGACAAGAAGCTCGACCCCGTGACCAAGGGCAACACGGTCACCTACCAGGACGCCGTCTCCGGTGCCGACCTCGACTACGAGGTGGGCATGGGCCGGGTCAAGGAGAACATCGTCCTGGCCGAACGCCCGGACGGGCCGGTGAGGTTCACCTTCACGCTGGACACCGACGGGCTGGTGCCCAAGGCCCGCAAGGACGGGTCGATCGCGTTCTTCGGCGAGCTGCCGAACACGCCGGTCCTGGTGATCCCCGCGCCTTACATGACGGACGCGAAGAAGTCGGCGTCCTCGCCGTACGGCCATGCCTACAGCACCGAGGTCACCCAGAAGCTCACCAAGACCAGGGGCAAGGGTGATGGCTGGGAGCTGACGGTCACCCCGGACGCGAAGTGGCTCGCGTCCAAGGAGCGCCAGTACCCGGTGGTGATCGACCCGACGATCACGATCACGCCGGACACGGAGTCCGCCACCCAGGACACGATGGTCCTGTCGGACCAGCCGAGCGCCAACTTCGACTCCAGCTGGAAGCTGTCCGCGGGCAAGACCGACACCGGCACCTCCCGCTCCCTGATCAAGTTCCCGCTCGACGAGATCCCGGCCGGCACCGACATCGACACCGCCCGCCTGGAGATGTACTTCGACCAGGCGCACACCACCAACGGCAACGACGTCACCATCGGCGCCTACCGGGCGACCGGCACCTGGGACGAGACCACGGCGAACTGGTCCAACACCAGCGCCCTGGTCGGTGAGCTGTCCGGCACCAGCGTGCAGGTCGACGACGGGGACGCGGGCACCACGGCCGCGGTCGGCTCGTGGAACGCCGGGTCGCAGACGCAGTACGGGGTGGGGGGTGACTACCTCTACAACAAGGACTCGGTGACCACTGACACCTATACCTGGCAGCCGCGGCTGCCGGAGACGGCCTCCTACCGGGTGGACGCGCACTACGTGCAGTACTCGGACCGGTCCACGGCCGCCCCTTACACGGTGACGAGCAGCGACGGCACCGCCACCTACACCGTGGACCAGACGGCCGGTTCGGGAGGGGTGTGGGCCTCCCTCAAGGGCGGCTCGCAGATCAACTTCGCCAAGGGCACGGCCGGCAAGGTCGTCCTGGGGGACACGGACGCTTCGACTGCGGTGATCGCGGACGCGGTGCGCTGGGTAAATCCGGCGACCATCGTCAAGAACACCGGCGAGTACAACCAGTGGCACAAGTTCCCGGTCACCGACACGGTCCAGAAGTGGGTCAGCGGCACCGCGGCGAACCACGGCTTCGTGCTCAAGGCCGCGGACGAGTCGGCGACCGCGCCGACCGGCGGCCCGCGCTACGAGGCCGGTGACGGCATCGCCACCTACGGCGGCGAGACCTCGACACTGCCCCGGCTGACGGTCACCTACGGCAAGGTCGGCACCACGCTGAACTCGCCGACCGTCGTGCACTCCACCGGCCCGGAGCTGTCCTGGAAGGCGTACTCCAACACCACCGGCGACAGCGGCCTGAACATCGCCGAGTACCAGCTGCACCGCTCCACGCAGCAGGCGTTCACGCCCTCGGCCGCGACCCTGATCGCACCCATCGACAAGGCGGCCACCGCCTACACCGACACCACCGCGGTCCCGACCCCGGACTCGTCGCCCGACGAGATCGGAAAGTCGTACTACTACCAGATCGCGGTCAAGACCCAGGACGGGCAGCTTCTCGGCTCGCCGACCCGCACGGTCGGCATCCCCAAGGCCGGCCGCACGATGAAGCTGATCCAGGGCACCTCCGCGGTCACCGACACCACGCTGTCCTCCGCGCAGCCGACCACCAACCAGGACACCATCCAGTCCTGGGGCGTCGGCCAGAAGTGGCTGAGCGTGGGCAACAACTCCTCCACGTACGGCAAGACGCGTGCGGCGATGAAGTTCACCACCAGCGACATCCCGACCACGGCCACCGTGCTGGAGTCCCGGATGTTCATGTGGGGCGCGGAGACCACCACCGGCACCAACGGCGCGATCTACGAACTCCACGGACTGACCCGCGACTTCGCGGAGACCACCGCCACCTGGAACAACGCCAACTCCAGCACCGCGTGGACCACGCCCGGCGGCGACCACTCCGCGACCGTCTCCGACACCGTCGCCCAGGTCTCCGAGGTCGGCCGCCACTGGTGGGATGCCACCTCTCTCACCCAGGGCTGGATCAAGACGCCGACCAGCAACAAGGGCGCCATGGTCAGGCTGAAGGACGAGTCCACCACCGGCCCGCAGGAACGCACCCTGTTCCTCGCCTCGGAGGCCGCCGACTACCAGCTCGGCCCGCTGCTTCGCGTGATCTACGTGGACTCGACCACCGAGGACACGTACTACGCGCCGCAGACCCCGGCCCGGATGACCCCCAACTCCACCTACACGGTGGAGTTCACGGTCACCAACACCACGTCCTCGGCGTGGGCGACCGGTGAGCGCGAACTGTCGTACACCTGGAAGCTGCCCGACGGCACGGACGTCACCACCGGCGGCAACCAGCTGAAGACGGCGATCCCCGCGCTGCTGCCGGGCAAGTCGGCCACGATCCAGGCCCAGGTCGCCACCCCGATCAACTCGGACTCCGGCAACAAGCGCAACGAGTACGTGCTGGGGTGGGACGTCCGGAAGATCTCGGACGGCACCTGGCTGTCGGCCGGCACCGGCGGCATCCCGGCGCTGAAGCAGAACGTGGCGGTCGAGGACCCGACCTCCAACACACTCGGCCTGGAGAAGTTCTACTCCTACACGGGGAAGAACACCGGCGCGGGCTCCACGGTGATGAACAACCTTGCGGCCGGCAACAGCGTCTGGTCGTACAACGCGTTCACGAACCCCGGCCGCGGCCTGACGACCTTCGCACGCTTCTCGTACAACTCGCTGGACACATCCGACACGGTGCTCGGCCACGGCTGGTCCGGGCAGGCGGCCGGCCCGATCCGCCTGGGCGCGCCGCTGGACTTCCACCCGAACCCCAACCCGACCGAGGTGCGCCTCCCGGACGGCGACGGTACGACGCACGTCTTCCGCTGGGACGCCGCCAACAGCGTGTGGAAGGCACCGGCCGGTGTCCACTACAAGCTGGACGCGAAGGCGGGGCTGGACTGCAAGCCGACCAAGGACCCGGTCCCGGACGCCTGGACGCTCACCCGCCCGGACGGCACGCGGTTCCTGTTCGGCTGCGACGGCTACATGACGTCGGTCGTGGACAAGAACGGCAACACGCAGACGTACACGTACGAGGAGCGCAAGTCCAACAACAAGCCGACGAAGTTCCTCGAGTACATCACCGACCCCGCGGGACGGCAGTCCCTGACGGTCGACTACTTCGAGAAGGGCGACGCGTCGTACGACTACATAGACGACACGGGCGCCAAGGTCACGGGTTCGAACCTGACCAACTCCAAGATCTACGACCACGTGAAGTCCATGACGGACATCTCGGGCCGCAAGATCTCGTTCTACTACACCACCAAGGGTCTGCTCGGCCAGTTCGTGGACGGTGACGGCTCCTCGCAGCCGAAGGTCTTCAAGTTCACCTACGACGCCACCCAGGGCAACAAGAACGTCAAGCTGGTCAAGGCCACCGACCCGCGCGGCAGCGCCACGGACATGGCGTACTACGCGCCGCAGGCCGGTGACGACCCGAAGTACCACTGGTGGACCAAGACGATCACCGACCGTCTGAACGGCACCACCGGCTTCACCTACAAGGCGAACACCACCAACACCGAGTTCACCGACACCAAGGTGACGGACGCCGAGTCGAACGCCACGGACTACGTGACGGACGACTTCTCCCGCCCGGTCCAGACGACCAACGCCAAGTCCCAGACCACGAGGATGAGCTGGGACGCGGACAACAACGTCACCTACCTGGAGGAGGCCAACGGCGCCAAGACCGCGTACTGCTACGACCAGAAGACCGGCTACCCGCTCTGGCAGCGCGACGCGGAGAACAACAAGACCGGCGTCCCGCCGTCGAGCGACTGCGCGCCGGGCACCTACCCGGCCAACGCCCAGAAGTACGAGTACCAGACCCGCCTGGACGGCTTCTCGGCCGACCTGTGGCGCAAGACGTCGCCGGAGGGCCGCGCCTGGCAGTTCGGCTACGACACCTTCGGCAACCTCAAGACGGTCACCGACCCCAAGGGCGTCGCCACGACGGCCACCCCGGACGACTACACCACGCGGCACGAGTACGACGCCTACGGCCAGCCCACCCGGACGATCGACGCCAACGGCAACGCGACTGTCAACAGCGACTTCGGGCCCACCGGCTACCCGGGGAAGATCACCGACGCGCTGGACCACGCCACCTCGTTCGTCTACGACGAGCGCGGCCAGGTCGGAGAGGTGACCGACGCTCTGGGCAAGAGGACCACGCAGACCTATGACGTCTACGGGCGTCCGCTGGTCAACACGGTCCCCAAGGACCAGTCCGCGGGCGTTCTCATCACGACGCCGGCGCAGGTCTACGACGCCAACGACAACGTCACCGCGGTCACGGCGCCCAACGGGGCGGTCTCCACAGCGGTCTACGACGCCGCGGACCAGATGACCTCTGTCGTCGAGCCGAAGGACACGGGCACGTCGGGCGAGCGGCGGACGGTCTACGCGTATGACAAGGTCGGCAACCTGAAGTCGTCGACGGAGCCCAAGGGCGCGCTGACGACGGGCGATGCGTCCGACTACGTCACCACTCACACGTACGACGCGATCAACCAGCTCATCTCGGTCGTCAACGCGGCCGGTGACAAGATCTCCTACGAGTACGACAACGTCGGCAACGTCGTCACGGTCGTCGATCCGAAGAAGAACGCGACCGCCAACACCACCGACTACACCACCAAGACCGCCTACGACCTGAACCACAGGGCCACGACGGTCACGGACGCCGCCGGCAAGACCACCAAGCGGTCGTACGACAAGGACTCGTTGGTCGTCTCCACCACGGACGCGGACAACAACACCACGACCGTCACTTACGACGAGCGTGGTCAGCGGACCGAGGTCAAGATCCCGCACACGGGCACCAGCCCGAACATCACCTACCGGACGACGAAATACGAGTACGACCAGGTCGGCAACACCACCAAGGTGATCACCCCGCGTGGTGTCGACACCGTCGAATCAGCCGACTTCACGCACCGGAGCGAGTACGACAAGCTGAACCGCCCGGTCAAGCAGTTCCAGCCGTACGACCCGGCGGACCCCCGCTACAACAACCCGAACGTCTACACCCAGACGTTCTACGACGAGGTGGGCCGGGTCTCCAGGACCTCTCTGCCGCCGTCGGCAGGCCAGACTGTCCGCAACGACACAACCTACTCCTACTTCGACAACGGGTGGGTCAGGTCGTCCACGGACCCGTGGGACATCGTCACCAGGTTCGACTACAACGACATGGGCCAGCAGACCGCCCGGACCCTGACGTCGGCGGGTGGTTCGTCCAGCCGCACGATGGGATGGTCGTTCTACCCGGATGGCAAGCTCGAGTCCAAGACGGACGACGGTGTTCCGGTCGGCAGCGCCGTGGTGCTCGTCGACAACTCCGACACCCAGAACACCAGCTCCACAGGCAGTTGGACCAAGGGCAGTACCACCGGCCAGCAGGGCTACGACCACGAGGTCCACGCTGCCGGGACGGGGACGGACGCGTTCACCTGGACGCTCAACATCCCCAAGGCGGGCACCTACACCGCCTACGTGAAGTTCCCGCAGGTCCCCGGAGCCGCCTCGACCGCGAAGTACACGGTCACGCATTCCGGCGGCACGACGGACAAGACGATCGACCAGAACACGGACCCCGGTACCTGGGTTCCGCTCGGGTCTTTCGCCTTCGCCCAGGGCAACGCGGCCAAGCTGCAACTGTTCCAGAACAGCGGCGGGAAGGCCGTCGCCGACGCCGTCAAGCTGGTGCGCGACAACAGTGGCGAGACGGACACGGAGAAGCACCACTTCTCCTATGCGTATGACGTCAACGGCAACCTCACCTCGATCGACGACACCTCGTCCGGGGCGCGGATCGATGCCTACACCATCACCTACACCGGCCTCAACCAGGTCCAGAAGGTGACCGAGGCGCTCGCCGGCCAGGAGAAGAAGTCCGTCTCCTACACCTACGACGCCAACAACCAGCCTGAGACGGTCACCCACCCCGACCAGTTCTCGAAGTACACCTACGACGTGCGCGATCTCGTCAGCACGGTGTCGGTCGGGAAAACTCCGACGGATGCCTCGCCCAAGATCACGTCGTACACCTACACCGACCGCGGTCAGGCCCTGCGCCAGACCAAGGCCAATGGCAACACCGTCGACCACACCTACTTCCTCGACGGTGCGCTGAAGTCCACGACGGAGAAGAAGTCGAACGGCACGCTCGTCTCCTCGCACACCTACGCCTACGACGCAAACGGCAACACGGCGCAGGACGTGGCGAAGAAGATGAACGCCGACAACCACGCGGCGTACCTCGACTCCACCACGAACTACACCTACGATCCCGTGAACCGGATCACCCAGGCGGTCAAGACGGGCACGGGTGCGGGAACCGACACGTACGTGCACGACGACAACGCCAATGTCGTCAGCCAGACGGTCCAGGGCAATCCGACGACGTTCACGTACGACCGCAACCGGCTGCTGAGCTCGACGGCCGGCGGGACCGAATTCCGGTACAACTACGACCCCTTCGGTCGCCAGGAGTCGGTCACCTCGGGCGGGGCCGTCGTGGAGCGGAGCGTCTATGACGGCTTCGACCACGTCATCGAGTCCCAGAAGCAGGGCGCGGGCGGCGCGATGGAGTCGACGACGTTCACGTTCGACCCGCTCGACCGTACGGCCACGAAGACGGCGGACGGCAAGACGACGACGTTCAACTACCTCGGCCTGTCCGGTGAGGTACTGGGTGAGGAGGTCGCCGGCCGGCTGATCAAGTCGTACCAGTACAGCCCGTGGGGCGAGCGTCTGTCGCAGATCACGCACAACACCGACGGCACGACCGTGGACGGCTACTACGGTTACAACGGTCACTCCGACGTCGAGACCGTCACCGACGGGAACGGCGACACCAAGGCCACGTACGGCTACACGGCCTACGGATCGAGCGTCGAGTCCGAGTTCACCGGCCTCGACAAGCCGGACACCGCGAACCCGGCCAAGGAGCCGTACAACCCGTACCGCTTCAACGCCAAGCGCTGGGACGCCCAGTCCGGCACGTACGACATGGGCTTCCGCGACTACAACCCGGGCCTGAATCGCTTCACCACCCGGGACATGTACAACGGCGCCCTGTCGGACATGAGTCTCGGCATCGACCCGTACACCAGCAACCGCTATTCCTTCACCGGTGGCAACCCGACCAGCCGGGTCGAGATCGACGGGCACTTCGCGATCGCGCTCCCGGTGATCATCGTGGCGGTCGTCGTCGTGGCCGCGCTGGCGACCGACGAGGTGGCCAGCGAGCAGGCCGGCCGGCCGAGTCTGCTGGACAACCTCGGTGACGCCATCACCTCGACGGCGGAGGGGATCCGGGATGCGGTCGAGCAGGCCGGGCAGGACGACCCGGAGCCGGAGCCTACGCAGACGCCTCGTGGTCCGCGGGTAGACACCGGCAGCGACGACGACAGCGGGTCGGCTCCTACACCGGCGCCGCAGGCCGTCCCCCAGGGGCTGACCGCCCCCCAGTGGGACGAGGCTGTGGACCAGTGCCAGGAGGACCAGGGGCTCAGCGAGGGCGAGTGCCGCGATCTGCCGATCTTCGTGGTCGACGGCAAGCGGACGCCGCAGATCGCCATCAACGACGCCTCGGCCATCGCGAGCGGAAAGCCATGGCTCCTGCACACCATGCGGGACAAGGCCGCGGCCGAACTGAACCGTGAGCTGGCCGGTTGCAAGGCCGCGTGGACGGGCCCGGGCTCGTGCGACGAGTACCCCTTCGCCTCCACCTTCCAGGGCGGTATCGGTGCGCAGACCATGGGTGTTCCGAAGTGGGAGAACGACCAGCAGGGCCGTGACATGAGTGCGTTCCTCAGTCGGAATCGCATGAAGCGAGGAGATCCATTCCTCGTATGGGTCATCAATGTCCGTCAGGAGAACGGAAATTGGGTCGCTGGCTGACCGGCGAACCGCTCTGATCGCTGATTGACTCACCTTGAACGGGTCCGTAGAGTCACCTTCTTCGGACCCGTTCTCATATTCATCGCGAGGTTGAAATGACAGGTCAGGGTGGAGATTTCTCCTGGGTCGCGGAACTCGAGCAGGATTACATCGTTCCCACGGTCTGCCTGATCGAAGGCGTCGACCCGGACGAGGTGATCAGGCGTTTGGGCGCTGATCCCGCGACGGCGAGAAGTATGACGGTTCGCGAGACCGTCGATTTGGCGGCGTCCGGCGAGCGCGAATTCGTCGGCGTGGGGCGAACGGCGGGAATTTCCTGCACGGTCGAGAGTATCGGATATGTCACGGCGGTGCCCGGTGTGCTGCGCGACCTGTCCCGGGGGGGCCGCGCGTTCAGCGTGCGTTTCGACGTGAACGGTGCCGACAGCGTCCACTACGCCGTCGACGGCGACCTGGTCGTGTACGCGGAGCCGTACGGGGCCGTCGAGTCCCTGCGCCCCGGGGATCCTCGCTGGGACGTGGCATGGAGCGAGGGACTGTTCAACGAGGAGGGCCAGTGGGGGCCGAACATCCTCGCCCTTGCAGAGAGTGTCATGGGAGCACCGGTTCCCCCTTCTCTCTTCACCGAGCCGCTGGCGACGGTGGAGCTTCCCTCGGCCGCCCGGTACGCGGGAACGTTCCACTGGGACATCCCCTGAGCCGGAAACCCTGACCGGCCCGGCCCGTGCGACCCCCGTGCTCCGGTTCCCCCGGACGCGCGGGGATCGCCGTCGTCGTGGCCTTGCGTTCGTAGCGGCGGTGGAGCCGTCGGCAGCCAGCCAGGACACGGTTCGCTCGACCACCCAGCGGTGCCGTCCCAGCCGCTGTGAAGACTCGACACCCTTGCGGGCGATGCGGTGGCGGATGCCACGTCGACGGAGCCATCGGCGCAGGCGGTCGTAGTCGTAACCCTTGTCCGCGTGCAGTCTCGCAGGCCTCCGGCGCCGGGGCGATCGTCATCCCTGTCTCCGCTCCGGCTGCGTGGCGCGGATGCACGGAGAGGGGGGTCATGGCGGGAGACGCCACCGCTGTACTGCGCTCCCTGAGGATTACAAGAAACTCGTGGAGGTGTTCGGGGTGGGAGAATTCTCGGAATTAATTCGGCTCCTTTCCATCGAAAGTACGGGGCAGTTCGATCTGGTTCACGCCTGGAAGGCGTACCTCGACGACAGTCCGACGGAAGGCCCCGACCCCGACCTCAAGCCCTATCAGCTGTACCGACCTGATCGACGTGGTCTCATTCCTTGGGCTTTTAGCGAGATGGAGTGCAGCTACTTCTGGTTGGCCTCTGCAGGGGAAGATCCGGAAAGTTGGCCCACAGTCGCACGGGAAACCCATACCCCTGGCGTGAGGCGCGTGTCTCCACCTCCGAGTTCATCTATCGTGTGCTGACAGACTCGGAGTTCGAGCCGTTCTCGATCGCGAGGCTGTTCCCGAAGCCGGACTTTTTTCCGATCAATCCATTGGTGTGAGCAGGTAAAGTCCGAACGGTTCCATGTGATGATTGCTGCCCGGGTGCTACTGAACTTGAAAGCGTGATGTCGGCTGCTTGGATCAGGTGGTCACCGCTTGCGATTGGGGCTCCACTCGTAGGTTCCTGGGGCCGTCTCGATGACTTCGCGGGGCCAGGCCTGCCGGACCTGTTCCAGGCGCCTGCAGTGCTCCGCGATCCAGTCTCCCTGGGGTCGGATTCCCAGTACCGTCGTAAGGCGGTCCGGGTCGCTGACCTGGATCGAGAGCCAGCCGTCTTCGTGTACGCGGATGTCGAGGCTCAGGCCGCGGTCTCCGCCGATGCCGGCTGTCTGACCTGGCCCCAGGTTGGACAGCTCCTGCTCCCAGGAGTCCAGGTCATGCTGGAAGAGGTATAGGTCGAGCCGGGCGTCGACGAAACTCGCGGAGGCGAGTACGTCCGCGTGCAGGATGTCGTGTCCGGTCAGCACGCCCGGCTGGAACCGTCCCGTGACGCGCACGATGCAGCGATCCCCATCCGGATCGGCCAGGTGGATAAGGTCCATCGGGGCGTGCTGCGTCATGAAGTTGCTCGCTTCCGTGCGCTGGTGTGGGCTGCATCGTCTCCTGTCGCCGGACGAGCGACACAGCCAGAACCCGGCATGGAGGAGTCACGTGCCCAGGGTCAAGCCGGTACCGGCGAGACAGCTGTCGATCACGTCCGGCCGGTACTTGAGCGTCTTGAGCCGACGCTTGACCGCGCGAGTTGGGCAGTACATGCAGCCCGTCGGCGGTTACGCCTTGACGGCCGTGACGAAGGCGGCCCAGGCGCGGGCGGGGACCACGAGGAGGGGGCCGTCCGGCACCTTGGAGTCGCGGACGGGGACGACGCCGGGGAAGCCGTCGGCGACCTCGACGCAGTTCCCGCCGTCACCGTTGCTGTAGGTGCTCTTGCGCCATACAGCAGTGCTCAAGTCAACCCGGTTGCTTGCCATTTCGGTAATCACCAGCCGCTTCCTCGATCAGGGCGAGGGACGCCTCAGGCGGTAGTGCGGCGGCCCTGAGCCGATCGTATGCCTTGCGGTACAGCTTCACGAGGGCCGGATCGTCGATGGTGTCACCGCTGTACTGGGACTCCAAGTAGACCAGGGGCGGGGCATCCGGGAAGGCCATGACTGTGACCGCGCCCATCATGAGCGGATGCGCGCCGCAGTTCCCCGGAAGAATCTGTGGAACGATTCGGTGTCGCCTCGTCAATGCTGTGATGCGATCCAACTGCTCGGCCATGTCTTTCGGCGGAAGGATCGGTTGGCGCAGCAGTGACTCCGGCAGGATCGCCCAGTACTCAGGGATGTTGTGGTCGTCCTCGAACAGGTGGGCCCGTGCCATTCGGGCAGTGATCTTCTCGTCGACATCCTCACTCGGCGCCAGTGGGTGCGCCGCTCGTACGATCGTCCGCGCGTACGCCTCCGTCTGCAGCAGACCGGGAATGAGCGTCGGGCTCCACTCCTCGATCGTCTCCGCGTGCTTCTCCGCCTCCAGCACCCGCTCGAAGTACTGGGCGTGCCCCCGCCTCCTCGCCCTCCGTACGTCCTCGCACCGCCGTGTGAAGAAGCCGTCCGTCTTCAGCACTCGGTCCACGTGCTCCGCCAGCTCCGCCGGCATCCGCCGCTCGCCGCGCTCGATCTCGCTCAGATGGCTCTGCCCGTAGAAGCTGCCCTCGACCAGTTGCTGGAGGGTGAGCCCGGCTTCCTCCCGCTTCCAGCGCAACTCCTTGCCGTAGAAGGTGGGGACCCCCGCTGACCCGTCAATGTCCCTGCGTCGTGCCATCGTTCACTGCCCTTTCCCAACTGCGCGAGGGATTCACGCCGTTCACGGCCGGGATTCCGAACCCCTTTCACGGTAGGGCCTGGCACGCCACTGTGTGAGTGATTCGTCACAGAGCGCACAGGAAGGCCTGCCCCCACATGCACGACCACACCGACGCTGACGAGTGCGTCGACCAGCTCCGCGCCGCCCTCGCCGCCCACGGCATCACGCTGCCGTCCCTCGGCATCGACCTGCCGGCCTTCGCGGCCCGCGGCCCCGCACGGCCGCTGGTCGCGCTGGGCAACTGCAATCCGACCACCGCCCGTGCCCTGGTCGCAGCCCTGCGCAAGGGGATCGCCTGATGGGGGCGCTGCGACCGCTGACCCTGGAACTCCTCGCCACCGCGAAGGCCGTGCCCGAGATCCGCCGCACCGTACGTGAGCACATCGGCGCCCCGTGCGCCGACCTCCAGCTGTGCGTCAGCGAACTGCTCACCAACGTCGTCCGCCACCTCGGCGACGGCGTGCCGGTCACGGTCCGCGTCGCCCGCGCCGTGGACGGCCGTACGCGGCTGGAGGTCACCGACCCCGATCCCCGCGCATCTCCCGTCCTGTGCCGGGCCGCCGCTGACGACGAGACCGGCCGCGGGCTCGCCCTCCTCGACGCGGTCGCCCTGTGCTGGGGCGTGGACCAGGGGCCCGGCACCAAGACCGTCTGGTGCGAACTGCCGACGGGGGCGGCGGCTCCCGCCCTGGTGGACCCGCGCGGGGGAAGCCCCACCGCGCACGGCGTGCCGAAGGCCGATCCCGACGGCCTGAAGCGCGGCTCCTCCGTTCCGTACCGCTTCGGCGAGACCGTGGCGGTCGACGGTCGGCGCCTGGACACCACCGGACCGGTCGCCCATCCCGACACCTTCTGATCTGCTTCGGTAGACCGCTCCTTCGCTGATGTGCGTCTGCGAAGGGGCGGCTGTGTCGAGGTCGTGCGGGCGGACGGCTCATTCGTGCCGCCGCCGAGGTCGCGGGGGTCTCCTCATCCAGTCGCTCGCGCGGACGTTCGACGCTTGCAAAAGGTTGTGTGTCTGCTGTGATCCTTCTGTATGGGAACCGTCACGCCTGCGGCCTGTGACGTCTGCGGCCGGGGCCGCGCTGGGCCGATGGGAGGGCGGAAACCGCCCTCCGCGACGCGGCCCGAAGGGGTGGGAACATGCCCGGAGACGAGAAGCAGAGACCGACCGCGGGCGCGATGCGACATGAGGCCGTCGCGTTCGTCACCAGGGTGACGGCGCGGAATCGGCTGCCGCTGGACTACTCCGTGGCCAGCCTGCGAGTCGTCGACTTCGTTGTCGACGGGCTGAGGAAGGGCAAGGCGGACCGGGAGCGGGTGGCCGGGACGCTGTTCGGGCTCGGGGTGTACGTCGGTGAGGTGCTGGTGCGCCGGGCGGGGGCGGTGTGGGTCGACTTCGACGCCGATCAGCAGGCGTACTTCGGGCAGTCGGTCGGGGTGCGGATGCCGGACGGCCGGGTGTGGAATCCGCTGGGCAGGGTCGTGAACCGGTACGAAGTAGGGCGGGAAGAGTCGTTGCAGACGTTCTATTTGCTGCTTCACGGTCGGATACGGCAGAGGGCTTCCTGACGCGGGATGCCTGTATTCGTGTGCGTGAATGACTCCGCTCGGAGCAAACGGCAGAAACCTGGGCGCGCGCGGCGATCGGCCGTCTCTGCGTTCGCGTCCCCCTCGGCGGCGCCCGCCGCCGAGATGTCCGCGGCGCCTGCCGACCGGTCCCCGTCCGAGCCCACCTCCCCCGGATCGCCGTCGGCCGGCGCGCGCCCCTGCATGACATTGAGGAAGAGGTCCATGCGAACCCGTTTCAGGTACGCCGCAGTGGTTCTGCCGCTCTCGCTCTCGCTTGCCGCCTGCGGCGCGGTGGAGGAGGACGGCCAGGGGGAATCGGTGGGGGCCGGCCGTCCCGGGGCGACGGGGTCCTCCGAGCCCGCCGAGGGAGACCTCAAGGGCCCGGAGTCCCCGGAGGACTTCCTCGACCTCGCGGCGAAGGCGATGGCGGAGGAAGGCGCCTGGACATTCTCCGTCGAGGGCCAGGAGGGGGTGACTCTTCAGGGGCAGAAGAGCGCCGCCACCTACCGGGCCACGGTCCGGCGCGGCATGGAGCCGGAGGCGCTGCATTCACAGGGGGCGAGCACCAGCAACAAGGGCACCACGAAGAACGAGGAGATCTATGTCGTCGACGGCACGGCGTACCTGAAGGACGGCAGTGCGCCCTGGAAGAACGCGCCCGCCTCCGAGCCCGAGATGCGGAACAAGATCGAGGATCCGATCGAGGTGATCGAGTACTTCCGCGAGTACGTCCGGACCGCGGGCGACGACGTGACGCTGAACGAGGCGGACGGAACGATCCGGCTCCGTGTCGGCACCGACCGGCAGAAGCTGACCGCCGTCCGGGACCGGGCGTGGGCGGAGAAGGCGCGACGGGAGTTCGCCCCCACCGCCGACCAGCTCCGCAAGGCCCGCATCCCGGTGAACGATGCCCAGTTGACCCTGTCCGGTCTGGAGGAGGTGCTGGTCCTGGATGCGGCGACGTACCGGATCAGGAGCCACCGGCTCCAGTTCGGCTTCCTCGTCCCGTACGACGGCGGCCAGGAGATCGTGTACGAGCAGGACGTACGGCAGCGGAACGAGGGCGCTTTCGACGGGAAGATCGAACTCCCCGCCGGAGTGCGCTGACCCGGCCGTGGCCGGCGGTCCGCCCGCAGGCGTTCCACCGGCCGGGCGATCCGCGCCTGCGGCCTGTGCGCCGCACCGCCCATCCTGGCCGCCGGTCTGTACGCGGTCGCGGCCCTCATGCCGGCCTCGAGCCTTCCGGCCGTCGGTGTTGAGGCGACTTTGACGAGCGATCCCGACACCGTTCAGGTGGGAATGGCCGAATACGGACGTAGCGGGGTCGTGGACACTTTCTCCCGCACTGGGGTCAACCCCGAGAGCGGTAGTGGTTCGATGCGTTGGAAGGGGCGGAGTTTATGGCAACGCTTTCGGAGATCCAAGCCCTGTTGGGTGAGCCACGGTTCAACTGGTCGGATCCGGCGCCGTGGATCGGGATGGAGCAGAAATTCGGTATCGAGTTCCCTGCGGACTTCCGTGAGATCGTGAACGCCTACGGTTCGATCGCGATCAACGGGCAGTTGTATCTGGAGCACCCTGCCGGCCATCTTCTGCACAGTCTGGGAGAAACCATCTGGGGGGATCTCGAGTTCTGGCGCGACGAGGACATGGCGGAGTTCCTGCCCGGTCCGGTAGGGGCGGATCCCGGTGAGTTGATGCCGGTGGCGTCGGCCACGACCGGTGAGTGGGTGTTCCTCCGCGTTCCTGATGAACCCTCGGCGCCCTGGCGCATCCTGGTCCAGGAGCTCGACAGTCCGGCCCACACTCTCTACGAGATGACGTTCAGCGAGTGGTTGCTGGCTTATCTCAGGGGTGAGGACGTGACGGTGTGTTCTCGCAACTTCGCGACCGACCGCCCGTTCTGGGAATCCCTTCCCTGAAAATGATCACGGTGGTATCTCCCGTTCTGGTAACAAGGGGTACCACCGCCAGCCTTCGAAGCAGGTCGAGCCGATGCCCGAATCCCGAGAACCCGTCACCGCCGACGACATCCAGCTCGCCGTGCGTCTCGCCGTGTCGGCGCTCAGGAAGACCATGAACGCCGACTGGAGCGTCAAGGCCGGGTCGCTGGAGTGGGACTGCCGGGAGACGGCCGAGCACCTGGTGGACGACCTCTTCGCGTACGCCGTGCAACTGGGTCCGTCCGAGCCGCCGTTGGACGGTGAGGTGCCGCTGCTGTGGAGCAGGCGGCGCGAGGGCGGGCCCGCCAACTCCGTGTGGCCGGACCCGGCGGCCGGGGTCGCCGGTCTCCTGCAAGTCCTGGAGGCGAGCGGGGCGTTGCTCGCCTCCATGGTGCGGGTGACACCGCCCGGTGTCCGCTCGTACCACGTGTTCGGCGTCTCGGACCCCGAGGGCTTCGCCGCCATGGGGATCGTCGAGACCCTGGTGCACACGCACGACCTGGCGCTCGGTCTTGGGCTCGACTGGGAGCCGCCCGCGGATCTGTGCGGGCGGGTGCTCGAGCGGCTGTTCCCCGACGCGCCGGCGGACACGGAACGCTGGCCGACGCTGCTGTGGGCCACCGGCCGGGGGGAGTTGGGCGGACGCGAACTGCGCACGTCCTGGCGCTGGTTCGGCGAACCACCGGGCGCCGCGCGTCAGCGCAGTGTGACGGCACGGTGACGATTGCCGCATCCGCTGCGGTAAGTGGAGGAGAAGACTCCTCCACGAAAGGTGCGGCGGACGATGGCGCAGGAGCACGAGCGGACGGAAGTCGCCTACGGCGAGGGCTGGGACGCGGAGAGCGGGGCGGTCGTCGGGCCCGTCGACGCGGCGACGGCCCGGGCCCGAGACGTCGTCGGAGCGTGGTACGTCGCCGTGCTGCGCGAGCCGTCGCGGCCCCACCCCGTCGCCGTGCTGCACGTGGGCTGGGAGCACCACTACCTCGGACTATGGACGTTCGCGGCGGACGGGCGCCGCGTGCTGGAGGCGGACCTGCGGCTGGAGGACGGGCGGCTCGTGGTCGCCTTCGCACGGGGGTGGGGGGCCGGCGGTCTGGACCTGCCCGCCGGGGCGGCGGTCGAGGCGCCGGAGTTCGGGGACTGGGACAGGCTGGTGGCGGACGTTGCGGAGGCGGTGACGGACGGAGCCGCGCGGGTGCGGGTCGGGGAAACCGGTGCGGTGGCGGTGGCGGTGGTCCCGACCGCACGACCCCGGCGGCGGATATTGGGTACGGTGTGGACCCTCTGGCGTCGAAGCGTCTGGCGACCTGTGCTGTGACGTCCCGTGTAGTGACCGTTCTTTGGCTTTGGCTGTGACATTTCTTTGGCTGTGAGCGCTGATGTGTGCGTGAGCAAGGGGGGCGGGCAGCGGAGCGACGCTGAGCTGGGGGCCGCCGTCGAGCGGGCTCAGCAGGGCGACGAGGAAGCCTTCGCGGTCGCGTATCGACTGGTACAACCCAGATTGCTCGGATATGTACGCGGGCTGGTGGGCGAGGACGCCGAGGACGTGACCTCGGAGGCGTGGCTGGCCATCGCCCGCGACCTCGGACGCTTCCGCGGGGACGGTGCCGGATTCCGCGGCTGGACCGCGACCATCGCCAGGCACCGCGCGCTGGACCACCTGCGGCGGCAGAAGGTGCGCCCGCGCGCCACCGCGCAGGAGCAGGACCTGCTGGAGGTGCCGGCCCTGCAGGACACCGCCGGCGAGGCCCTGGAGACGCTGTCCACGGAGCAGGCGCTCGCACTCATCGCGACGCTGCCCCGCGATCAGGCGGAGGCCGTACTGCTGAAGGTCGTCGTCGGGCTGGACGGACCTGCGGTCGCGCGGGTGCTCGGGAAGAGGCCGGGAGCCGTGCGTACCTCCGTTCACCGCGGACTGAAGAGGCTCGCCGAGCGGCTGACCTCGCAGGATGCCGCCAAGGGGGCCGCGAAGGGCACCATGCCGGAAACCGGAACTGTGACATCTGAGTCGCCGCGCGCGCTGGGGGATTCGAGATGACCGCACACCGGCCCCCTACCGGCCCCGCCGACGAACCCCGCGCCTTCCGGCCGCCCGCAGCGCCCGGAGGCGGCGGGGCGGTGTCCGGAGTGCCCGAGATGCCAGAGAAGGGCCGAGAGATCGAGGCGACAGCACAAGCGGCCGGGGCGGCGGGCGGGCCGGACGGTCCGGCGGCCGCCGCGACGGCCGATCCCGCGACCCGGGTGGACGCGCTGCTGGGCGCCGCCGCCCGGCCGGCCCCTGTCGACCCGCGGGCCGAGCGGAGGGCCGTGGACGCCTTCCGCGCGGCCCGCGAGGCGGGAACGCTCGGGGCGACGGCGGGCCGCACACGCCGCAGGGACGACTGGCGGCCGGTGGTGCCCGTGCGTGAGCGGCGCTCCGTCAGGGCCGTGATCGGTGCCCTGGCCGCTTCCGTGGCCCTCGGCGGCGTCGCCGTCGCGGGCGGTGCGCTGCCCTTCGGCGGGGACGGCTCCAAGGGGCCGGCCAGGACGCCCGGCAGTTCCACCACCGGCCCGGCCACCGAGGACCCGGCGACCGGCGGGCCCGCCGGGACTTCCGGTCCCTCGCCCTCCGCGTCCCCGGAGCCCTCGGAAGCTTCGCCCTCCGCCTCCAGCGGCGCCGCGGCGAACGGACTGCTCGGGCTGTGCCGTGCCTACGAGAACACGGGTGGCAAGGGCAAGTCCGCCGAGCGACTGGTGGAGGCCGCGGGCGGCGAGGACGCCGTGGCCGGCTACTGCGACGCACTTCTCGCGGAGGAGGACGAGCAGCCGGGCGGGACGAAGGCCCCGGCCGCGACCCCGTCTACGGGGGCCACCAAGTCCAAGAACCCGCGCAGCAACGCCAGCGGCGGCGGTGACGGGAACGGCAACGGGAATGGCGGCTCCAACGCCAACAGCGGCGGAAGCGCGAACAGCGGCGGATCGAACGCGGCAAGCGGCGGATCGAATGCCGCCAGTGGCGGGGCCAACGCGGCCAGTGGCGGGTCGGGCAAGGGGAATGCCAACGGAAACGCCGGCAGCAGTGGGAACGCCACGAGCTGACGCGTGCCGTTCGAGCGTTTCGTACGGCACGGTGAGCCATGAGACGGTTTCGGCCATATGCCGGCCCCGTGGGGCGAACCCTGACATGAAGGACGGCCGGGGCCGCCACCCCCCACAGGAGAGGCCCCGACCGTCGTTCAGGTACGGGCCGCGCGGCGACCCGTACTTCCTTCAGCGCCGGGAGTGCGCTTTGTGTCACACCCCGCCGTCCCGCACGCTGGTTGCACGTTGTACAAACATGGACGGGGGCTGTTTTTGGCCGTACCGTGCAGATTCGCGTGCCATGGCCGGGCGTGTGCTGGGGGACGAAAACTCCGAGTTGGGACGGACATAAGGTTGTGCTGGGGGACGACGCGGAGCTGACCGCCGCAGTGCTCGCGGCTCAGAACGGGGACGAGACCGCGTTCCGGGCCGTGTACCGGGCCGTGCATCCGCGCCTGCTCGGCTACCTGCGCACGCTCGTGGGCGAGGCGGACGCCGAGGACGTGGCCTCCGAGACCTGGCTGCAGATCGCCAGGGACCTCCAGCGCTTCAGCGGGGACGCGGACCGCTTCCGGGGCTGGGCGGCCCGCATCGCCCGCAACCGGGCCCTCGACCACGTGCGCATGCGCGGCCGGCGCCCCGCCGTCGGCGGCGACGAGAGTGAACTCACCGGAAGGCCCAGCGCCTCCGACACCGCCGACGAGGCGATGGAGGCGCTCTCCACCGGCCACACCATGGCCTTCATCGCCCAGCTCCCGCAGGACCAGGCGGAGGCGGTCGTGCTGCGCGTCGTCGTGGGCCTCGACGCGAAGAGCGCGGCCGGGGTCCTCGGCAAACGGCCGGGCGCGGTACGCACCGCCGCGCACCGCGGACTGAAACGCCTCGCCGAACTCCTCGGCGCCCAGGACGGCGCGGGGGGCGGCGCGGGAGGCGGAACCCACGGCCCCGGTCCCGGTCCCATACCGTCACAACGCGACCCGCGACGCGGAGCCGTGCGGTCCGGTGGTGTGACGGAATGGCGCATGAGGACGCAGAGGGATGTGTGATGGCCGACGAGCGCAACAAGTGGCTCGACAGGAAAGCGGTGGAGCAGTTGCTCGCGGGCGCGTCCGTCGAGCTGCCCGCTGACGCCGACGAGCACTCCCGCGCTCAGGCCCACCGGCTCCGTACGGCCCTGGACAGCGTTGTCGCCGGGAGGCACGCCGCCTGCTCCGGATCCTTCGACGGAGAGATGCCGGGGGAGAAGGCGGCCCTCGAGGCCTTCCGGGAGAGCCGCGCCGCCGCCCCGGCGGGGACGGCCCCCGTACCGCCGCCGGAACCCCGCCCTCGCTGGCGCCGCCCGGTCCGGGCCGTGCTGGCCGTGGCCCTGGCGGGCTGCACCCTCGGCGGGGTCGCCTACGCGACCGGCGGCGGGGCGCTGACGATGCCCTTCTCCGAGGACGGGAGGACCCCGAGCCCCGGGGCCACCGTCTCCACCGCCGTCACCCCGGGACCGCTCGTGACGCGGCCGCCCGGTGGCGCGCCGTCCGGCGGCGCGGACAGCGGACCCGCGGACGGCAGCGGCGGCGGGGACGGCAGGGGCGGCGCGGAGACGGGGACGGGCCGCGACGCCTCGCCCGGCGCGGGCGCACGGCGGCCGGACGGCTCGGCGGGCCCGGCAGGCCCGGACGGCGAGTGGCCCGGCGCCGACGGCACCGGCGACGGGGCCGCGGAGCAACTGCGCGGGGCCGTGGCGGCCGGACTGTGCGAGGACTACCGCAGGGAGGGTCCGGAGGGACTCCGGGACCGCGACCGGGACGCGCTGCGCCGGCTCGAACGGGCCGCAGGGGGCGCGGACAAGGTGGCCGGTTACTGCGCGCGGGTCCTCACCCGGGAGCGCGTCGACGGACAGGACGAGGGCCCCGGCGGCGGCGAGGGCCCCGACGGGGACGGCGGATTCGGCGGCGGCGCCGGGGACGACACGCACGACGAGGGGCTCGGTGCGCCGGGCGCCGCGCCCGCGGACTCCGCCCCGGACGGCGGCGCAGGGCTCACCACGCTGCTCGTGTCCCTGTGACCACAGCTGTTCGCCGCTCGGCTCGCCTCACCGTCACTCACCCCAGCACCGCCCTCTGACCTGCGATTTTCTGGAATTTCCGAGAAAGCGGCCGCGAGGTGTGACGTTTCTGGCCCCGGAGACGCAGTATGGAGTGAGCCGACTGGTCATCGGCCGCGCAAGAGCCGGGGTTCCCCCCGTACCTACGGCTCTGCGCATCCGGCGCGGGCGGGGCACGTTCCCCCGGCCCTGCCCGCGCCCCCAACGCAGAGAACGGCCGCGGCTGAAGAACATCGCGTACGGCATCGGGGTGTCGTACAGCGTCGAGACGTGGTCCCGGCTCTTGAAATCGACCTTGAAGATGCCCTCGCGGGTCGGGGTGTTCTCCGAACCGAAACGCACGTCCATGGCGGAGACCACCTTCCCGTCGATCATCCACGCCAGGGTGCGGCTCTCCTTGCTGATGCAGAGCACCCGGCCGGTCATGCAGCGCGCGTCCGGCGCGTCGAGCTCCAGGCTGGTCGGCGGGCGCAGTTCGTTCTCCGTCGGCCGGTGCGTGGCCGAGGTCAGCGTCCGCCAGGTCGTCTCGTCCACGGAGCCCGTGGCCGTGAGGCCCTTGCCGCTCTGGAAGGCCCTGACCGACTCCGAGGTGATCGAGCCGTAGAAGGCGGTCGGGCTGCGCTTGAAGTGGCCGAGCTGACGCAGCCGCGCCTGGAGCTCGCGCACCTGCTCACTCTCGGTGCCCTCGGCCATCATGATCTTCGGCTTGGCCGCGGCGTCAGGACCCGGGCTCTTCGGGGAGCCCTTCGAGGGCTTCCCCGACGGCTTCCCGGAGGCGGCGGGCTTGTCGTCGGAGCCGTCCGAGCCGTCGGCGGGAGAGGCCGGGGCGGACGACCGGAC
The DNA here is from genome assembly GCF_009916105.1 of Streptomyces sp. GC420. Classification (GTDB taxonomy): domain Bacteria; phylum Actinomycetota; class Actinomycetes; order Streptomycetales; family Streptomycetaceae; genus Streptomyces. Next base: position 3,444 of record NZ_JAAAXQ010000066.1, on the reverse strand, counting down.
GGGCGAAGCACTGCCCGTGACCTCACCGCCCGCCTCCGTGGTCCTGCAGCCCACGGCTCCCGCGGCGATGGCGGCGGCGGCGAGGCCGGCCGCCAGTGTTCTCCTCAGGGTGTAGGTGCGCATTCGTTTCCCCCGTTGTGAAATGTGTTTACCCAAATGCGTGCACCTAATGGATGCTCCGCGGGCCCGAAACGTTGCCGACGCCAGGACACAACTGCATCACGGAAGGGCCCTGGGGCACTGTGGAGGAGAGCACTCTGTGAGGAAGGTCCCAGCCTGCGGGCCTCCACCGGCCGCAGGGCCACCGCTACAGTCCGTGGCGAGGGTCCGATCTTCACGGCGAGCGGTCTCGCCGCTTCACCGCATCAACCTCACGTCGCTTCACTGCATCAACTTCACGTCGCGTCGGCCACGGCTCCGGCCCCGGCTACGGCGGGCGGTTTCATCGGGATCACGGGATTCATCGGGAGGCACAGCCAATGGCGCGCGAGTCGGAGTCGGGACTGCCCATCGAGCCGGTGTACGGGCCGGACGCGCTCGAAGGCTGGGACCCCGCAGAGAAGCTCGGCGAGCCGGGCAGGTACCCCTTCACGCGGGGTGTGTACCCGTCGATGTACACCGGGCGTCCTTGGACGATGCGGCAGTACGCGGGTTTCGGCACGGCGGTGGAGTCCAACGCCCGCTACAAGCAGCTGATCGCCAACGGCACGATGGGCCTGTCGGTGGCCTTCGACCTGCCCACGCAGATGGGGCACGACTCGGACGCGGCGATCGCGCACGGTGAGGTCGGCAAGGTCGGTGTCGCGATCGACTCCGTCGACGACATGCGGATCCTGTTCGGCGGCATCCCGCTGGACAAGGTCTCCACGTCGATGACGATCAACGCGCCGGCCGCCATCCTGCTGCTGCTCTACCAACTCGTCGCCGAGGAGCAGGGCGTCAGTGCGGACAAGCTGACCGGCACCATCCAGAACGACGTGCTCAAGGAGTACATCGCGCGCGGGACGTACATCTTCCCGCCCAAGCCCTCGCTGCGGCTGATCGCGGACATCTTCAAGTACTGCAAGGCCGAGATCCCGAAGTGGAACACGATCTCGATCTCCGGCTATCACATGGCCGAGGCCGGTGCCTCGCCCGCGCAGGAGATCGCGTTCACCCTCGCCGACGGCATCGAGTACGTGCGTACGGCGGTCGCCGCGGGCATGGACGTCGACGACTTCGCGCCCCGCCTGTCGTTCTTCTTCGTCTCGCGGACCACGATCCTGGAGGAGGTCGCGAAGTTCCGCGCGGCCCGCCGGATCTGGGCGAAGGTGATGCGCGACGAGTTCGGCGCGAAGAACCCCAAGTCGCTGATGCTGCGCTTCCACACCCAGACCGCGGGCGTCCAGCTCACCGCCCAGCAGCCCGAGGTCAACCTGGTGCGCGTGGCCGTCCAGGGCCTCGCGGCGGTGCTCGGCGGCACGCAGTCGCTGCACACCAACTCCTTCGACGAGGCCATCGCCCTGCCCACCGACAAGTCGGCCCGCCTCGCGCTGCGCACCCAGCAGGTCCTGGCGTACGAGACCGACGTGACCGCCACCGTCGACCCGTTCGCGGGCAGTTACGTCGTCGAGAAGATGACCGACGAGGTCGAGGCCGCGGCCGTGGAGCTGATGGGCAAGGTCGAGGACCTGGGTGGGGCCGTCGCCGCCATCGAGCACGGGTTCCAGAAGAACGAGATCGAGCGCAACGCCTACCGCATCGCCCAGGAGACCGACTCCGGCGAGCGCGTCGTCGTCGGCGTCAACCGCTTCCAGCTCGACGAGGAGGAGCCGTACGAGCCGCTGCGCGTCGACCCCGCCATCGAGGCCCAGCAGGCCGAACGCCTCGCCGGGCTGCGCGCCGAGCGCGACCAGGCCGCGGTGGACGCGGCGCTGACGGCGCTGAAGAAGGCCGCCGAGGGCGAGGACAACGTCCTCTACCCGATGCGCGACGCCCTGCGCGCCCGCGCCACGGTCGGCGAGGTCAGCAACGCCCTGCGGGAGGTCTGGGGCACCTACGTGCCGACCGACGCGTTCTGAGCCGCCGGGCGGGGCCCCTCGATCGGGTGATCTCCGGCCGAACGCCGGAGCCGGCGGTTACGATCGGTGGACAGTGAGCTTCCGAAAGGAGGATGCCGTGGCCGTAATACAGCACGAGCGCGAGCTGACGATCGGCGAGGCCGCCGATCAGCTCTCCCGTGCGCTGCCTGGGCACCGCGTGGAGATTCTCCAGGGGAGGCTCACTGTGACACCGCCGGCCGATGGGGCGCGCGCCAGGTCGCTGACGTGGCTGACCGAGGAGTTCTTCAAGGCCGGGGCGCGGGGGAAGGCAGGGGTCGAGTACGTCCAGGCGATCGGCCTGTGGCTGCCCAGCGGGCCGGACGACTACGCGATCCCGGATTTCTCCGTCGTCGAGGACGACTTCCTGGACGCCTTGGTGGAGAAGAACTGCTACGCACCCCACGTCTTCCGAATGGTGCTGGAGGTCACGTCGTCCAACTGGTCCGACGACCTGGGGCCGAAGGTCAACTGCTACGCGCAGGCCGGTGTCCCGGTCTATGTGGTGGCAGACCGCAGGCACGACAGGGTCGTCGTCTACACCGACCCGAAGGACGGCGACTACCAGACCCGCTCGACGTACAAGCGGGGGACGTCCGTGCCCCTTCCGCCCTCGGTGGGCGTCGAGCCGGAGCTCTCGGCGGACCGGCTGCTCGACTCGGTGGGCCGCGCCGGCCGTTGACCCGGTCGCTCGGCGGCAGGCTCTTGAATACGTCGTACATATCGCGTTGCATGTCGGCCATGCCGCATGCCAACCCCGTAGTCGTCGTCATGGGTGTGTCCGGGACGGGCAAGACCACCCTCGGCGCCGTTCTCGCCGAACGCCTCGGTGTCCCCTACGCCGAGGCGGATGATTTCCACTCGCCGGGCAACATCGCCAAGATGGCCTCCGGCCGTTCCCTCGACGACGCCGACCGCGCGCCGTGGCTCGACGCCATCGGCGCCTGGGCCTCCACCCACACCCCGCCCGCCGGAACCGGCGGCACCGTCACCTGCTCGGCGCTCAAGCGCGCCTACCGCGACCGGCTGCGCGCCGCTGCTCCCGGGCTGTTCTTCGTCCACCTCACCGGCGACCGGCAGCTGATCACCGACCGGATGACCGCCCGGCAGGGGCACTTCATGCCCGCGGCGCTGCTCGACTCCCAGTTCGCCACCCTCGAACCCCTCCAGGACGACGAGGCGGGAGCGGCGATCGACATCGCCGCCGACCCGGACACCGTCGTACGCCGGTGCCTGGACGCCGTACGGCGGTACCGGTCCGGCCGGTAGGCGTACGGCGGTACCGGCTGGCCGAACCTCGTGGCCCTCGCGGGCGCTCCGAGCGGGGGCGGTTCCGGGCGGGCCGGGCGGACGCTCGTCCCCGGCC
>NZ_JAAAXQ010000669.1 GCF_009916105.1 Streptomyces sp. GC420 | reverse complement strand
CCGAAGGGCTGTCCGCCGGCCGCGCAGGCGGGGCCTCTTCGGGCTTCCCCAGCAGCAGGACACAGGCCACGGCGGCGGCGAGCCCCGGCAGGACCAGCGCGACACGGCGTACGGGGACGCACGGCCCCCGACGGCGGGGCCGAGGGCCGCAGATCGGCCGGCTCGACGGTCCGCGCCCGCGCCCACAGGCCGCGCGCAGCCGCGTTTCCACGACCTCCTCCGGCGGCGGGACCTGACGGGTCATCGGGTGTGCCCCGCGGGTACCGGTCGGCGGCCTGGCCGGTCTGCGCCGACACGGTGCCCCCGACGGCCAGTGCGGCGCCGAGGGCGGACCTCCCCAGCACGATGCGCAGCCGGTGCGGACGGAGCCTGTGCCGCGGGGCGCGGTGTTCGGACATGCGTCCTTCGATCATGGTCGGGTGGGCGGGCGCACTGGCGAGTGGGTTCTCGCAACGCGTGCCGCGGTGCGGAGGCTGCCACCCCGGCGGACGTCCGACCGTGGCGGGGGCTGCGGGTTGAGCCGGTGCCTTCCGTGGCGCGCAGAGTGATGTGGACCACATCGCCGTCGGTGGCTCCTGGGTTTCGTGCCGCGCGAAACGTGCCCCGGGAGCCGCTTGAGCCGGGCCGCCCCCGGCTGCCCGGCCGCTCACCCCCGCACGCTCCGCGGCATGCGCCGATGCCCCGGCACCGCCGGGAATGCGCACCGGGGCGACCGTGTTACATCAGCAGACGCTGATGAGAAGGAGGGTCTGATGGCCCGCAGTGAAGCACGTCCCGTGGTCGTCCTCCGCTCGACGGCGGGATCCGGTCACACGTACGTGACCCGCAAGAACCGCCGCAACGACCCTGATCGTCTGGTGCTCCGCAAGTTCGACCCCGCCGTGGGCGAGCACGTCCTGTTCCGTGAGGAGCGCTGACCGCGGGAACGGCACGAGCCGGGACCACGACCCGGCCGGACGCGAGAAAGGACCCGCACCGCATGAAGCAGCACATCCACCCCGTCACCCGTTCCGTCGTCTTCCGTGACCGCGCCGCCGACTTCGCCTTCCTGACGCGCTCGACCGCCGGCTCCGAGCGGACCGTCGTGTGGACGGACGGCAACACCTATCCGGTGATCGACGTCGAGGTCTCCTCCGCGAGCCACCCCTTCTACACCGGTACCTCGCGCGTACTGGACACGGGCGGCCGCGTGGAGCGGTTCCGGCGCCGTTACGGCGACCGCCCGGCCGCCACCCGCTGAGCCGGGGGCCGGCTCGCGGGCCGGTGCCCGCCCCTGTACCGCCCCGGTCGGATCCCCCCGTCCGGCCGGGGCTCCCACCTGCCCGGCTCCCGCATGCCCCGGCGCGCACGCGTCGGCCTCACGCACGCGCCGGCCTCACGCACGCGCCGGCCTCATGCATGCGTGGCGCGCGTGCCGGGCGTACACGAGTGGCCGGTCCCGGGCCGCGGCGGGACGCCGCCGCCCCGTCAGCGCAACGTGTCGGCCCAGTCCTCCGGGACCCGTCCCGCCGGACCGGGCGTCGGCTGGTCCTCCGGGTGGCTGAGAGGCGGAGCGAGTCCCGGCCCCGACTCGTAGAGCTCCGACGTCTCGTAGTTCCAGAACCAGGACTCGCCGGGCTCGAAGCTGCGGATGACGGGGTGACCGGTCTTTGCCGCGTGGGCGCCGGCATGCTGGGCGGGCGAGGAGTCGCAGCAGCCGATGTGCCCGCACTCCGCGCAGCGCCGCAGATGGAACCACCACCCGCCCGCGGCGTCGCATTCCGCGCAGCCGGTGCCGCTCGGCGGGACGGCGGGGTTGATTCCGTTCGTGATGTTCATGACGGCTCCTGCGGGGTGTCGGGCTCCGCTGCTGTCAGGGGGAGGCGCACCTGGAAACGGGTGTCGCCGGGGACGGATTCCACCTTGATGTGGCCGTGGTGCTTGTTGACGACGATGCGCCACGAGATGTCCAGGCCGAGCCCGGTGCCCCGGCCCACCGGCTTGGTGGTGAAGAACGGGTCGAAGACACGGTCCTTGATCTCCCGCGCCACCCCGGGGCCCGTGTCCCGGCGCTTCAGCTCGCGCAGTGCCTCCAGCGCCGACTCGCCTGACTCGGCGCGCACCACGCGGTACGACTGGCCGTAGCGGCGCCGCAGGTCACGGGCCACGGCACGGGACACGCCCGGGTCGTCGTCCACGGTGAGGATGACGCCTCGCGCTGGATTGGCGGCCTGTGCCATATGTCTCCACCCCGAGAGAGTCGGCGTCCCGCCTCGACGGCAGCGCCGCGCCCGTTCCACGCACGGCGATCGAACATACGC
>NZ_JAAAXQ010000668.1 GCF_009916105.1 Streptomyces sp. GC420 | reverse complement strand
ATGGTAGGCGGGCGCATCGACGCCAGATGGTCGAGTCCATGGCAGACGGCCGCGTCCATGGCGGACCGCCGCGTCCATGGCGGACGGGCCGGGCACCCGTGCCTGAACGGGTGCGCGCGGGCGATGGTTGAGAAGAAGAGGCAAAGACTTGGCAAAGAGGAAATGGTAGGACAGGTTCTTGCTGTTCGGCAGTTCTGAGGGGCGGGCCGCCGCCCGTCAGAACAGCAGAAGCATCAGAGCCGTACGCGATGAGGAGGACCGCCTGGTGAGCCAGTACGTCTCCCGGCTGGGGGCCCGACTCGGCGGCGGGCGGACAGCAGCCGCAGCAGCCGCGCCGCCGCGGCTGCGGTTCCCCGGCGGCCAGCGCAGGCCCCGCAGGATCGCGATGCTCAGCGTCCACACCTCGCCGCTGCACCAGCCGGGGACCGGCGACGCGGGCGGCATGAACGTCTACATCGTGGAACTCGCCAGGCGCCTTGCCGAGATCAACATCGAGGTGGAGATCTTCACCCGCGCCACGACGGGAGCGCTGCCGCCCGCCGTGGAACTCGCGCCGGGCGTGCTGGTACGCCATGTGGACGCCGGCCCCTACGAGGGTCTTGCCAAGGAGGACCTGCCCGCCCAGCTGTGCGCGTTCACCCACGGGGTGACGCAGGCCTGGGCCGGGAACCGCCCGGGCCACTACGACCTGGTGCACTCCCACTACTGGCTGTCCGGCCAGGTCGGCTGGCTGGCGGCGGAACGGTGGGGCGTGCCGCTGGTCCACGCCATGCACACGATGGCGAAGGTGAAGAACGCGGCGCTGGCCGAGGGGGACACCCCCGAGCCGGCCGCCCGCGTCATCGGTGAGCAGCAGATCGTACGGGCCGCCGACCGGCTGATCGCCAACACGGACGAGGAGGCCGACGAACTCGTACGGCACTACGAGGCCGACCCTTCCGCGGTCGCCGTCGTCCACCCCGGCGTCAACCTCGACCGGTTCCGCCCGGCGGACGGCACCGCCGCCGCCCGCGCCCGCCTCGGTCTGCCGCAGGACGCCCTGATCCCCCTCTTCGCGGGCCGCATACAGCCCCTCAAGGCGCCCGACGTCCTGCTCAGGGCGGTTGCCGTCCTGCTGGAGGAGGACCCGCGCCTGCGCGAGCGCGTCGTCGTCCCCGTCGTCGGCGGGCCCAGCGGCAGTGGCCTCGCCGAGCCCGAGGGCCTGCAGAAACTGGCCGCGCGGCTCGGTATCGCCGACGTCGTCCGCTTCCACCGCCCCATGGGCCAGGACCAGCTGGCCGACTGGTTCCGCGCCGCTTCGGTGCTCGTCATGCCCTCGTACAGCGAGTCCTTCGGTCTCGTCGCCATCGAGGCGCAGGCGGCAGGCACCCCTGTCGTGGCGGCGGCGGTCGGCGGTCTGCCGGTCGCCGTGCGCGACGGCGTCTCCGGGATGCTGATCGAGGGACACGACCCGGTTCACTACGCCCGCGCCCTGCGCCGCTTCGTCGACGAGCCCTCCCTCGCCGCGCGGATGGGCGTCGCAGCCGCCCGGCACGCCGGGTCCTTCGGGTGGGACACCGCCGCGGCCGCGACGGCCGACGTCTACACGGCCGCGATCCAGGACCACCGCCGTCGTCTACGCTCGCACCATGGCTGACGCGAGCGAGATCATCGAGCGGACACTCGACGACGCCGAGGTCGAGTGGGAGAGTCCCGAGCCCGGCAGTTACGTCGTGAGACTCCCCGGCACCCGCAAGCTCTCCACCACGGTCTCGCTGCTCCTCGGCAAGCACTCCCTGTCGGTCAACGCCTTCGTGATCCGCCGCCCCGACGAGAACCACGAGGGCGTCCACCGCTGGCTGCTGGAGCGCAACCTGCGGCTCTACGGGGTGGCGTACGCCATCGACACCCTCGGCGACATCTACCTCGCGGGCAAGCTGCCGCTCGCGGCGGTCACGCCCGACGAGCTCGACCGGGTCCTCGGCTCGGTCCTGGAGGCGGCGGACGGCAGCTTCAACACCCTGCTGGAGCTGGGCTTCGCGACGGCCATCCGCCGGGAGTACGAGTGGCGGGTGTCCCGGGGCGAGCCGACGCGCAACCTCGACGCGTTCAAACATCTGACCCGGCCGAGGTGAGCCGTCCGGCCGCCGGGTGCGGCCGTCGGGCGCGCTGAAGGCCACCCGGCGGGTCGGGAACGAGCGGGCCGGGAACGGGCGGGCCGGAGTCGGCCGGGTCCCGGCCGGGCGGGAACGTGGGGGAGCGGCGTCGGCGATGAGGTGAACCGGTAAACCGGCAGCCGGGTGACGGTCACTCAGGTAGCGTC
>NZ_JAAAXQ010000667.1 GCF_009916105.1 Streptomyces sp. GC420 | reverse complement strand
CGGCGCGGGAGGAGGGAGAGTTTGACGTGTACGGGTCTCTTGATGGGTGCGGGCCGTCTTGGTGGGCTGCACGGGCCTCTTGATGCCGCCGGACGACTGTGCCATATATGTCTAGACCATTGCTGTCGAACGGAAGGCCCGCCCGTGCGACGCGTCCCCGGCCCCGCCCTGCTCGCCGCCGCCCTGCTGCTGTCCGCCGTGCCGCTCGCCGCGTGCGCCGGCGACTCGCGCGACCGGCAGCCGCCCTCGGCGCCGTCCGGCGTCACCGTCCACGCCGGCAGCTCCGCCTCCGTACATGTGATGTGGAACGCCGCCTCGGACGACTCCGGTGTCACCGGCTACGAGGTGTTCCGGAACAGCACGAAGGTCAAGGAAGTCCACGCCGAGCAGCACATGGTCGACATCACGGGGCTGAAGCCCTCCGCCCGGTACACGTTCACCGTCAGGGCCCGCGACGCCGCGGGCAACCGCTCCCCGCACAGCGCGGGCGTCCCGGTCACCACGCCGTCGACCGGCAGCGCGGACACCGAGGCGCCGACCCGCCCCTCCAGGCTGCGCGGAAAGGCGGCTGACGGCACGTCGGCGAGTCTCGACTGGAAGAGGGCGAAGGACGACACCGGCGTCGCCTCCTACGATGTCTACCAGGGCGACGCCAAGATCCACAGCGTGCCGGGCGACACGACGAACACAGTGGTGGGCGGCCTGCGTCCCGGCACTGACTACACCTTCACGGTCCGGGCGAGGGACCGGGCGGACAACCTCTCGGAACCCAGCGGGGCCGTGCGCCTCTCCACGCCCTCGGGACCGGGCGGCCCCGGTCCGGGCACGGCTCCGGCGGACCTGCAGGCGAAGAGCAGGCACGCCTCCGGCGCGTACCACCTGGATCTGTCCTGGACGCCGCCCCGCACCGGCGGCGAGGTCACGGACTATCAGATCCACATCGACGGCGAACTGGCCACGACCCTGGTGTGGGGCGCGAAGGCCCCCCGGGGCCGGGCGGCGTACAGTCTCCGTCTCGGCGACGAGCCCGGCACGACGTACCGGGTGCGCCTCAGGGCGCGGCTGCCCGACGGGAAATGGGGCGCCTTCTCCGCGGAACGGACGGTCACCACGGGCCGCGCACACGCACACTGAGCCCGCCGGATCGGGGTGCGGCGACGATCAGTCGCCGATCAGCGTGCGCGCGGCGGCACGGGCCTGGCGGGCGGCTTCGGGAGTGCCCGAGATGGCGGCGGTGGTCATGGCACCCTCGGCGAGGAGCGCGAGCTGGCCGGCGAGGTGCGCGGGGAGTTCCGCGTCGGCGACCAGGCCCCCGATGTACCGCCGGAAGGCCTCCTTGTGCTCGCGGGCCGCCGCGACCACGGCGGGCGAGGCGGCGCCGAGCTCGCCGAAGGAGTTGATGAAGGCGCAGCCCCGGTAACCGGGCTCGCCGAACCACCCGTACAGCCAGTCGAAGACCGCCAGGATCCGTTCCCGCGGCCGACCGGCGTCGACCGTCTCGACGTACCGCGCAAGCCGGTCCCGCCAGCGGGTGTCACGGCGGCGCAGCCAGGCCTCCACCAGGTCGCCCTTGGACGGGTAGAGCTGGTAGAGCCGCTTGAGGGAGACGCCCGAGGCGTTGCGGACCGCGTCCATCCCCACCGCCTGGACGCCCCGCCCGTAGTAGAGCTCCTCGGCCGCGTCCAGCACCCGTTCCTTCGCCGTCTCCACGTCCACCCTCTGCCGCCCTTGCGCGAGAACCATCGTTCTCCTACGGTAGCGCACAGCGAGAGAACGCCCGTTCTCCACTGTCGCGAGGAGAGTCCCATGACCACGTCCCGCCCCCCGCTGCCGCCGTTCACGGAGGAGACCGCCCGCCGGAAGGTCCAGCTCGCCGAGGACGCCTGGAACACCAGGGACCCGCACAAGGTGGCGCTCGCCTACACGGAGGACTCCGAGTGGCGCAACCGGGACGTGTTCCTCAAGGGCCGGGACGAGATCGTCGCGTTCCTCACCGGCAAGTGGGAGCGCGAACTGGACTACCGGCTGCGCAAGGAACTGTGGGCATGGACCGGCGACAGGATCGCCGTCCGGTTCGAGTACGAGTACCACGACGCGGAAGGGCAGTGGTACCGCGCATACGGCAACGAGAACTGGGAGTTCGACGGGAGCGGGCTGATGCGCAGGCGCTACGCCAGCATCAACGACCTGCCGATCGGGGCGGACGACCGCCGCATCGCCGCCTGAAGGCGGATCGGGCGGATCGGCGGGCGCAGCGACGGGCGGCGCCCGGAGGCCGCGGGGGCCGAAGGGCCGGGGTCGGCGG
>NZ_JAAAXQ010000666.1 GCF_009916105.1 Streptomyces sp. GC420 | reverse complement strand
GCGGGGGAGGGGGACCGGCCCGGACCTCCGGTACGGGGCTCCGTGCGCTGCCGCGCGTACTGCTCGGCGAGCCGGCCGGAGGGACGGTCGGGCTCTCCGCGCTGTGCCGGCGGCCGGACGTCGGGAATGCCCTGCGCCTCCCTGGCTGCGATCTCCTTGAGCCGCATGGACAGCTGCAGGGTGCTCGGCCGTTCCTCGGGGTCCTTCGCCAGGCACGCGTACAGCAGCGGGGCGAGCGCCGCGGGTACGTCGTCCAGGTGCGGCTCCTCGTGCACCACGCGGTACAGCATGATGTCCGAACTGCCCTGCCCGAAGGGGGAGTCCGCGGTCGCGGTGTACGCCAGAGTGGCGCCGAGGGCGAAGACGTCGGTGGCCGGGCTGACGGCCTGGCCGCGCACCTGCTCGGGCGCGAGGAAGCCGGGGGAGCCCACCGCCGTACCCACATGGGTGAGGGTGGAAGCGCCGGTCGCCCAGGCGATCCCGAAGTCGATGATCCGGGGGCCCTTGGGGGAGAGCAGGATGTTGGAGGGCTTGAGGTCGCGGTGCACGACGCCGGCCTCGTGGACGGCCACCAGGCCCTCCGCGAGCGCCGAGCCGATCGCGGCGACCTCTGCGGCGACCAGCGGGCCCTCCTCGGCGACCTTGTCGTGAAGGGAGGGGCCGGGGACGTACTGGGTGGCGAACCAGGGGCGCTCGGCCTCCAGGTCGGCGGCCACCAGCCGGGCCGTGCAGCCGCCGCGGATCCGCCGGGCGGCTGACACCTCGCGCGCGAAGCGGGAGCGGAACTCCTCGTCCTCCGCCAGGTCCGGGCGGATGACCTTCAGCGCGACCCGCTGACCGCGGCGGTCGGAGCCGAGGTAGACGACTCCCATGCCACCCGCGCCGAGCCGCCGGTGCAGCCTGAACGAGCCGACGACACGCGGATCCTCGCGTCGGAGCCGCATCATCGCCATGTCCATCCCCGCTGCTGCCCGGTCCTGTTGGTCCTGTTGACGAGCCACAGCTTACGGACCCGCGGGGCGTTGCGCGCTGAAGGCCCGCCCTCGTCCGCTGATCGATTGTCAGTGCCGGGTGAGAGACTTGAAGAGTGGTCAGGGGCGCTGCGATCCGGGCGCGTTGTGACCGTGCGAGATCTCAAAGGTCCGTCGCAGAAGGGGGATTGGATCAATGAAGGGCGATCGTGTGGAGATAGTCGTGGACGCCGGGGACACGATCAGGACGTACGAGGTGGTGGCCTCACGGGCGGGCCGGAGGGTGGAGTCGGCGGTCCGCAGGGGGGTCGTCGAGGTGAGCGAAGTCACTCGGAACGGCAGCGTGGTGCGCACCGCCCGGTTCATGGCCAACAGGGTCCTCGCCCTGGTGGAGCACCCCGTGCCGCGCACCGACGCCGTCGCCGGCTGACAACCCCTCCGGGATGTCCCCAGGTCCCGGAAGTCCGTCTCCACCCTGGGGAGTACACGGTCGGCGGGCACGTCATCCTCCGGGAGGCCCACAAGCCGGTACGAGGGCATGACGTCCCGGACCCCGCCCGACGCCTAATGTTCTGGTCAAGCGGCGGGCGCAGCACTCGTCCCCCGAGGTCAGACGCTCGCCGCCCCGAACACGACAGGAGTAGGGATCATGGCCGGAACGATGCCGCGGGCGCTGGCCCGCACGCAGGGGCGCAGGGCGTACGCCGCCTTCGGCACCCGCCGTTCCGGGACGCGCCACCCCTTGGTGGCCATTGCCATGGTGCTGCCCCTGGCGACCCTCCTCGCAGTCGTCTTCGGCGGCTGGGACGCGGTGGTCGCGCAGGCGTCGTCCGTGGGCGTGATGCTGGGGCGCTGAGCGGCGCCCCACGGCCCGGGAGAGCGGCCCGGGCCGGGGACATCCGGCCATGAAACCCCGTGGGGACGGGGGTGCGGCGGACGGCATGTATGCCCGGAGAGTTGGGGAACTCTCCGGGCATCGCCGTGTTCGCGCTCATGCACACGTATCGGTGCGCACGGACGAAGCCGAATGCACGCGGGCCGGGGACGGCCGGCGGTGGCGCGCGCTGCGGGACGGGCCTCGGCATTCGCGGGCACGAGCGGGCTGTGCGGTGCGGCGTGCTTGGGCACGTTCTGGTTTCGTGCGCACCGGCACGGCCGGCGGTGGCGCGCGCTGCGGGACGGGCCTCGGCATTCGCGGGCACGAGCGGGCTGTGCGGTGCGGCGTGCTTGGGCATGTTCTGGTTTCGTGCGCACCGGCACGGCCGGCGGTGGCGCGCGCTGCGGGACGGGCCTCGGCATTCGCGGGCACGAGCGGGCTGTGCGGTGCGGCGTGCTTGGGCATGTTCTGGTTTCGTGCGCACC
>NZ_JAAAXQ010000665.1 GCF_009916105.1 Streptomyces sp. GC420 | reverse complement strand
GCCGGGCCAGGCAGACCCGACGCCTGGTGAGCCAGCTCAACCAACTCGGCTACCAAGTGACCCTCCAAGCAGAAGGAGCTGCCTGACCAGCGACTACGGACACGAGACGGGGGATTTTCGAATCAGGAGGCCAGGACGACGCGGATGTGTTCGCCGTGACCCGGCTCCGACCACCTGGTGAGGGAGTCGAGGGCGGCGGTGATGTCCGCGAAGCGGTCCCGGTCGCGGAACCCGCCGGCGACCTCTTCGGTCCTGCCGCCGTACATCTCGGTGACCTCGGCGCCACGCCAGCCGGGTCCGCCCCAGTAGTCGAAGACCACGGCGTCGGGCATCGGGGCGTCGGGGCCGTAGTGCTGGAGCAGCGCGCGGCGCAGCACGGCCCACCGGCGTTCGGTGTACATGCACGGGTGGAGGTCGCCGACCGGCTTGCCCTTGCGGCCCCATCCGCAGCCCTTGCAGTAGCGCTGCCCCCGGTAGTTGTAGGTGGGGCAGGCCGGGTTGCCGCAGCGCCACAGGTAGCCGGCCTGGCGGGCGAGTTCGTGGATGAGCTGGGTCTGGGGCTCGTCGGCATGGGCGAGGAGGCGCGATATGACGGAGGTGACAACTGCGGCTTCGGACATGGGAGTTCTCCGGAAGGGGGGCAAGGGGGAGCGGAGGTTCGGCTCCGAGAGATGTGGGGTGGAGGGTGAGTAGCACCCTCAACACGGATAACAATACATACTGAAACGCCAATACGCAACAATGCGGGGAGGGGTCCGCCTCGTGCCGCCATCCTCAGGGGAGGTGGGCCACCGCGCCGGCCCGTCGGATCAAGGAGCCTTTGAGCCCCGTCGTTCAGCTCGCGGAGGAGCGCGCGAACCCGTCGGCGTGGATGCCGAAGCCGCACCCAGCGCACCGAGCATCGCGGGGCGGCTGTCGGCCGACTACGGATGGTCGGGGAGGCAGACGACGCCGAGGTGCACGGTCTGGCCGCACGGGAGGCTTCCCCGCCCGTCCAGTCCGCTGTCGGTGCGCCATGTCCGGACCTGTTCCAGCCCTGCGCTGGCGGCAGCGGCAACGCTCTCCAGGTCGTCACTGCACTCGGCTGTCGCCAGCAGCCGGACCGTGAAGCCGTGACCGTGGTCCTCCACCCACAACTGCGCCCCTGACAGCAGCTCTTGGTTTAGTCCGGCCGTCCACGGGGCCAGCGTCCGCAGTAGCCCGGCCGCCGCCGGCGTCGACGTGGCGCGGAGCCTGGGCACGGTGGCGCGCACCGGCGCGTCCACGGCGGCGACCAGGACCACTTCGGCTTCCAGGTCCGCTGTGATCACCCCGCCGTTACGGTCGTCCGTCCGTCCGGCCGCCTCGCTGCCTGTCGCCGCTGACAGTCGCGCCATGCTCACCGAGGCGGCCGGCCCGCTCGCACACACCTCCGCCTGCACGTCCCGGTCGCTCATGCACAGCCGGACCGGCTCCAGCGGGCCGCAGTCATCCAGCAGGCGGGCAACCGCTTCCACGCAGCGGGCCATGGAGAGTGACATGGCCGCCATTCTCGCTTCCGCGAGGCCGGGGCGTTGCCTTGTCCGGCCAACGGACGGCTCCATCCTTGCGGTGGGGGACTCGGCGGACAGCGTGATTCTCGAACTGATCAGGGCAGACAGCCGTACGGGCGCGGCTGATGCACGGGCCCGCGACGGCCGCCGGGCGGACGGAGGCCCCGCTCCACCCGACGGCGAGGGACGGGGACGCTCTCACTCCCACGATCTCACCGGCGCTGAACACCTCGCCCCCCGGAGGAGCGTCGAGGGCGAGCCCGGACTGAGCAGACGTCACCACTTCCCAGCTTCCTTCCTGCAGTAGTCAGGCGGGCGGCTACGCGAAGTCGCGAGCCGTCGGCCCGGGTGCCCCTCTGGGAGGAGGCCGGGCCGCAACGGGCAAGCGGGCTTCGCGGGGGCCGGTCAGCCCTGGGTCCTCGCCGCCTCGGCGGCGAGCTCGTGGTGCACGCGCAGTGCCGCGGTCGCGTACTCCACGGGCGACGGGTTGGCACCCTGCACGCCCGTCGTCGCCGCCAGGAAGCGTGCGTAGAGGGCCTGGTCGGCGTCGTCGACGACGTCCTCGATCAGCTTGAACGCGCTCGTCGCGAAGCGCCTGAGGGCCAGCGGCCGCGCCTTGCGGCCGGCCGTGCCCTGCTTGTCGCGTTCGACCACGCACTCGGCGTGGGTGTCCGTCAGGGCGAGCACGCGCAGCATCCGCTCGCGGTCGACCATGTCGGGGGCCATGTCCTGCCACAGCTGCCCGACCCGGACGGGGCCGACGGCGGAGGAGAAGACGGGGGAGGGGCTGGTGCTCATGGGGAACTCCTTGGC
>NZ_JAAAXQ010000664.1 GCF_009916105.1 Streptomyces sp. GC420 | reverse complement strand
GTCGTCCCGTCTTGGCCCGCGGTATGAGTGGAGCGAGCAACTCCCACTCCTGGTCGGTGAGTTCGTGACGGCGTATCACGCCACCATGATCCACCATCTAGCGATCTTTGAAGACGGACCCTAGTCCTCCCTCGCCGGGTGGCCGAGCAGCATGGCCGGCGCGCCCGCGACGCGGGTCAGGAAGACGGTCGCCGAGCGCGGGCCCCGGGGTCTGACCTTCCTGCGCAGTTCCTCGGGCTCCACGGCAGAGCCGCGCTTCTTGACGGTGAGGACGCCGACCTCGCGCTCGCGCAGCAGCGCCTTGAGCTTCTTGACGTTGAAGGGCAGCGCGTCGGTGATCTCGTACGCGGTGGCGTACGGGGTCGGGCGCAGCCCGTCGGCCGTGACGTAGGCGATGGTCGGGTCGATGAGGCGGCCCTCCACCTGCCGGGCGACCTCGGAGACGAGATGCGCGCGGACGACGGCGCCGTCGGGCTCGTACAGGTACCGGCCGACGGGGCCGGTCCCGGGGTCCGGCAGGCCGGTGCCGGGCAGTGTGCGAGGGCCGGGCAGGAGGGTGGCGCGGACCGTGCCCGGGTCCGTCCCGAACCAGAGGACGGCCTCCTTCACATCCCCCCGGTCCGAGATCCACTCCGCCTCCGCCTCGGCCGGGACCGCCTCGTGCGGGATGCCGGGGGCGACCTTCAGTGCCGCGTGCGGGGCCTTCAGCGCGGCCCCGACCGCCCAGGACAGGGGTGGCGAGTACGCCTCGGGGTCGAAGATCCTGCCGCGGCCCGAAGAACGGCGCGCGGGATCGACGAAGACCGCGTCGCAGGGGGCCGTGTCGATCTCGGTGACGTCCGCCTGCCGGACCTCGATCAGCCCGGAAAGGCCCAGCGCCTCCGCGTTCGCCCGGGCCACCGCGCAGGTCAGCGGGTCCCGGTCGACGGCGAGCACGGAGATCCCGGCGCGGGCGAGGGCGATCGCGTCCCCGCCGATGCCGCAGCACAGATCCGCGACCGTCCGCACGCCGAGCGCGGCGAAGCGCCCGGCTCGGTACGCGGCGACCGGGGCGCGGGTCGACTGCTCCACGCCGTTCGGGGTGAAGAACATGCGGTACGCGTCCTCGTCCCCGAACTTCGCCGCCGCGCGCTGCCGCAGCCGCGCCTGGCCGAGCGCCGCCGAGACCAGCGCCGCGGGGTGCTCCCTGCGCAGCCGCGTCGCGGTCGCCAGCTCCTGCGCGGGGTCGTGGTCGCGGAGGGCGCCGAGCAGGGTGCGGCCCTCGTCGGTGAGCAGGGCGGAGAAGGAATCGAGATCCACGGGTCCATTGTTCCGGTCGGGGTGACGCGGGTGTCGGCCGGCCGGGGGACGGTGATGTGCCGCCGCTGTGTCGGCGGGGCGCCCGGGGCGCGTGCTGACAGGATGCGGCGCCATGCAGCCCGTACGACAAAAGGAACATCTCACTCAGAGGGTGGCGAGAAGTACCCGCCGCCTGGCGCTGGTCGCGCTGCTCGCCGCCGTTCTCGGCGCAGGCTGCGCCGGCGAGCACGGACACGGACGCGAGGCGCCGCCGAGGCCCGCGCCGGACCGGCCGCAGGCCTACCGGGCGGCCGCCGCCCGCTCGCTCGCCGGCTACGCGGAACGTCAGCGGGTCCGGGTCGCCGCGGCCCGGAAGTGGGGGCTGGCGCGGGTGCCGCTCGTCGCGCCCGAACCCCCCTCGGTCAAACCGAGGATCAGGACGCGCCAGGGGTTCTCCGCGGGGCCGGGCCTGCCGCCCGTCTTCACCACCGTCCCCACCGAGGAGAAGGTCGTCTTCCTGACGATCGACGACGGCGCCGAGAAGGACCCCCGGCTGCTGAGGATGATGAGCGACCTCGGCATTCCGTACAGCGCCTTCCTCAGCGACTACCTCGTCCGGGGGAACTACGGCTACTTCCGGAAGATGCGGGACCGCGGCGTGGCCCTGCACAACCACACGCTGCACCACCCCTACCTGCCCGCACTGTCGTACGCGGCGCAGCGCAGGGAGATCTGCGGGCAGCAGGAGATCATCGAGAAGCGGTACGGCAAGCGGCCGCACCTGTTCCGGCCGCCCTACGGCAACTACGACCGCGACACGCTGCGCGCCGCCGGGTCCTGCGGCGTGAAGGCCGTTCCCCTGTGGGCCGCCGAGGCGTTCCCGGACCGGATGGAATGGCGCGAGGCGGACCGCGACCTGCATCCCGGTGACATCATCCTCACCCACTTCCGCGGCCCGAACGAGTGGGAGGGGAGCATGCCCGACATGATCCGGCACGTGATGAGGGTCGTCACGGAACGGGGCTACGCCGTGGCCAGGCTGGAGGACTATGTCTGAGGCGGGTGGGGGCGGGG
>NZ_JAAAXQ010000663.1 GCF_009916105.1 Streptomyces sp. GC420 | reverse complement strand
GAGGTCGGCCGGCACGCCTCGCGACGGCCGAGGGCTGCGACAGGGAGCACGGCGGTGAGAGGCCGCCGTAGAGGAGAGCGCCCGGCGGCCGGTCACACGGAGGAGCTGCGCCTCCTGCTCCTCGAGGAACCGGCGGGGGCGCGCCGGGTCCGCCGGGGCAAGGACGTGCCCCGGCGGGACCCGGCCGTCCGCGTCAGGCGCGCTTCCTGCGGGCGCGCCACAGAAGGAAGAGGGCGGAGGCGACGGCAGCCGTGCGGAGGAGGACGGGCCAGGCGTCGGAGACGGCGGCGCCGAGGCGGTCCTCGGCGATCGGCTCGCCCCAGCGTTCGTTGACACGGCCCCAGAACCAGAGCATTCCGCAGGCCGCGACCGCACCCGGGATGCCGAGGACGGCGGTCTTCGCCTCGACGGGCGTCAGGCGGCGGGATGCGTACGCGAGCAGCCAGCCGGCGGCGAGCGGGAACCAGGAACCGAGCACCGCGCCACCGACGAGGAGCGCGGCGGCGAGGACGAGAACGGGATTGTAGGCGTACCGGGGTCTGCCCGTCGCGGGCGCGGCAGGAGGCGCGGCGGGTGCGGGTGCCGGCTGCGGGGGACGCCGCAGGACCGCCCACCAGGGGCGTGGCTTGCCTGCGGCCGCCGCCGTGCCCTCTCCCTGCGCCGTCCCCTCCCCCGGAGCCTTCTCCGCCCCCGCGTTCCCGGCCGCCTCGCCGGGACCGCGCGGCGGCCTCAGCATCTCGGGGATCTCGATGCCGCCGGTGAACCCGAACACGGCTCCTCTCCGCGCGGGCGGCCTCGCCTCGACGCTCCACCAGTCGTCGGCGGCCTCGTCCCCGGCCTCGACGACCGGCGGTGGCAAGGCCCCGTTGCGCTGCTGCGGCACGCTCGGCCGCGCGGCCTGCGCCCGCGCCCGCGTCTCCGGCCCGGGTCCGGAGCCGGGGGCTGCTTCAGGGGCGGCCTCGGAACCGGCCCGGGCGGCCGGAACCTGCGCTCCGCCGTCCGCCGCGGCCTCGACGACCTGTGCCGGGGACCCGAGGCCGCGCAGGATCCGGTTGACGGCGGCCGGATTGTCCGCGCCGCCCCCGGCCCGCCGGCGGTCGATCTCGCCCCGCAGTTCGGCGACGAGGCGCATCCGCTCCCCGGAGGGCAGTTGCTGCTGCTGGGCCAGGTCGCCGACCCGGCTCAGATAGTCGTAGACGAGCTTGTCACTCTCGATCCCCACGAAGTCCCCTCCGGGGAGGTGCACTTGCCTTTGCCGCTGTTGGTGCGACGGTACCGCGCCGCCGCTCCACGGAGTACATGACCTGCGGCGCGCCCCACTGTTCGAAAGAGTCGGCCAGGCGCAGTCCGACCGTCTCCAGGAGCCGCCTCGACCGGGTGTTCGCCTCCTGCGTCACCGCCACCACCCGGTGCGCCCCGGTGAGTGCCCACGCGACGGCGCACCCGACGGCCTCCCCGGCGTACCCGCGCTCCCAGTGCTCGGGCAGGAGTTGGTACGACACCTCGGTCCCGGGCCCGAACCGCTCGCCTGGCCGCCCGAGCCGCACCGTGCCGAGCACCGCAGTGTCCGCCGCCCGCACGACGGCGAACAGCCCGGGCAGGCCCACGCATCCCCGCTCCAGCTCCCCGAGCCGCTCCCCGGGGACCGGCCCGCCCAGATACCGCCGTACCTCAGGGTCCGTCGCCAGCCGGGAGACCACCGGGACGTCCCGCTCTCCGACGGGGCGCAGCACCAGCCGCGCAGTTGTCATCCGCATGTGCCGATCCTGCACGGCGCACGTGTCCCGCGACACGGCGCCCGCGCGCCGCGAGGAGCTACCGTGGGGCGGATGACCACTGAGAGCAGCACGCGCGCGGCCGCCGCGCCCCGCACGCTCGCCGAGGAACTGAGGGCGCGTGGCGACGACGGACTCGCCGCGCTGCTCAGGGCGCGCCCCGACCTGCTCTCACCGGTGCCGGGCGATCTGACGCAGCTGGCGACCAGGGCGGGCACGCGTGCCTCGGTCGTGCGGGCCGTCGAGCGGCTCGACACCTTCGCCCTCCAGGTGGCGGAGGCGCTCGCGGTGGCGCCCGACCCCTGCCCGTACGGGACGCTGCTCGCCCTCCTCACCGGCGAGAGGGGCGCGGCCGCGGACGAGACCGGCGACGGAACCCGCGCCGCGGACTCAGCCGGGGACTCGGCGGAGGACTCCCCCGGGGACCCGTCCGGGGATTCAGCCGGGGACGGGACGCCCGAGATCACCGAGGCGCTGCCCCACGCCCTCGGCGCACTGCGCGACCAGGCCCTCGTGTGGGGCGGTGACGACCGACTGCGGCTGGTCCGCACCGCACGCGAACTGCTCTCGCCCACCCCCCAGCACCCCTC
>NZ_JAAAXQ010000662.1 GCF_009916105.1 Streptomyces sp. GC420 | reverse complement strand
GCGCAGGCCTGCACGCGGAGTTCGCCCCGCGCGGCGTACGCCCAGAACGGGGCACCGTCGTCGTCGACGACGGGCGCCAGAAGTCCCCCGCCGGGACTGCCGGAACCGCCGGGACCGCCGGAATCACCGGGACCGCCGGAACCACCTGCGCCAGTCATGTCCACTCCTCCTACCTCGGGGGATCGTCCGTCGTTGTCGGGCCGGCCCTCAGTTCCGCAGCAGCAGCGCCGAGGTCGGCACCCCTTCGCCCGCCGTGACCAGACAGGTGGCCGCGTCCGGCACCTGGGCGGTGCTCGTCCCGCGCAGCTGCCGCACGCCCTCGTTGATCAGGTTGAACCCGTGCACGTACGCCTCGCTCAGTCCGCCGCCGCCCGTGTTCAGCGGCAGCCGTCCGCCGATCTCCAGCGCACCCCCTTCGGTGAACGCCCCGCCCTCCCCGCGCCCGCAGAAGCCGTAGCCCTCCAGGGAGAGCGGGACGAGCGCGGTGAACGCGTCGTAGATCTGGGCGACATCGACGTCGGCCGGCCCGAAATCGGCCTGCTTCCACAGCTGCCGGGCGGCGGTCCAGGCGGGCCCGGTCAGCGGGTCGTCGTTCCAGTAGTTGACCATTCCGTGGTGCTGGGCGGGCAGTCCCTGGGCCACGGAGTGCACGTACACGGGCCGGTGCCGGCAGTCGCGGGCCCGCTCGGCGGAGACGAGGACGCAGGCCAGTGCCCCGTCCGTCTCCAGGCAGTTGTCGAAGAGGCAGAGCGGTTCGCTGATCCAGCGGGCGGTCATGTACATCTCGCGGGTCAGCGGGCGCTCGTACATCACCGCTGCCGGGTTCTGGTTGGCGCGGTTGCGGCAGGCCAGCGCGACGTTGAAGAAGTGGTCGCGGGTGGCGCCGTACTCGTGCATGTACCGGCGGGCCAGCATGCCGATCTCGTCGGCGGGCCGCAGCAGCCCGAAGGGCCGGGTCCACTGGGCGGGTGTCGGCAGCTGGGCGGCGGTGTTCCGCCAGGGCCGCGGCCCGCTGCCGCGCTTGCGTGAGCGCCAGGCGACCCCGACGCTCGCCTGCCCCGTCGCGACGGCGGCGGCGAGGTGGGCGATGGTGGCGCAGGAGCCGCCGCCCCCGTAGCCGGCCTTGCTGAAGAAGGTCACGTCCCCGGCGCCGATCGCCTTGGCGACCTCCACCTCGTCGGTCTCCTCCATCGTGTACGAGGCGAAGGCGTCGACCTCGGACGGCGCGATTCCCGCGTCATCGAGCGCGGCGGTGATCGCCCGGCAGGCGAGCGACTTCTCCGACTCGGCCAGGCGCCTGGCGAACGGGGTCTGCCCGATGCCCGCTATCGCCGTCGTGTCCTTGAGTGTCGCCATGGCACCTCCGCGCCCCGGTCGTCCACCTGTGCTGACAGCCGGGAAGGGTACAGCTAATCTGACGGGTAGTCAGCTACTGTCGGCGCGGGAGGTCGGACGGCGGTGCTTGGGAACGGGCTCGGCAACGGGCGTGGCAGCGGGCTCGGCAACGGGCGTGGCAGTGGACTTGGGAACGGCCCGGGGAATGTGCCCGGGGACCTCGAGTGGGGCAGCATCCCGGGACTGGTGGAGTGGGCGGCGAGGCGCTACGCCGCCCGGGAGGCGGTCGTCGAGGGCCGCACCCGCGTCTCGTACGCCGAACTCGGCGCCCGGATCGAGCGTGCGGCCGCCGCGTGCGTCGCGAGCGGCGTCGAACCGGGCGACCGGGTGGCCGTCTGGGCGCCCAACACCCTCGACTGGATCGTCTCGGCGCTCGGCGCGGTCGGCGCGGGCGCGGTGCTGGTTCCGCTCAACACCCGTTTCAAGGGTGCCGAGGCCGCGTACGTCCTGGCCCGCAGCCGCGTCAGACTGCTCTTCGTCACCGGCACCTTCCTCGGCGCCTCGTACGTCGCCTCACTGCGCCGGGCGATGGCGAACGGCCACGCTCTGCCGCACCTGGAGCAGGTCGTGGTCCTGTCCGAGGACGCGCCCGAGGACTTCCGCACCTGGAAGGAGTTCCTGGCCGCCGGCGACGGGGTGCCGGCCCGGGCGGTACGGCGGCGGGCCGCGGCGACCGGTCCTGGCGACCCGTCCGACATCGTCTTCACCAGCGGCACCACGGGCCGTCCCAAGGGCGCGGTCATCAGCCACGCCCAGAGCCTGCGCTGCTACGAGATCTGGAGCGACCTGGCGGGACTGCGGGAGGGCGACCGCTACCTGATCGTCAACCCCTTCTTCCACACCTTCGGCTACAAGGCGGGGATCCTCGCCTGCCTGATGAGGGGCGCCACCATGGTTCCGCAGCCGGTCTTCGGCGTGGACACCGCGCTCGCCAACATCGCCGCCGAGCGCATCTCCGTCCTCCCCGGCC
>NZ_JAAAXQ010000661.1 GCF_009916105.1 Streptomyces sp. GC420 | reverse complement strand
ACCCCGCCCTCCCCGGGATGCCGGCGGACCTGAACGACACCCTCGCCCGTGCCCTGGCGGCGGACCCGGCGGACCGTCTGTCCGACGCCGGTGCGTTCCGTGACGCCCTCGCCTCCGTCGATCTGGACACCGTCCACCTGGGCGGCTTCGGACCGGTGCCCGGCGCGGCGTCCGCCCCCGGCCGCCCGGACGCGCCGCCGGCGCCGAACCCCCCGCACGCCCCTGGCGCCCCTCACGGCACGGTCGTCGCACCGCTTCCGCCCGTCGGGGACGCCGCGCCACCCGCGACCTCGTCGCCCGAACGGCCGGGCGAGGCCGGGGGGACAACCGCCGTGCCGCGGACGGACGAGCGGCGGCGGAAGGGGCCGCGCCCCCGGCTGGTCGCCGTGCTGGCGGCGGTGGCGGTCTCCGTCACGGTCGCCGTCGGCGTGGTGGTGTATCAGGAACAGCCGTGGAACGGCGGCCCGGGTTCCTCCCCGACCACAACTGCCGGGGCGGACGGCGGGGGTGAGCAGGCGTCGGCTCGGCCGTCGGCCTTCGGCGGGGTGCCGACCACCACGGAGGACTGCCCCGCCACGGAGGTCGAGGGCGTGGGCGGCCGGTGCACCGAGACCGCCGAGTGCTGGAGCGGCATCACCGATATTTCGGGGATCATCACGGTCAGCCGGGCGGACTGCCAGACGAGGCACGTGTGGGAGACCTTCGCCATCGCACCTCTGCCCGAGGACGGCATGACCAACAACGCGCGGGACCTGATCAAACACCCCGACGTGAAGGCGCTGTGCTCGCAGGAGGTGATGGCCAAGTCCAGGACGGCCGAGGGCGACGGGATCGCCGCCGAGTGGAACGTCGACATCGTTCCGCCGTCCGCGGCGGACTGGGCCGGTGGCCACCGCTTCTTCCGCTGCGTCGCCGCGGCGGTCACGGACGACGGCCAGAAGACCGGCAACCATTTCCGGCCCCGCGCCTGACCCGCGCCCGACCCGCCCGGCGGGTCCTCCTGCGGGAGTGCTCGCGTTCCCCGTCCGGCGCCGACGCTGCCCGAGATCTGCCTCACCGGCCCTGGGCGTCGGGCCGTACCGGCATTGTGTCCAGGATCGTGTCCGCCATCCGGCGTGCGGACGCCTCCGTTTGTGCCGCGACCCGGCGGAAGGTTTCCTGCGCCTGCTGCGCGGGCCAGGATGCCGGCAGATGCCGGGCGGGCAGCCGCGGGTCGGTGCGGATGACCTGAAGCCACTCGGTGACGAGGCGCAGCCTGATGCCGAGGGGGTCCGCACCGGTGTCCGTCCGAGTGCTCCACCGCTCGTGGAAGGAGGTGTAGCGAACGGCGATGCC
Organism: Streptomyces sp. GC420; assembly: GCF_009916105.1. Lineage (GTDB taxonomy): Bacteria > Actinomycetota > Actinomycetes > Streptomycetales > Streptomycetaceae > Streptomyces. The sequence continues at coordinate 1,037 of NZ_JAAAXQ010000661.1, read as the reverse complement.
GTCCAGGTCCCAGCTTTCCATGATCATCCGGTCGATGTCGGTCGCGGTGTCCGCCTCCCCGTGGAAGATCTTCACGTGGTCGGTGAGCCCGAGTTCCGCCACTGTGGTGGAGACGTCGGTCTTGCCGGGGGCGATCCACAGTCCCCCGTACAGGGTTCCGAAGCCGAACCAGACCAACTTCGAGCGCAGCTCGTGGCGTTGGCGCTGCCAGGAGTCGGGCAGGGAGAAGCCCAGCAGGGTCCAGGTGCCGTCCCAGTCCTCGTTGACCGCGCCGTCCTTCCAGATGCGCCGCTCGCCTTCCTGGAGGATGCGGGCCGCGTGCGGTGTCAGGCCGAAGTACATCTTCCTGCCCTCTCGCTGGCGCCACAGCAGACCCCGGTTGACCATGCGGGTCAGCGTGGAGCGCACAGCCTGCTCACCCACTCCGGCACGGGAGAGGACGTCGATGATGCTCCCCGAGTACACACAGTGGTCCTGCCGCCCGAGGAAGTGGTTGCCGAAGAAGGCGAGCATGAGCGACTGAGGGCGCAGCACCGGGGCGGATGTGTCATTGGCCGTCTCCATACGTTCCTCCACGGGGATCAGCCTACGGTCCGGGCCGCAGACGTCACCACGCCCGCCTCCCAGGCGCCGCCATGGTGGCAAAGGCCCATGCGGGCGGGAATGCCGTCTGCGGCGGAACGTCCTCCGGACGGCCTGGCCACGTCCGGGCAGCAGCCCCGGAACCAGGGACCCGGCCCATTCCCGCCGGTGCCCGGCCGCGCCTCGCAGCGCGTTCCGGGAGGTGGTCGCGGATACGGCAGTGCATACCGGTGGAGGACCGGGAATCAGGCCATCGCGGATCCGCTCCACGGCATTCCGTTCGGCCTCGTGGGGATGGAGGCCACGCTGATCGAACGGAACCTCCTGGACTAGGGTCCGTCTTCAAATTGATCTTGCCCAGATCAGGATTGCTGCGAGTGTGACCGCTGCTTCGTAGGAGGTGGCGGTCTTCTCGTAGCGGGTGGCGATGCCGCGGAAGCCTTTGAGTTGGTTGA
>NZ_JAAAXQ010000660.1 GCF_009916105.1 Streptomyces sp. GC420 | reverse complement strand
AGACCGCACCGTCGGCCGAGCCCTCCTGACCCGGCGGGCCCCCGGGACGACCGGCAGGCCGCCATTCACCGGGCGGCCTGCCGGTCCGGGGGCCTTCCGTTGTCAGGGCAGCTCAGTGATACCAGGTGACGTGGCAGACGTAGACGCACTGGTGGCGTGGGACTGCGAGGAAGCTGATGATCCCGCGCCCGCCGAGGATGTCGAACTCTCGAAGCCCACCCTCCCTGTCGATGGGACGCCCCACCTTCACCGCGTCGCGGCCGAGCGCAGAGAGTTCCGTGGCCAGTCGTTCCACTTCCGCCCTGACACCGGGCGGCAACCCCCAGCCACATGCTCCTCGCCCGGGTTGTAGTCCCAAGTCCAGTCGTTCACCGCAGCCCGGCCTCCGCCTCGGCGGCATCCCGGATTCGTCGTATCTCGGCGATCGCGTCAGCGGGGTCCTGCTCGCCCTCGTCGACGACCCGCTCGAGCTCGCGCAGCCGCGCGGCCCGGTCCGGGTACCGCTCGACGGCCACGAATACCGCCCAGGAGTGGACGAAGGCCCTGAGCGGCGCCAGGCTCTGGGTCTGCTGCGCATTCGTCGTGGCCTCGAAGAGATGCTGGGTGAGCGCGGCAACTCGGCTGGGCGCGATACGGGCGACGGCGGCCCGCAGGCCGTCGGGGGTGAGCTCCGGCATGGGAATCAGCGGGCCGTACGGGCCGTCGGGCTGAGCGCTCATGATGTCCTCCGATGCGGATCCGGCGGCGCGGATGTTCGTACGGTATCGGCGGTACGGGCCGTCGGGGACCGGTGCACTCCATCGGGTGATCGCCCGTCTCTGGGTGCCGGTCCTCCGCCTACGGCTCCCCGGTGCCCTTCCGGAGCGCCGGCGTCACCCGCCCGCGTCACCGGGTGCCGGGGCCCTCAACTGGTGCCGGGGCGAACGCCGGTGGCGCTCGCGCCGTCCGCGCGTGCCTCCGCGATCCGGCGGGCCATGACCGTCGTGAGTTCGTACGCGGTGTGGCTGGCGGCGACGGAGGTGATCTCCGCGTGGTCGTACGCCGGGGCGACCTCCACCACGTCCGCCGAGACCAGGTTGCAGGAGGCCAGTCCGCGCAGGATCTCCAGCAGTTCGCGGGAGGTCATGCCGCCTGCCTCGGGGGTGCCGGTGCCGGGCGCGTGGGCCGGGTCGAGGCAGTCGATGTCGATGGAGATGTACAGCGGGCGGCCGCCGATGCGCTGCCGGAGCTGGTCGGCCACCTCGTCCGCGCCTCGGCGGTAGACGTCGGCCGAGGTGACGATGCCGAAGCCCATCTTCTCGTCGTCGGTCAGGTCCTGCTTTCCGTAGAGCGGGCCGCGGATGCCGACGTGGGAGAGCGCCTCGGTGTCGAGGATGCCCTCCTCGACGGCGCGCCGGAACGGGGTGCCGTGCGTGTACTCGGCGCCGAAGTAGGTGTCCCAGGTGTCGAGGTGCGCGTCGAAATGGAGGAGCGCGACAGGGCCGTGCCGCTTGGCGACCGAGCGCAGCAGGGGGAGGGCGATGGTGTGGTCGCCGCCCAGCGTCATCAGCCGGGCGCCGGTGCCGAGGAGGTCGTCGGCGGCCGCCTCGACGGTCTCGACGGCCTCGTTGATGTTGAACGGGTTGACGGCGATGTCGCCGCCGTCCGCGACCTGGGCGAGGGCGAAGGGCGAGGCGTCCTGGGCCGGGTTGTACGGGCGGAGCAGCCGCGAGGCCTCCCGGATGGCGTTGCCGCCGAAGCGGGCACCGGGCCGGTAGGAGACGCCGGAGTCGAAGGGGACGCCGACGACGGCGACGTCGGCGGTGCCGACCTCGTCGAGGCGGGGCAGCCGGGCGAACGTGGCGGGGCCGGCGTACCGCGGGACGCGCGAGGAGTCGACGGGGCCGCGCGGGCGGGGCCCGCCCTGGCCGGATGCCGCGTTCTCGTGCGCCGGGTTCTGGTTGCTGCTGCTCATCCTCGAGCCCTTCTGAATGCTGCGGTCACCGCATTGGTTGCGCTGTACAAGTGTGCGTGATCGGGGTGCTGCGGCCCGGTTCGCGGGGCGGCGGCCGGACGCACGGAGCGAGCGCCTCCGAACGGCGGCTGCCCCTCCGGGGCGGGGCGAGCGCGGGCGTACGCGGGAGCGGGCGCTGTCGCGCGCCCGCGCGTGCCGTGCCGTGCGCCCACCCGCGTCCTGCTCCCGTTCCGGCCCAGTCCGCCGCCGGGGCGCCGCCGCGCCGGACGGAGAGGAGCGCGGTCGCGTGGGCGACGGTCACCGCGTGGCCGACGGGCACGACCTGCCTCCCTCCGGGCGTCGGGGCCTTCTCCGTTCGGTCGGTCCCCGTCGACAGTAGGTGGCCGCACTGCGGTGCTGAAGTGTACGTTTCATCCATTCCACCGCTCCTGAATGGACGTACCATCC
>NZ_JAAAXQ010000065.1 GCF_009916105.1 Streptomyces sp. GC420 | reverse complement strand
GCATCCTGGGGCACCGGGAAAGCCGGGGCACCGAATCCCGGTGGGCCTGCCGCCGGGGGCGCCGGCCGATAGGGCGAAGGGCTGCCGTGGCCCTCGATGATCTCTGCCAGCATACGGTCGACGGTCTCGGCGCTCGGCCGCGCCGCGGGGTCCCGCACCAGCAGACGCGTCAGCAGGTCTGTCAGGGGCCCGGCCTTGCTCGGGGGCGGCACCTGCTCCTGCAGCACGGCAGCCAGCGTGGCCAGGGTCGTTCCCCGGCGCAGCGGGTGGTGATTCTCGACGGCGACGTAGAGCATCATCGCCAGCGACCACAGGTCCGACTCCGGACCGCCACTGTCCCCCGAGACACGCTCCGGGGCCATGTAGTCCGGTGTGCCGATGAGTGACCCGGTGGCGGTCAGTGCGGTGGACTCGCGAACGGCGGCGATTCCGAAGTCCGTGAGCACGGGGCGGCCGTTGGTGCGCAGCAGGACGTTGGCGGGTTTGACGTCCCGGTGCTCGATACCCACGGCGTGCGCGGCGCGCAGCGCGGACAGTACCTCGCGGCCGGTCCGGGCTGCCTCCACGGGAGTCATCGGCCCCCGGCCGAGGCGGTCGGCCAGCGAACCGCCGTTCACCAGCTCCATCACGATCCACGGATAGGTACCCGGGCCGCCGTCGACGATGTGATGGATCGTCACGACGTTGGGGTGCTCGATCCTGGCCAGCGCCCGCGCCTCGCGCAGCACCCGTTCGCGCAGCAGGCGCGCGCCCTCCGGGTCGTACTCGGCCAGTCCGGCGTCCGGCGGACGCACCTCCTTGATGGCCACGCTGCGGTGCAGCACCAGATCCCTGGCCCGCCACACCGTTCCCATCCCGCCGCCTCCGAGCCGCACCTCCAGCTCGAAACGCCCGTCGACGATCTGTCTGCCGCTTTCCCCCTGACTCATGCGAAGAGCTTAAGACGTCGTCTCAGCGGGCGAGTCGGCGGTAGCCGATGAGGGCTGCGGCTGTGCCGGCGAACGCGAGGAAGTGTTCGGCCCTGTGTTCGTGGCGGCGGTGCAGGTGGTCGTAGTCGTAGACCCTGTCGGTATGGAGCTCGACCGGGCGGCGACGAAGATGATCGCCGGCCGGCGGCGTCGCATACGAGCGGGGAGCATACTGTCCCGACCAGTCGGCGATCCGCCGGCACGCTGCCCCTCCATCCGGTCGATCCGGCATACCGGAGACGGTAACGACCTTGCGAAAAGGGAGGCCCGATGACCACGTGTACCGCGGTGCTCGCCCCCACCGTGATCACCTGCGTCGGCCTTGCCGCCGGAACGGACGGCTCTTGAGCGCCCGTCGGTGGACCGTCGTGGGGTGGGCCGTGGTGTGCCTGGCCGGTATCGCCGCCGAGCCGGCTACGGACCCATCGGAGTCCCCCGCCGGGGAGCCGACGCCGACCGGCTCGTACGCCGTCGACTGTGAGGAGATCGCCGACGACGTCGAGCAGGCCCGCCTGCTCGACGACGCGAAAATGAGGGCCGCCGGCCATGCCGAATCCGACCGACCGCCGCGGCCCTCCACCACGGTGAGAAACGCCTCGCCGGAGGGCTGACAGCCGTGGCCGAGCGCCACCGCGCCGACCACGAGGTCCACCATGTCGCCACCGACCCCGCCCGGTGGTCAGGCGAACACGTCCGGCGCCTGACCGACGCCGCTCACGCCCACGGCCTCGACCTCAGCGCCGGCTGCTCTTCCGGTGCACCCTCCGCGGGTGTGCTGCCGACGCTCCGGGAGAAGGCCGCCGACGCGCCGGCCCACCGCCCCGAGCCCGGTCTGCTGCTCCTTCGCGACCTGCGGGAAATGCACTTGGACGCGACGAGCAACTCCCTCCACTGGGAGATGCTCGCCCAGGCCGCGCAAGCCACCAAGGACGACGGCCTCCTCGCCGCGGTCTCGGCGTGCCACCCGCAGACCTGGCGGCGGATGCGCTGGGCCAACGCCGTGATCAAGGTTCTCTCGCCCCAAGTCCTGACGAGTCTGTGAGCGGGGACGAGCGGGAACGAGGGGGCGGGGGGCCCACGGGCCCGGAGGCGTTCGTCCGCCCGGCCGTCAGGAGCTCGTGAGGACGACGAGTTGCTGGGTCGCCCGGGTCATCGCGACATAGCGGTCGACCGCTCCTTCGATGCCGCCCCTGCCGGACTTCTCCGGGTCGATGAGGACGACCAGGTCGAACTCGAGCCCCTTCGCCAGCTCCGGGGTCAGCGACCGGACGCGGGACGTCGTCCGGAACGTGGGATCGCCGATGACGCAGGCGATCCCGGCGGCGTGCGTGGCGAGCCAGGTGCCGACGACCGAGTTCAGATCCGAAGCGGACCCGCGTACGACGGGGATGCCGCTGCTGCGGACGGAGACCGGCACGTTGGCGTCCGGGAGCACGGCCCGGATGACCGGCTCGGCCTCCGCCATGACTTCTTCCGGGGTCCGGTAGTTGATGCTCAGGGAGGCCAGGCTGATCCGGTCGAGCCCGACCCGTTCGAGCCGTTCCTGCCACGACTCCGTGAACCCGTGCCTGGCCTGGGCACGGTCCCCGACGATGGTGAAGCTCCGGGACGGGCACCGGAGAAGCAGCATCTGCCACTCCGCGTCGGTCAGTTCCTGAGCCTCGTCCACGACGATGTGCGCGAACGGGCCGGCGAGCAGGTCCGGTTCGGCGGCGGACTGTGCGGTTTCGTCGACGAGGGTGTCCCGCAGGTCCTGTCCGCGCAGCATCGTCACCGCACCCTCACCGTCGTCATCGGCCTCGAGCAGGGCATCGACGACCGTGGCCATGCGCGCGCGTTCGGCGGCGACGGAGGCGCTGTGCCGACGCCGGCGTCGCGACGCCTCCGGGTCGCCGAGCCGCTGCCGTGCCGCGTCCAGGAGCGGCAGGTCGGACACCGTCCAGGCCTGGGCGTCCGCACGCTGCAGTTTCCGAACCTCGTCGGGGCTGAGCCAGGGGGCGCACATCCGCAGGTAGGCGGGCACCGACCACAGGTCTCCCACGAGGTCGGCCGCTTCGAGCAGCGGCCACGCGCGATTGAGGGTGCTGATCAGCTCGCTGTTCCGCAGCAGCGACGTCCGGAGCAGCTCGGGCGGGGCGCCGCTGTCGTCCTTGTCCGTCAGGATCGTGAGCAGCTCCTCCCGGATCTCGTCGCGCGCCTCGTTGTGCGGAGTACCGGGGGCCGCCGCTTCGAACGCCGCGGCCCAGTCGTCGGCGCTCAGCCAGATGTCCGACCAGTCGGTCGACACCGTCATCCCCTTGGCAGGCGGCTCCTCGTAGATACCGACGGCCGTCTCGATCGCCCTCACCAGGTCCGCGGACGACTTCAGACGGGCCACCTCCGGGTCGGCCTCGACCGCTGCCGCGGCTCCCTCGGCGACCAGGTCCCGCAGCGTGCAGGTCTGCACGCCCTCCTCTCCCAGGCTGGGGAGGACGTCGGCGACGTAGGCCAGGTAGGGCTGGTGAGGACCGACGAACAGCACACCGCCCCGGCGGTGACCGAGTCGGGGGTCGGAGTGGAGGAGGTAGGCGGAACGGTGCAGAGCCACGACGGTCTTCCCCGTGCCGGGACCGCCGTCGACGACGAGAGCGCCGCGGGATCCGGCGCGGATGATGGCGTCCTGGTCGGCCTGAATGGTGCCGAGCACGTCGCGCATCCGTGCCGACCTGTTGCCGCCCAGGCCGGCGATAAAGGCGGACTGGTCGTCGAGCGCGGCATGCCCGGCGAACCCGTCCTCGGTGAACACCTCGTCCCAGTAGTCGCTGATCCGGCCGTGGGTCCAGCGATACCTGCGGCGGCTGGCCAGCCCCATCGGGTTGGCGTGGGTGGCTCCGAAGAACGGCTCGGCCGCGGGGGAGCGCCAGTCGAGGAGCAGCCGGCGACCCGCGCTGTCCGTAAGACCGAGTCGTCCGACATACACCGGCTCGGGGCCGTCCACGCCAACCATGCGTCCGAGGCACAGATCAAGACCGAAGCGGCGCAGTGCGCGCAGGCGAGCGGTCAGCCGGTGAACCTCCATGTCCCGGTCCATCGCCTGCCGGCCCACGCCTCCGGGCGACCTGCGCTCGGCGGCGAGCCGGCCGGACAGTTCGGCGATCGCCTGCTCGAGGCTCTCCGCGATGGCCGCGAAATGCTGCTCGTCGCCCGCGATCAGCGTCGGGTCGGCCTTGGGGGAGAGGCGGTCGGGAAGATCAAACGCGCTGGTGGACAGCGGGTTCACGGCATTGGCTCCGATCTGGGGTCGCTTGCGACCATTGCGTGCGGCAGGGCGCCTTGAACGGCGTGAAGGACCGTGTGGCCGGCCATGACGGGCAACGCTCCGCCTGGTGGGGGCACCGTGCCCGTCTTCGGTTCAGGTCTCCGTGGTGTGCGGTTCTCGCGGTCCGGGGACCGGGTCCGCCCGGTGGTTCACGCGGACACGGGCGGCTTTCCCCGGCTGACCGCGTCGAGCAGGAGTTCCGCCGCGACCGTCGTCCCGTCGGTGCGGATCGTGCCGGCGACGGCCCTCGCCCGTGCCCGGGTCTCGGGGCTCAGGGCGGTGCCGAGCGCGGCCGAGAGGGACTCGGCGGTCGGCGCCGGACCGTCGTGTGCCGTGCCGATGCCCAGTTCGGCCACCCGGGCGGCCATGTACGGCTGGTCCGCGAACTGGGGTACCACCACCTGGGGCGCGCCGGCCCGGGCGGCCGTCGTCGTGGTGCCCGCGCCGCCGTGGTGCACGACGGCGGCCACCCGGCCGAACAGGGCCTGCTGGTTGACCTCGCCGACGGCGAAGCAGTCGTCCCGGTCGTCGATCAGGGCCAGGTCCGCCCATCCGCGGGCGACGAGTACGCGGCGGCCGTGAGCGCGGACCGCCCGGACGACCACCCGGGCGAGGTCCGGTGAGGTGTGCATGGCCATGCTGCCGAAGCCCACGTACACCGGCGGTGCGCCGGCGTCCAGGAACGCCTCCAGTTCTTCGGGGAGCGGGCGTTCGTCCGGCAGGATCCACGCCCCGGTCTGCACGAGGTCGAGCTCCGTCATGTCGCGCCACGGGACCAGGACCGGGTCTGCCGCCAGCAACGCCCGGTCGGTGAAGACGTGGTCGCGGACGTTGTCCACCGGGGGCATGCCGATCGCCGCCCGGTGCCTGTTGAGCGCCTCGCCGTACAACGCGTTCACGTTCTGGGCGTCCTCTTCCCAGAGCACCCTGTTGTCGGTCTCCTCCGGCGAGGACTGCCTGCCGGGCCGCGCACCCGGAGGGAAGTGCCGCGACGGCAGGGTGAGTTGCTGGAAGGTCACGGACACGGCGTGGACGCCCAGTCTCTCGGCCACCGACAGCGCGCCGGCCGCGGTCGGCAGCATGCCGGTCGCCACAAGCGCGTCACATCCCTCGGCCGCCGCGGTGACCACGTCCAACTGGGTGGCGATCAACTCGGCCGCGCGCCGGGGCAGGGATGACGGCGGCGGCGCCGCCTTCGTCAGCGCACGCGCCGACGGGCCGACCGGCACCAGCGGTACGCCGGTACCGGCCAACCGCTGCGCGAAGTCCTCGTCAGGCGGCGCGCACACCCGCACCCCCGCGCCGAGTTCCCGCAACCGCACCGCGAGCCCCACCAGCGGTTCGACGTCCCCACGCGACCCATACGTCGACAACAGAACACGCACTTCGTGAATCTCCGATCTCCGCAGGTCCTGGCCTCGGCCGACAATCCTGAGGCATCACCCGGGCCTTGCCGCAAGCCCCCCGGTGCGCTATACGTTGAGCATGGAGAGGAGTGGGTACTCCCCTCTCCCTCGATGCCCCGGGACCGGGACGGCACCTTCGAGTCAAAGACCGCGAGCCGAAGACCGTCTGACACGGCCCGGTGGTCCGGACGCGGGCCGTGGCGGCCGGCTTCGGCTCCGCCAACTCATCTGCAGCACGTGCGTATTGGGCGATGGCGCCGTCGTCGTCGCCGAGTTCGACCGTGGACGTCGTCGCCGGCACGGAACGAGGGGTTCACGCGGCGCGCCAAGCAAGGGCCGCACCGCAGCGACGGTCAGGCGTCGGGCGTCCCAGGTGAGCTTGGCCGCGTCGGCCGCCGCCGGGTTCCGCGGCGGGGCATCGGCACAGTCGGGCCGGTGAGGGCGGCCAGGTCGTCGGCAGGAATGCCCAGTACGGTCGTGAAGCCGGCCAGCAGGCCGGGGGTCAGTCCGGTGTGGCCGTGGCCCACCATCCCGTACGTGGACGCTGACCAGTACCGGCCGGTCAGGTGCAGGAACGTCCGGGCCGCACCCGTCCAGTCGAGGTTCCGGTTGCTGAGCATGCGTACGAGTACGCCGCCGAACCCCGGCCCGTACCGCTCGTACGTCCGCGGAGCCCGAACCGGCCGCGTGCGTTCTCCTGCGGCAATGACCGGACGAGCCGGCGCAGCCTGCGTCTGTCCTCGGGTGCCAGGCACACGGCGTCCCCCGCGAGGCGGGGCACCCTCCGTCCGGCCTCTGCGTCCAAGGGAGCCGGGTCGTCGGGCACCGCAGTCCCCGCGAGCACGAACACGTCTGCGGCGTGCAGATCGAGCGCGGGCGCGGGCCGCCGCAGCAGCCACGGGCCCGGCGCCACACCGTCCAACACCGCCCGGAGTTCAGGTCCGGGGCTCCCGGCACGCCGGGACAGGGCACCGATGCCCAGCTTCCGGTGCTCCGACAGCCGCGCCAACAGCACACCGAAGCCCGGACTTCCCGCCATCCGGCCGGCCTGGAACCCCGTCCTGGACAGTCCGCACACGGCCGCCGAGGCGGAGCGTCTGACGAGCCCCATCCGGACATGCGGCGGGTCGGCAACCGTGGTGGATTCGGCAAGACACCGTCACCAAACTGTGAAGCCTCCGCGGGACGCTTGTGCTCAGCCCAGCACACTTCGCGCCTCGCGCTTCTCAATCGGGGGAACACCACCATGAGCACCGTCCACAGAGCCTCCGTCCTCCTCGCCGCCGTATCCGCACTGGCCCTGACCGCCTGCGGGCCCACCGAAGACGACGCGGCGGGCGGAGCCGCGTTGCCGACCGCGAGCCCGACGAAGTCCGCGAAGCCGGGGAATCCGCCGAAGCCGTCGAAGCCGGGAAAGCCGTCGGCGTCCCCGGACTCGGGCTCGTCCGGCGGCGGGGACGGTTCGTCGACCGACCCCGACTACGACGTCTTTCCGTGCAGCACGTACGACGTGACGTTCACCGCGACCCTGGCGGAGCCCACGACCAGCAGCTACCTGCTGAAGATCACCAACAAGGGCGGCAAGGCGTGCAAGCCACTGGGCCATCCGGTCGTGACCTTCGGCGATCTGGACGGGCAGGCCACGGAGCGGGGCGAGGCCCACACCATCGAGGAGGCGATCAGGCTCGAACCGGGCGAGTCGGCCTACGCCGGACTCATGGGCGGCGCCAACGACGGCAAGGGCAGGACCGTCGACTCGATCTCCATGACCATGAACACCGAGTCCGATCTCGAGCAGACACCGCTCAAGGCGCCGACTCCCGGCCTGTACGTCTCGCCCGACAGCAACTCCGTGACCGCGTGGGTGGGCAACGCTGAGGACGCGCTCAGCCTGTAGGGCGCCTCGGCGCCGAGGTTGATCACGGCCGCACACCTGGTCATAGGCCCATCGGCCTTCCCGACGGGCTGACCGTCACTGGTAGCCGGAGCGCTACGGTGCTGTCATGGGATGGAGGGACGGTGTGCGGCCGGCACGGCCGTGACGGCCGGCGCACCGCGCGCTGCCCCCTCGGGCGGCCCGCACAAGGCCGCCGTCGCACAGCGGAGGAGGCCGAAGCCATGCTGCAGCGCCGCACGGTCGGTGACGTGATGACCGAGGAGGTCGTCACACTCCGCCCAAGCACACCGTTCCACGACGTCGCCGCCTTGCTGGATGCGAACGACATCGCCGCGGCCCCCGTCATCGACGGCGAGGGTGTTCCCGTCGGTGTCGTGTCAGCGTCCGACGTGCTGCGGCACGAGACCGGCATGCCGGATCCACGAGGGCGGGACGGTGATGACGAACGTGCCTGGGGGAAGGCGCGCGCCCGGACCGCCGGCGACCTCATGAGCAGCCCTGTCTTCACCGCCCGAGCCGACTGGACCATTGCGCGGGCCGCGCGTGAACTCCGCGGGCGGCACGTCAAGCAGTTGCCGGTGGTCGGCGATCACGGGCTCCTCATCGGTATCGTCAGCCGCAGCGACCTTCTCGACACGTTCGTCCGCTCGGACGCCGAAATCCGCGGCGAGGTCGAGCAGGAAGTTCTGGGGCGCATCCTCGCCCTGGGCGCGGGTACCGTCGCGGTCGAGGTCAGGGCCGGGACCGTCATCCTGCGGGGGCAAGTCCCCGAGGCGCGTCTCGTTCCGGTGATCGTGGGGCTCTGCCAGGGCGTCGAGGGCGTAGGAGCCGTGGAGGCCCGTCTCAGCGCCGCCCGCGCGGGCTGACAGCTCCGTGCCGGGCCGCCGGGCACGCGTGCCTGCCCGGTCGCGGCGGAGGGCGGACGCACCGCGCCGGCCCGGCTGCGGGCCGCCCCCGCGATCATCCCGCTTCGTTGATGTCGTACCCTCCAGTGACCAGCGGCGCCGGGGGAGGTGCCGCGCAGGGTTTCTCAGGGGGGCCACCGTGCTCGTGCTGTCCTGTCTGCTCGTCCTCGCCGCCGTGGTGATGTATTTCGTCGCCCGTGCCCGCAGCTCGTCCCAGCTTCGGCTGGGCGCCGTCGCCGCGCTGATCGGGGGTGTGTTCTTCGGCGTGGCCAGCAGTGTGTACGTCGTCAGCGCCTACGAGGTCGGCGTGCCGGTGCTGTTCGGCAAGGTGGGCACGCCGATGACGTCCGGAATGCATCTCAAGGCACCCTTCACCGATGTCACGTCGTTCTCGACCCGGCCGGTCGATCTCAACCTCTCCGACAAGGACGTCGTCGAGGTGCGGTCCTCCCAGGGGGGCGTCATGTACGCGGAGCTGACCGTGAAGTGGGCGGTCACCCCTGCCAAGGCGGTGGAGCTGTACCGGCTGGCAGGGAGCGAGGACGCCATTCAGCAACGGCTGGTCTACCCCGACAGCCGGGAGATCGTCCGGAACGTCTTCGCCCGCTACACCAGCGAGGAGGGCTACACCTCGGCCCGAGAGAAGATCAACGCGGAGATCGGCAGGTTGGTCAAGGAGCGACTCGCGCCCCGCGGCATCGACGTCACCGCCGTCAACCTGCGCAACGTCAAGCCTTCGGATTCCCTCCAGGAACAGATCGATCGCAAGATCCAGCAGAAGGAAGCCACCGAGCGGGCCGTCGAGGCGAGCCGCACGGCGGAGGAGGAGGCCAAGCGCCGCAAGATCGAGGCCGAGGGCATCGCCCGGGCCAACAAGATCCTCAACGACTCGCTGACCGACAAGGTTCTGATGAACCAGTGCATCGAGGCGTACAAGGAGGCGGCCAAGGAGAACCCGGTCTACGCGGTGCCCTGCGGTTCGGGCGACGGCGCACCCGTGATCGTGGACGGCAGCGGCCGGAACTGATTCCTCCTACCGCAGCGCCGGCGGCTGTGCCCGGCCCGCACAGCCGCCACCGCGCGAGTCGAACCGACGGCCGCTCCCGACCCGGCCGGTGGGACGTCTTCGCCGCGCCGTCGACGGCCCCCTAGCCCGTCCCGGCCCTCTGCCGCGCCGAGCCGGGACCGCCAGGATTCCGTGGTCGCTCGGGCGCCGGCCTCCGGCAGGCGTCACGCGCTCGCTGTACGGCGCACGGTCCCGCTTCGGTTCGCGCGCCGGCCCGTCGTCCCGGTGGGACGCCAGCCATCCGGGCGGGGTGTCGGCACGCAGCCCGACCCGCTCGTCTTCCGCCCGGGCCGCCGACCACATGGCGGCGGGACGTCCTGACCGGGGCCTCTGCCTCGCTCACCACCGCGACCGGTGAGAGAGAGCACCGTCACCGGTTGAGGCCACTGCCGCGCGTGGTTCCATGGAATGAACGCCGAGGCGTCTCAGGACACGTAGCCAAGGTCAGGAGGAGGTGCCGTCGCGATGACACCGGACAGGGGTCTTGACGTGGCAGTGCTCGTCGGTCTGCAGGCCTCCGGAAAGTCCACCTTCTACCGGGAGCACTTGTCCCGCGGCTACGCGCTGGTCAGCAAGGACCTCTTTCCCCGCGGCGCCCGGAGGAAGCAGCAGCGCCAGACGCGCCTGATGTGCGAGGCGCTGAGCGCCGGGCGGTCCGTGGCGGTAGACAACACCAACCCGTCGCCGGACGAATGGCGCCCGCTGGTGGCCTTGGGCCGCGCCCACCGTGCGACCGTGACGGCCTACTGGTTCGCCCCTGACCTCACCGGTTCGCTGCGGCGCAACGGACGGCGGGAGGGACGGGACCGGGTCCCGGAGGTCGGGATCCTCGCCGCGTACAAGCGGCTGCGCAAACCGTCGCTCTCCGACGGATTCGACACGGTGGTGCAGGTCCGTTTCGACGGCCGCGGCGGATTCCGGTTCGGGCCCGCCATGCCCGTCGTGGCTGAAGGTTCGGGACGGTTGGAGAGGTCGCGCCCCGGCTGAAAGGTTCTGTTTCCCGCCGGCCGCGAAGGTTCGTCCGCGCAATTCACCGCGTGCCCGGCATGCGGGTGTTGGTCGAGCCGGGTTCACGGGACCTACCTGTGATTCCCGTGGATGTGCCGAGTGCCGGACGAGCGTTGTCTCCGGCTGAGGGACCGCCTGTTGGTCTCCGTCAACTCGGAGTGCGTGCGCCACGCCTTCGTCGAGCAGGTCCCCGGAGGGACCCGACTGGGGCCGGCTCGGCAGCTCGCCATGTCCTGGACCGGCCGGTCCGACCTGATGCCGCTGACGAGGAAGAGCGCGCGTCCTTCCCATCCGCACGCCGAGCGGCCGTCGTGACAGCCGTGCAGCGCCTGTTTCCCGCCGCTGCGGTCTTGGCAGAGCAGCACGATTCGCCGGACGGACCCTGGGGCAGCCGTCGGTCTCGCCTTGGTGCGCCGGGCGGCGCCTGCCCGGCCTTCGTACTCGGCTCGGGCTCGGAAGCGACCACCGAGAACGAGCTGGAGGCGGGACGGGGCCGACCGGATTCGAACCGGCGTCCTCCCACATGCGGTGAAGGCGCGACAACCACTGCGCTACGGGCCCATCCCGCTCGCGATGATACGGGCCACCTGCACTCTGCCACTTTCGATTTTGCAGAGGCGACGACGGATCAGTTGATCGGGTTCACCCTTCATGAAGGGCCGAGCTGACCATGACGTCAGAAGGTGTGCTGGGACGGCCAAGACCACCGCAACTGCCCGGCCTGCTCCCAAGCGAGGCTCCCTGCCGCGCCCCCTTCGGGGCCGTCGTCCTCCCGACGAGGCGGATGAGGACGCTCTCCTGGCCGCCGCACGGGCCGGCCCACCTGCGGCCGGTCCGCACGCGGCCGGTCCGCACGCGGCCGGTCCGCACGCGCTGTTCGACGTGGTCCGTTCCCCACCCGCCGGGTCCGGGAGCTGGTGAGGGGCCGTCAAGAGCCCGGACGCGAGGGTGCCGGCCTTGGCCCTCGGGCGGCGCGCCGCGTACTCACAGCACGTGGACCGGCCAAGGAACGGCCCTGCCTCGGTACCGTCGGCAGCCGGGAATTGACCCGCGATCCGGACACCGGAATGAACTCTGTCCGGGGTCTTTCACGGCCATAACGTTGTGGCCATGACGAACGAGAACACCACCACCGACAGCATCCGCATCGACTTCGCCAAGACGGCGCCCAAGGCGTTCAAGGCCCTGATCGCCTTCGACGCGGCGGCCCGCGAGGGCCTGGACCCGGCGCTCGTCGAACTGGTCCAGATCCGTTCCTCGCAGCTCAACGGCTGCGCGTACTGCCTGCACATGCACACCTCCGACGCCCGTAGGGCGGGGGAGAGCGAGGAGCGGCTGCACATGATCTCCGTGTGGCGGGAAGCGCGGAACTTCTTCACGGAGCAGGAGCAGGCGGCACTCGAACTCGCCGAAGCGGTCACCCTCGTCTCCGACGGCGGATTGCCCGACGCGGTCTACCGCCGCGCAGCCGCCCACTTCGCCGACGGTGAACTGGCCCACCTGCTCGCACTGATCTTCACCATCAACACCTGGAACCGCGTTGCCCTGAGCACGGCGAAGGTGCCGGGCACCGACCAGCGGGGGGCCCACCGATGAGCACCGGTACGCCGCCGGACCATCCCGGCACCTCGCCCGGCCGTCCCGGGGGCCCGGCCCGCGGACCGGGGCCGGCCCTGGTGCTCCTCGCCTTCGCCCAACTGGTCATATCCGTCGACTACAACATCGTCTACGTCGCGCTGCCGCAGATCGGCTCCGCGCTCGGTTTCACCGCACAGAGCCTGCAATGGGTGGTCAGCGCGTACGCGGTGGCTTTCGGCGGCGCCCTGCTGCTGGGCGGCCGGGCCTGTGACCTCTACGGGCCCCGCCGCATGTTCGTCCTCGGTCTGAGCCTTTACGCCGCATCGTCCCTCGCGGGCGGCCTGGCCACCGGGCCCGGACTGCTGATCGCGGCCCGGGCGGTCCAGGGAATCGGCGGCGCCTTCCTCTTCCCCGCCACGCTGACCCTGGTCGCCACCCTCTTCGCCGAGGGCCGGGAACGGAACCGCGCCTACTCCGTGTGGGGCGCCGCCGGCGGCAGCGGGCTGATCGTCGGAGCATTGCTCGGCGGGGTGCTCACCCAGTTCTTCGGCTGGCGTGCCGTCCTTTTCGTCAACGTCCCGTCGGCCACCGCCGCGGCGGTGGCGGCCTTCCGGCTCGTCACGCCCGATCCGGTGCGCACCGTGGCCCGCCGGATCGATCTGCCCGGGGCACTGACCTCCACCGCCGGGGTCACCGCCCTGGTCCTCGCCCTCGTCCAGGGGCCCGACGCCGGCTGGACCTCACCCACCGTGGCGACGGCGGCGGTTCTCGGTCTCCTCCTGACGGGCACCTTCCTGGCCGTCGAGCGGCACAGCGCCGACCCGCTCATGCCTTTGCGGCTCCTCCGGTGTCCCGGACTCGGCGTCGGCATGGCTGTCACGTTCCTCTACATGGCGACCATCGGGACCGGCGCCTACTTCCTGACCGTCTACTTCCAGGACGTCCTCGGCTACGACGCGTTGCGCACCGGCCTGGCCTACTTGGTGCCCATGTTCGCCCTCACCGCCGGCTCGCTGATCGGCGGGCGCGCCGTCACCCGCTGGGGCACGCGCACGACCATGACCGTCAGTCTGCTCCTCGGCGCCGCGGGAACCGCCCTGACGGCGGCGACGATGTCCGTCGGAGGTGCGTACACCGCCCTGGTGCCCGGCTTCCTCGTCCTCGGGCTCGGCCAGGGTGCCGGATACACGGTGATGTTCGGGGCGGCAGCCGCCGGCGCCGCGCCGCGGGAGCGGGGCATCGCCTCCGGGATGGCCTCGACCACCCAGCAGGTCGGTGGTGCCATCGGGCTCGCCGTACTCGTCGGCATCGCCAACTCGGCTGCCGACGGCGAGGTCTCGGCGGCGGCCGGCGTGACGGGAGTGCGTGCCGCGCTGTTCGTGGCAGCCGCGGGGACCGCGCTCACCGCGCTGGTGGCGCTCCGCTTCCCGCGCGGGGCCGGGACCCGCACCCGCACCGAGCCGGTGGCGGAATCCGCGTCGGTGCCCAGGCTTGCGGCAGATCCCGTTCAGGAGGCGGGCGGGGATGTGCCGGTCCGCTGACCGAAGTCACCGCCGTGAGGGACAGCCGCCCACTCCCGGGGAGACGGAACGCGATTCCGACTGCCCCTTGCCTCCCGAGCCGCGGGCAGGGTCCGGTTCACCGAACCGGGCCCTGCCCGCGCAGCCGTCAGTCCCCGTCGGGCGGAGGAGGCAGAATCCGGCAGAGGGCGTCCAGCGCCGCCCCGAAAGCGTGGTCGGGAGGTGCGGCGTAGCCGACGACCAGGCCGTCGTGGGCGGGCATGGTGGCGGCCGGGTGCCGGAAGTCGGCGAGCCCGTCCACGGCGATACGCTGCCAGGCCGCCGCCTTGGTCACCGACCGTTCGCTGCCGGGCGGCAGGCCCAGCACAGCATGAAGCCCGGCGGCGATGCCCGTTGGGGCGATGTGCGGTGCCCGGCGGGCGAGGATTGCGACGAGACGGTTCCTGCGGTCCCGGTAGCGTTGCCGGGTCCGGCGGACGTGGCGGTCGTAGTGGCCCGACTCGATGAAATCGGCGAGTGTCAACTGGTCCGTGACGCCGGCCCACGCCTCGCGCTCGCCCTTGACCCGCAGCACGGGCTCCACCAGGTGGTCCGGCAGCACCATCCACCCCAGCCGCAGCGCGGGGGAGAGGCTCTTGCTGAGCGAACCCAGGTACACGACACGCTGCGGATCGAGCCCCTGGACGGCGCCCACCGGCTCCCGGTCGTAGCGGAACTCCCCGTCGTAGTCGTCCTCCAGGAGCACGCCCCCGCACCCGCGCGCCCAGTCCACCGCGGCCGCCCGCCGCTCGGGGTGGAGCGGTCCTCCCGTGGGGAACTGGTGGGCGGGGGTGAGCAGCGCCGCCCGTACGCCCTTCAGCGCGGACAGCTCCGTGGTGCGCGCCCCGTGCTCGTCCAGCGTCAGAGGCACGGTCCGCACGTGCGCGGCCTCCAGGACCGACCGGTGGAACGGCAGTCCGTAGGACTCCACGGCCAGCGGGCCGCGCAGCACCTTCCCGCCGAAGAGCAGCCGCAGGGCGTGCCCGGCACCGGAGCACACGACGATCGTCTCGGCGCTGGTGCGCACGCCTCGCGCGCGTGACAGGTACCCGGCCAGGGCATGTCGCAGCTCGGGCCGTCCGCGGGGATCACCGGGCCCGAACGCCTCGTTGGGCGCCGCGTTCAGTGCCCGCCGCGCGGCAGCGAGCCAGGCCGTACGGGGGAAGGAGGCGGTATCCGGCAGTCCTTGCCGCAGGTCGTGGGCGGGCGGGTCCGGACGAACCGGCGTCGGCTTGGGCACGCGCGGGGAAGCGGCCGGCTTCGCCCTGGGCGCCACCCGCGTTCCCGACCCCTGGCGGGCGACCAGCCAGCCCTCGGCGACGAGTTCGGCGTACGTCTCGGCGACGGTGTTGCGCGCCAGCCCGAGGTCGGCGGCGAGCGACCGGTAAGGAGGGAGCCGGGTGCCCGGTGCCAGCCGTCCGTCCCTTATCGCCTCGCGCAGCGCGCGACCGAGCACGGCACGGCGGCTGCCGCCTACTGCCATGTCGGGATTCAGGTCCAGGTCCAGGTGCAGGTCGCTGCCGATACGCTCGGCCGGATCGACCCATGAATCAGCCATGAAAATGCACCCTATATGTGGTCTTTCGAAGGTATGGCGTGGCGGCCGTAAGGAACGGGGGGCCGGGGTGACGCCGACCGTCGACGAACCGGGGGAGCAGGGCTTCGCAGGCAAGGCGCCGGACCTGGGCCATGGGCGGCGCAACAAGGTGACCCTCACCAGGGGCGGTGCCCCGCAGTCGCAGCGCACGGACCGGAAGTTCACCGGGCCTCCGAATCCAGCCAGGGCCGGTGCCCCGGTCCGGTCGGGTGTGTGCCCGTGACGCCCATGACCACCGAGTAGAGGCTGGTCTCCGCGGCGATGAAGAGACGGTTGCGCTTGGCGCCGCCCCAGGAGATGTTGGCGACCGACTCGGGGACGTTGAGCCGCCCGATCAGGGTGCCGTCGGGGTCGTAGCAGTGCACTCCGTCGTCCATCGCGGCGGCCCAGAGCCGGCCGGCGTCGTCGAGGCGGAGGTTGTCGAAGCGGGCCTTCTCACGGGCTCCGGCGTCGGCGAAGACCTCGCCGTCGGACAGCGTGCCGTCCTCGCGTACGTCGAAGACCCGGATACGGCCGGCCCGGGTGTCGGAGACGAACAGTCGCCGCTCGTCGTGCGAGAACACCAGGCCGTTCGGTGCGCCGAAGCAGTCGGCGACCAGCCGCACCTCGCCGGTGGCGGGATCGATGCGGTAGACGTTGTTGGAGCCGATCTCGCTGGGGGCGCGATAGCCCTCGTAGTCGCTGGTGATGCCGAAGTCCGGGTCCGAGAACCAGATCGAGCCGTCGGACTTCACCGCCGCGTCGTTGGGGCTGTTCAGGCGCTTGCCCTGCCATCGGTCGGCCAGCACGGTGATGGTGCCGTCGTGTTCGGTCCGGGTCACCCGGCGGTTGCCCTGTTCGCAGGTGACCAATCGGCCCTGGCGGTCGAGAGTGTTGCCGTTGGTGTGCCCGGCACCGCGGCGGAAGACACTGACCGCGCCGGTCTCTTCGTCCCAGCGCAGCATCCGGTCGTTGGGTATGTCGCTCCAGATCACCTGCCGCCAGGCCGGCAGGTAGACCGGACCCTCGGCCCAGCGGCAGCCGGTGTACAGGACCTCCAGCCCTTCGTCACCGTTCATGCACCGCCCGGTACGGAACCGGTCGTCGAGCATCTCGTACAGCGCGGGGCGCTCGTCGGACATACGGGGCCTTTCCTTCCACGATGCCGTGTGCCATACATGGTTTGGCGTACGGTGAAGAATGCAGTATGAAATCCTGTGGATGCAAGAAAGTATCGAACGGAGAGCTGTGGATCACATTGATCGCGCACTGCTGGCGCGTCTTCAGCAGGACGCCGGCCAGTCCTACGCGGCGCTGGGACACGCCGTCGGTCTCTCCGCCGGCGCCGCTCATGAGCGCGTGCGGAAGCTGCGGGAACGCGGCGTCATCCGACGCACCATGGCCGAGGTGGACCCGGAGGCGGTGGGAAGCGGCGTCCTGGCCTACGTGATGGTCGAGTCGACCTCGTGGATGGGTGATTCGGCGACGGAGTTCGCCGCGCTCCCCGAGATTCTGGAGGCGCACATCATCGCCGGCAGTGCCTCGGT
This sequence comes from Streptomyces sp. GC420, assembly GCF_009916105.1. Taxonomy (GTDB): domain Bacteria; phylum Actinomycetota; class Actinomycetes; order Streptomycetales; family Streptomycetaceae; genus Streptomyces. The sequence continues at coordinate 9,945 of NZ_JAAAXQ010000065.1, read as the reverse complement.
GCTGTTGAAGGTCAGGACCGCGACCACCGGACAGTTGCAGGACGTGTTGCGCCGGATCTACGCCATCGACGGGGTCAGCGGGACACAGGCCACGGTGGTGCTGGAGACCTTCTTCGAGCGGCCGGTCTCCCCGCGGCTCGGGGACCATGGGTGATCTCGTGGTCTCGTACGGCGCCCATGCCCCGCCCTTCTCGGTCATCGCCGCACCGACGCGCACCAGCCCCCGCGCGCCGCTCGGACTCCGGCGGGCGAGGACACGTGACGCCGGATCACGTTCACGATCCGGCGCCAGAACATGATTCAGCCGGCTGCCTCGCGTTCGGCGCGCCGGGCGATGGCCCGCAGCACGTCGAGGCGGATCAGCCTGCTGCCGAGGAACACCATCGGCCAGTAGACCATGAACAGCCGCCGCGCCTTGGCGCTGGTGGCGTGAACCCGGGTCTCGGTGGAAAACCGGGTACCCGCGCCGTCCGGAGTGATCCGGAGGCACATCGCGGCCTTCGCCCAGCCAGGCTCGTCGAAGGCGTGGAACTGCCACGGGTCCGCTTCGCCGCGCAGGGCATCGGGCGAGCTGCGCTTCCAGAACTTGCCGACCGTGCCGAACACGACCTCCTGGCCCTCCACCGTGGACAGGAGCGGGACGGGTATCGCACCGTCCAGCAGGCGGCCCGACATGGCCGGGTTCTTGCCGTGCCTCAGGGCCATCAGCGGTCCGAAGACCGCCAGATCCTTGGTCGTGGCGTTCATCGCGGCCTGCCACACCGCGTTCGGTGGGGCGTCGACCCGGCGACTGCACTGCGTACGCAGGTCGAAGACCGGGACCAGCGTGTTCAGCGTCCATTCCATTGCGGCCATCCTTTCCCTTCGGCCCGCCGTCCTCGGCGGAGTCCGTGGTCAGTGCGAAGAACTGCGAAACGCGGCGCCGGGCGACCGCAGGGTGTTGTGCGGAGCCTCGGCGGCGTCAGGACGAAAACCCGAGGAAGGGCAGAATCGTGCGCGAAGAACTGCACCGAATACCAGCCGGCAGCGCCGTGGCGAAACATGTTCCATCCGGTCTTTCGGTGAAAGTGGTCAACACGTCCGGGTCGCAAGTGGTGGATTGCTGGGCCTTCTCATCGAGCGATGTGAAGGAATTCATGTCCATGGAGCACACGCGTGTCGAGACCGAGCGGGTGAGCCCAGCAGTTGGCGACAGCCTGTACAGCAACAGGAGGAGGCCCGTCCTCACCGTTCTCCAGGACACGTCACCGGGAATCCATGACACCACTCTGGCGGCATGCGATGTGTACAGGTACGAACGGCTCGGTGCCACCGGATACCATGCGAATTGCACGGACAACCTCATCGCGGCGATGCGTGACCAGGGCATCAGGCTTGATTCGGTTCCGTGCCCGTTCAACCTGTGGGAGAACGCGGCTGTGGCGCCGGACCGCCGTCAGGTCATCGCTCCACCGGTCAGCAGACCCGGCGATCTCATTGTCCTGAGAGCCGAGTTGGATCTGATCGTCGTGCTCTCCGCATGCCCGCAGGACATGGCGCCGACCAACGGCCCCGATGCCACACCTCAGGACGTGCATTTCGCCATCCTGTGATCACTCCCTGCCCCGGAGCGGTGCTCGGACGCGGCGATCGGCACCGCTGCGCGGGCTTCTGCCGTCCGGCTGCGTCCAGCCGGACGACCCGACCCTGGTGCCGGCGGACGAGCCGGTGCGCCGGGCCGTCGCAGGGCAACCGCATCAGCGCAGGCCCGGTCGTTCCCTGCTGGCGAGTGGCGGCCCGGGCTGCCTGGTCAGGACGGTTCCCTGCGCGACCGCGCAGAGCGTGTCCGGCTCGTCGCCGTCGACCACGACCAGGTCGCACCGGCAGACGGCCTGGCGGCGACCGGCGTGGACGACGGTGGCGCGCGCCAGAAGTGCCCGGCCCATAGCGGGGCGCAGGTAGCTGACGGACAGGCCGCTGGTGAGAACGGCCGGCCCCAGGGCACTGCCGGCGGCGAAAGTGATCGCGTTGTCGGCGGCGTAGGAGAGCACGCCGCCGTGCAGGTGACCGTCGTGCTGCAGGAGCTCGTCGCGGATGGGGATCTCGAGTGTCGCCGTGCCGGTCTCGAACGTGGTGAGTCGCGCTCCGATCAGGCGGCTGAACGGCTGGGAGGTCAGCACGCTTTCGGCCAGCTGGAAGTCGATGTTCATGGTATGCCTCGCAGGTTGTCGTTGACTTGTGGACCGGTGCCGCACGGCCGTATCAGTGGTTGTGGTAGCCGGTGTCGGCGAAGGCGGCGAGCAGCGGGACCATGACGGCCGCCATGGCCGCGGTCAGACCGATGACCAGGCCCCGGTGCCGCCCGCCGGTCAGTGTGCTGAGGGTCCAGGGGCCGGCGATCCAGAACAGCTGTGCGGTGAAGAGCCCGGGGTAGTACCCGCCGGCCATGATTGACCAGCAGGTGTGCGCGATCGCGTTGCCGATGGCCCCGTACATGAGGAAGAAGAGGACGGGGACGAGCATGAATCCCAGCCGCTTGGTGAACGCCAGTACCGAGGCGGCGGCGAAGACGGCGTAGGCGCTCATGTTGAAGACGACGAACAGGTCCGAGTCGTACGGCCGGCCCCCGTAGAGGAGCGCGAAGTCGGTCGGGAACCCGGCAACGTACTCCTCCGCGAAATGCACGAACTGGATGGACAGCGCCAGCACGTACACCGGCAGGAACGCCGCGGTCTCGGGCAGCTCCTGGCGGCTGCGGTAGAGGTACACCAGGGCCAGCCAGGCGAAGGCCGCGCCCGGGAGGAAGGTGACGAGCAGAGACGCTCCGGAGCTCAGCCAGGTGAAGGTGGTGCACAGCACGATGACGATCACCGTACCGACGGCGACGTCGCGCTCCTTCAGTCTCCAGGGGGCAGCGGCGTGGCCAACTGGTACGGCAGTGAGGTTGCCGGTCACGGTTTGGCGGCCCTTCCGGTGCGGTTCGGGTGAGGCGGAGCGCCGGCTGGTCGTCGGCCCACCGTCGGCAGGTGCCGATGCCGGCGGCTCCGGATCGACCCGACGGCAGCGGCCGGGCCGTCGATGCCGCCCCCGGCCACGTTCGCGGTGCGCCTGCTCGCGCCGGCGCCGCGTTCTGCTTCGCCCATGCCACCCTCCTCTACATTTGTAGTAGACCTTGGATACTCTACATGTGTAGAGGAGGTGGCGTGCTGGAGACAAAGTGTGACCGAGGCCACGGCCGGCCGGCGGCGCGCGGGCTTGTGGCACGTTCGACCACCGAGCCCGGCCGCTGCACGCCCGTACCTGGCGGGCGCCCGCGAAACGGGCGAGGAAGTGCTCAGCCTTGCGCTGGCAGCGGCGGTTCCCCGCAAGCCGGTGACAGCTGCTGCCGCCGGCCCGAACTCGTTTCAGGGATTTCACAGAAGGGTGGCGCATGCCCGGCGTTGAGCTCACCGCAGGAACCATTGAGTACGAGGACACCGGAGGCGACGGTCCGGTTGTGGTCCTCGTGCACGGACTGGGAATGGACGGCTCGTTCTATCGCAATGTGATTCCTGAGCTGCGTGACCGCTGCCGCGTCATCGTGCCCGTGCTGCCGCTGGGTGGCCACTGCACACCCATGCGGCCGAATGCCGACCTGTCGCCGCGCGGCCTCGGGCGGCTGCAGGCGGAGTTCCTGGACGCCCTGGACCTGAGAAAGGTGACACTGGTCGGCAACGACTCGGGGCTGTTCTTGTTCGCCGCCGCGCTGCGGCCCGAGCGCATCGCACGGCTGGTGGTCTCGTCCTGCGAGCTGTTCGAGAACTTCCCGCCCGGCCTGCCGGGCAAGTCCATTGTGCTGGCCGCCAAGGTGCCGGGCGGCCTGTGGCTCGTGGCGCAGGGCCTGCGCCTGCGCTTCGTCCGGCGGCAGCCCACGGCGCTCGGGCTGATGAGCCTGCGGCCGGTCCCGGGCGAGATCACCGACCGCTGGTTCCGCGGGCTGGCCACTCGCCGCGAGATCCGCCGCGACCTGGCCGCGTATCTGCGCTCGGCACGGCGCGGCGACATGATGGCGGCGGTCGAGGGGCTGCGTGGACTCGACCGGCCGGTGCTCGTGTTGTGGGGTGCTCAGGACCGGGTGATGCCGCTCGCGCACGGGCGGCGTCTGGCGGAACTGCTGCCGCACGCACGGCTGGTGGAGATTGAGGACAGCGGTACCCTCATCCCGGAGGACCAGCCGGTCGCGTTCGCCCGTGCCGTCGCCGCATTCCTCGACTGAGCCGGGCGCACCGCGTCAGCGGCGGGGTGCGCCCGGCGGGCGGTCCACAGGACGGCGCGCGGAGTACTGCGCCGAGCGAGCCGGTCCGCCACGTCCGGCGGCCGCAGGCCGGCCGCCCTTCCCCTCCGGGGGCGCAGGCAGCGTGCTCATCGACGATCGCGTCAGCCGCCGCGGGACCGAGGCCCATTGCCGCGCCCGGTGCGGAGGCCGGCCGGTGCGACCGTGCCCTGTCCGGCGCGAGTGATGGTGAACATGTAGCAGCCCCAGGCGACGTTGCGGCTGTGAACCTGCATCACGCCGCGCTCGGCGAGCACTTCAGCGATCGCTGCCTCCGGATCCTGGCCGTCGTGCACGGCCGTCGCGTCGTGGATCCAGCCGCGTGCGTCGTATGCCCGCAGCACCTGCGGACGTCCGCGCCAGTCCGGGGGATAGGTGCTGACTTCGCCAGGTCCGGCGCAGGGCCCAGCATGTGCGAGCACGGCACCGACCTCACGGTAGGGGCTGGCCGGGAGTGGAGGCTGGTAACCGAAGAGCAGCAGGTCTTCACCGGGCCCGGCGTTGCGCAGACAGCACCGGAGGGGCTCGCCACCCTCGGCGGTGATGTGTTCCGCACGACTGCCGAACGCGTCGACTCCGCGGGCTCGCACACCCTCCAGTACCCCGGCGGGCAGCGCATGGACGCGGAAGGCGATCGTCGATGTCGTAGTCATGCACCGAGACTCCCGGCTCGCCACTGGTCGCGCCGGCGGATATCGGACGTCACGTTCAATACAGAACGCCCACCCCGCCCAAGACGGCAAAGGCTCTGACGTGTCCTGGACGGTCGGCCGCCCACAGCATGTCCGGCCAGTGAGTGAGGGGGACTGACCGCGGCGGGGAGTCGCGGGCCGACGGCAGGCGCCGTGGTGTGCGGGGGACGCGTGGTCCTGGCATTCCCGGTCGTGGCCAGGTCACGAGCGCCCCGCCAGGGCTACTACAGGCGTCGCTTGCCACAACAGCCCTGCGATGCAAGCCGGTTACCCGGCCAATTCGCCGGTGGGGGACCTGCCCCGCCGACGGGTGGCTCAGCGTCGTCCGCGGAAGGTGCGCCGCAGGTCGTCGACCCAGCGGTCGGGGATCTCCCACGGAATGAAATGGCCGCCGCTCTCGTGGGCGGTGAGGTTGACGTGGTTGTACCAGGCGGCGCGGTCGCCGGCGAGCCAGTTCTCGATCCGCTGCTCGGTGGTGGTGACGCCGGGTGGGTTCTCGTAGCCGACGAAGGTGATGCCGGTGGGGGCCTCGACGACCGGCCGGCGGTCGTGGGAGGGAGCCCAGGGATACCGGTTGGCATTGGCGTAGTAGCGCATCGAGGTTCCGATGGCGTTGTTCACCCAGAAGATCATGGTGTGGGTGAGGAGGTCGTCCTTGGAGAAGACGTTCTCCACGTCGCCGTGGTTGTCGCTCCAGGCGGCCCAGCGCTCCAGGATCCATGCGAGCAGGCCGACCGGTGAGTCGGTGAGCCCGTAGGCGAGGGTGCTGGGGGCGAGAACATGGGCGGCCAGGTGGACGGCGAAGCGCCGCTCAAGGGAGACCAGTTGCCGGTGCGCGGGCTCGGGCAGTCCCCCGGGAATCGGCCGGCCGCCGCTGACGTCCCAGGCCCGGTCTCCGCTGAAGAGGGTGAGCTTCTGGCCGGAGCCGATGTGGATGCCGTGCAGTTCGCCGGCGTACTTGTGGCCGAGCTGGCCGGTGACCAGGGCGCCGATGTCGCATCCGCCGGCGGCGTACTTCCGGTGACCGAGAACGCCGGTCATCAACGTGTGCCAGAGATCGGCGACCTTCCAGAAGTTCAGGTCGGGGTGGTCCGGCAGCGGGGTGGAGAAGCCGAAGCCGGGCAGGGACGGGACGATGACGTCGAAAGCGCCGGCCGGATCGCCGCCGAAGGCGGCGGGATCGGCGAGCGGGTCGACAACCTTCGACCAGTGCCAGAAGGTCCACGGCCAGCCGTGCGTGAGGATGAGCGGCGTGGGCCGGGGCCCGACACCGGGCCTGCGCATGAAGTGGACCGGAACGCCCTGGACGTTCACCCGGTAGTGCTCGTACGCATTGATCGCGGCTTCGGCCCTGCGCCAGTCGTAGTGGTGGAGCCAGTAGTCGGCGAGTTCCTGCAGATAGCCGCGGCTCACACCGTAGTACCAGTCGTCGTTCCCCGCGTCGTCGGGCCACCGCGTGAGCCGCAGTCGCGCCTTGAGGTCGTCCAGCACGGCGTCGGGGACGTGAATGGGCACCGGTTCCAGCGGGAAACGCGCTGTGGCCGCCATGAGGTTTCTCCCGGGACATGAGTAGTGGCCGCGCTGCGGTCAGCGCCCGATGTCCATGAGCGCGTCCGCCCGTGCCCGCGCGGGCATGCCATGAGTGCCACGATTTCACAGTCCCCGTTCCGTAGCGGCACAGATCGGCCAGCGCTGGTCGCTGCTGACGCCTCTCAGTCGTTCTGGTCACCTGGGCGAGTCGGCCCATCCCGGTCGGGCCGGCTCCCTCGTTCCGTGGACACTCGCAGCGGTGCTGGTGAGAGGCCGGGGTCCTCAGGAGCGCCGCCCGCCGGGCTCAGGTCGTTACCGTCCGCCCTGGGACCGCTCGCCCGGACGCGCACCATGCTGCTGCGTGGCGAACCTGCGTGCACTTGAGGACCACCGTGACCCGACTCCGTGCCGAAACGACCCGACCGCCGGCACGGTCCTTCCCTGTCACCGTCAAGCCGACCCGGCCGTACGGCAGTAGTTCTCGCAGATGCGGAGCTCTGAAGTGCCTACCTCGACTCCTCTGGATTTGTGATGCCCTACGGGGACTCTATGCTTGTAGAGGGAAGTGTCGTCCATGCGGAGAGAGGGGGACTGTGACCGGAGTCATGACGCGGCGGGAGCGACTGACGGATGCGGCGATCAGTGCCCTGGCGCAGGCCGGTCTGCGCGGGCTGACGCACCGCGCGGTCGACGAGATCGCCGGCGTGCCGACGGGGTCGTGCTCGTACTACTTCCGTACGCGCCAAGCACTCCTACAAGCGGCGGTCGAGCGGCTGGCCGAGCTCGACGGCCTCGAGCTCGCTGAGCGTCCCACGCTCACCGCACCCACGGACATCACCCAGATCGCTGATGCTGTCGCCGGCCTGATCGAGCACTGGGTCACCGCCGGACGCGAGCGCATGCTGGCTCGCTACGAACTCTCCCTCGAGGCGACCCGGCGGCCCGAACTCCACGCCGTCCTCGTCGCTGCGGGCAAACGCCATCAGGACCTGGCCGCGAGCATGCTCGGCGCAGTCGGGGCACCCGATCCCGCTGGGCAGGCACCGGTCTTCGTGGCCCTCCTGGACGGGCTCGTCTTCTCCCATCTCGCGGGCGCGGGCGGCCTGCAGCTGAGCCCCGACAAACTTCGCGGGACACTACTTCGGCTTCTGCACACCATGACTCAGCCGCCGCAGCCCTAGTTGTATGAGGCCAGGACGTTGGTTACGCCTGCGCGTAGTCGCCAGGCCGACGGTTGGCCTCCTGCTGCACCGTGGGGTCGGTGGTAGTTCTGGGGGCTTCCACGTCCGTGGACTCGCCAGCCACCGCCGTCTGGGATCCGGCCGGCTTTCTTCACATCGATGTGGACCATGTGGCCGGGACGGCGAGCGGTGATCTTCCGCGGTTTCCGGTTCGTGTCGCCGCTGGGTTCGATGAACCGCCGCCGGCTCAGTCCGAGGGCGAGCAGATGCCGCGATACGGTGCGGCGACTGAGCGAGATCCCCTCGGCGTGGAGTTCAAATGCGATCCGGGACGCCGACCACTTCTCGGCTCGGCGGAGTGCCTCAGCTACGTGGGCGATCGGGCGGTTCTGGCAGCGTTGGACGAGGCGTAACCGCCCCTCGGGGGAGAGCGGAGCATTGCGGTGAGTCACAGGCGTTCCTAGCGCCAGGGATCGAGGGCGTGCTTGCCGCGGGTCTGACCGGCTTCGAGTTGCCGCAGCACTGCCGATCCCTCGGCCAGGGGATGAACCTGGGGGGTGCCGGGCGGGTATACGCCTTGGGCGATGAGTGCCTCGATCTCGACGAGCAACGACTGGTAGAGAGACGGGGCTGCGCCCGCCAGCGCACCGATGTGCAGGCCCTTGACTTGGACCTGGTGAGTGAAGACCAGGTCGTGCGTGGTCAGAGCGGCGTCGCCGGAAGCGGCACCGAACACGACGACACGTCCTGTGAAGGGTTTGGTGACCGACAGGCTCACCCTGAACGTGGCCCGTCCCACCGATTCCAGGACCAGGTCGACACCGCCGGTCAGGCGGGTGATCTCCTCGGCCAGATCTGGGTGTGAGCTGTCCAGAACTTCGTCGGCGCCAAGCGCTCTGACGGTGTCGTGCTTGGTCGGTGACGCTGTGGCGATCACGCGCGCACCGTAGTGGCGTGCGAGGCGGACGGCAGCCTGCCCCACGCCTCCGGCCGCGGCGTGAACGAGCACCACCTCACCAGTCTTGATCTCGCCCAGCGGCTTCAGTGCCGCCAAGGCGGTGGCCCAGTTCAGCACCAGGCCGAGGGCCTCGGCGTCGCTCCAACCGGAAGGCACGGAGAGTACACCTGCGGCCGGCATCGTCATGTATTGCGCGAAGGCGCCCGGGCCGACTCCGACGACGTGGGTGCCGAGCTGAAGCGGGCTCCGGACGTCCGGGCCGACGCCCACGATCTCGCCGGCGGCTTCGAAGCCCGCCACGTAGGGCGCCTGCGGGCCTCCTCCGTAAGTGCCATGGGTCTGCATGACGTCAGCGAAGTTGACCCCGGCGGCGCCCACACGGATCAGGTACTCGCCGGGCCCCGGGGCAGGGCGGCGCCGATCGGTCGTGAGGGTCAGGTCCTTCGGTCCCCGGCGCGACCGCTGGACCAGCGCTCGTACCGTGTGCTCAGCGCTGTGCTGCTGCTCGCTGATTTCCATGCACGAAACGTAGGAGTCTCACACTTACGTCAAGGTCAAGTGGCAGTCATAGGCCAGTGCGACGGGCCTCTCGTAGGTAGGCATCGAGTGCCGCCTGCTGATCGCTGAGAACGGCGATACGTGCAGCGAGCCGATCGCGATAGCTCTGCACCTCGTGCAGGAACTCCGCGCGCACCACATCCGTGCCAACATCGGGTCCGTCAGCGAGGCTGGGCAGAACCTCCCTGATCAACCGCACGGGCAGCCCTGATTCCAGCAGCGAGCGGATGACGAGCACCCGGTCGATAGTGGACTGGCAGTAGTCGCGGAACCCATTGCTGCAACGACCGGGGACGATCAAGCCCTCATCCTCGTAGTGCCGCAACGATCGCGAGCTCACGCCGCTGACTCTGGAAGCTTCGCTGATCTTCATACCTGGAGGCAACGTCCAGGCGCACCGCGATCTTCCAGCACTCATCCCTACGACGAACTGAAAACCTGCTCAGGCGTCAACAACCTCGTGTCCCGCAACACCTAGCTAGTCACGCACCGCGGTTTCGGTGGGGTCGAAGTCCTTGGTGATCTGGTCGGCCGAGCGGTCGCCATGTCGGCACAGCTCGACGATCTCGGCCTTGAACTCCGGCGTGAGCGAGTGGCGAGGGTGAGGCTTCTTCTTCTCCATGCTCTCCATGATGGGCATCGTCCTGGGGTCGAACCCCTGATCTGGGATGTCCGCCAAAGCGGATCAAGCCCAGGGGCAGGTGGTGAGGGTCAGGTGGTGGGGGGGTGTGTGGG
>NZ_JAAAXQ010000659.1 GCF_009916105.1 Streptomyces sp. GC420 | reverse complement strand
GGGCGGGCGCGGGCCCGGCAGCGGAGCCGGACGACGCCCGAGCAGGGCCCGGAGCAGGGGCGGGTGCGGCGGCCGGCCGCGGGCCGCCCGAGGCGGTCCGCCGGCGCCACCAGCGGGTGAACGGCTCCGGCGCCAGTTCCGGGATCGGGCGTTCCGGCGCGATGCCGCCCAGTCGCTTCGCGACGGCGGCGAGCGGCCGGACGCGTGCCAGGGCGTTCAGCGGCCCGGCCGCCCGCAGGGCGGCGGCCAGGCGGAGCCAGCGCGGCAGGGCGCCCATGGAGTAGTGGGCGGCGGGCCGCAGGCGTCCGGCGTAGTGGTGGTGGAGGAACTCCGCCTTGTACGTCGCCATGTCGACGCCGACCGGGCAGTCGGAGCGGCAGCCCTTGCACGACAGGCACAGGTCGAGGGCGTCCCTGACCTCCTCGGAGCGCCAGCCGTCCGTCACGATCTCGCCGGCCAGCATCTCGTGCAGGAGCCGGGCGCGGCCCCGCGTCGAGTGGCGCTCCTCTCCGGTGGCCCGGTAGGAGGGGCACATGACGCCCGCGCTCCCGGCCGGGTTGCGGCACTTGGCGACGCCGACGCAGCGGCGTACCGCGGCGGAGAAGTCACCGCCGTCGTGCGGGTAGGAGAAGGCGACGGGCACCGGTGCGGTCGGCAGGACGTCGAAGCGGAGGTTCTCGTCGAGGCGGGCCGGGCGGGCGAGCATGCCGGGGTTGAGGCCGCCGTCCGGGTCCCAGAGGTCCTTGGCGCGGGAGAAGAGGGAGACGAGCTCGTCCCCGTACATCCGGGGCAGGAGTTCGGCGCGCGCCTGGCCGTCCCCGTGCTCGCCGGAGAGCGAACCGCCGTAGGACACCACGAGGTCGGCCAGGTCGTGCGAGAACTCCCGGAATCGCCCGATCCCGTGACGGCTCATCAGGTCGAAGTCGATACGGACGTGGATGCAGCCCTCGCCGAAGTGCCCGTACGGGGTGCCCTGCAGGCCGTACGACCCGAGGAGCGCGCGGAAGTCCCGCAGGTACGCCCCCAGGGAGGCGGGCGGGACCGCGCAGTCCTCCCAGCCCGGCCAGGCCTCGCTGCCGTCGGGCATCCGGGTCGACGTGCCGGCCGCGTCCTCCCGGATGCGCCACAGCTGGCGCTGCTCGCGCGGGTCGGTGACGACCGTGCCGTCGAGGGTGTCCGCGCCGCGCAGGATCTCCCGCGCCCGGGCGCGCGCCTCCCCCTCGCCGGAGCCGCCGGTCTCGACGAACAGCCAGGCACCGCCCCTGGGCAGGCCCGCGGCGCCCCGCACCAGGTCCTCGGCCATGCCCTCCACGGTGAGCGGCCGGTACGCCAGCAGGCCCGCCGCGGCCTGCGCGGCCGCGGTCTCGTCGGCGTACCCGAGCACGGCGAGGGCGCGTGCCGCCGGCACCTCGACCAGCCGCACCTCGGCCTCGCTCACCACGGCCCAGGTGCCCTCGCTGCCGCAGTGGGCCCGCGCCACGTCGGCGCCGTTCTCGGGCAGCAGCGCGTCGAGGGCGTAGCCGGAGATGCGGCGGGGCAGGCCCCGCGGGTAGCCGGTGCGCAGCGTCGCGAGATGGGCGCCGACCAGTTCGCGCAGCCCTTCGGGCGCGCCGAGCCAGTCCCGGCCGAGCCGGGAGACGGCACCCCCGTAGCTCAGCACCTCCAGTGAGCGCACCTGGTCGGCGGTGGTGCCCCACGCCACGGAGTGCGCTCCGCAGGAGTTGTTGCCGATCATGCCGCCGAGCGTGCAGCGGCTGTGCGTGGACGGGTCGGGGCCGAAGGCGAGGCCGTACGGGCGGGCCCGCGCCTGGAGGGTGTCCAGTACCGCCCCCGGCTGGACGACGGCGGTGCGCGTCACCGGGTCGAGCGACAGCACGCGGTTCATGTGCCGGGTGAGGTCGAGCACCACGCCCGTCCCGGTGGCCTGCCCGGCGATCGACGTACCGCCGCCGCGCGGCACGACGGGCACGCCGTGCTCCCGGCACACGGCGAGGGCCGCGGCCAGGTCCTCGGTGTCCCGCGGTGCGACCACGCCGAGCGGCACCCGGCGGTAGTTGGAGGCGTCCATGGTGGTGAGGGCCCTGGCGGCGGCCCCGAAGTCGACCTCTCCGCGCACGGCGGCGGTCAGCGCCCGCGCCAGGTCCCCGGTGCCGCGGCCGCGGCTGCCACCCGTGTCCGATTCCCGCCGTCGCTCAGCCATGATCCCAGAATGCCCCGCTCGCCGGGGGAGGGCGAGAACACCTCCGGGTGCCCGTTTTTACCGGGAGATAACCCGGGTCTTTTCGATTACGCCCCAGAGCGACCGTCAACTTTCATATAGTGACCATGACTTGTGCGGAAAACGCTTCCGCCTTGACCGAAAATCGCCCAGATCGACCCCGTACCGCCCCACCCGAGTCAGAC
>NZ_JAAAXQ010000658.1 GCF_009916105.1 Streptomyces sp. GC420 | reverse complement strand
GGAAGTGGGCCCGCCAGGGTGTGCCGTCGGGGAGGGCGCCCGGCGGGTCGAGGGCCTCGGGGAGGTCGTCGGTTCCGTGCAGGCCGGTGGTGTCACGGGTGCGGATCTGGTGCAGGAAGCGCGGCTCGGCGAAGGCCGCGAGCGCCCGGCGCACCTCGGGGAGGTGCGGATGCTCGGCGTGCAGGGCGGCGGAGAGCTGGGCCTTGGGCACGGTCACGCCGGCGGTGGTGAGGGTGTTCAGCGCGGCGCGTGGATCTTCGAAGGAGGTGGCGAGGTGGCAGGTGTCCAGGCAGACACCGATGCGTGAAGGAGGCGGGGCGCCGTCTCCGGTCAGGGCGGCGACGGCGTCGGCGGTGGTCTCGATCGTGCAGCCGGGTTCGGGTTCGAGGCCGGCCCGGACGGACTTGCCGGTGAGTTCTTCCAGGGCGTCGAGGCGCTGGGCGAGGGTGGTCAGGGCCGCGACGGCGGCGGCGTGCCGCTTCGGGCCGAAGGCGGTGCGCCAGGCCAGTGGCAGTGTGGAGATGGTGCCTTCCGTGACGTCGTCGGGCAGGAGTGCGGCAAGCAGCCGGGCGAGGTCGGTGGTGTGGTTCAGGCGGGCGGCCTCGGTCCAGTCGGGCCGGTAGACGCGGTGTTTGACGACGCGGTCGCCGAAGCCCTGGTAGGGGAAGCCGTTGAGGGTGACGACTTCCAGGCCGCGGCGGTCCAGCTCGGTGCGCAGGTCGCGTAGTGCGCCCGGGTCGTCGGTCAGGGTGCGGGTGACGTCTCTGGCCAGCCACAGGCCGATGCCCAGGCGGTCGCGGCCGAGGCGCCGGCGGACGGGTTCGCAGTGGTCGCGCAGCTGGGCGAGGACGCCGTCGAGGGTTTCGGCGGGGTGGACATTGGTGCAGTAGGCGAGGTGGATGGTGGATCCGTCGGGGTGGCGGAAGCGCATGGGTGGCTCACTTTCCGCCGCGGAGTACGGAGTTGCCCTCGTGGGTGGCGGGCGTGGACGGGTCCTGGACGTCGAGGTGGAGGCGGCCGCTGAGGCCGTAGAAGGCGACGGGGTTGCGCCACAGGACCTGGTCGACCTGGTCCTCGGTGAAGCCGGCCGCGAGCATTGCCTCGCCGGTGCTGCGTGTCTTCAGCGGGTCACTGCGGCCCCAGTCGGCTGCGGAGTTGACCAGGACGCGTTCGGTACCGCGGTCCTTGAGGACGGCGACCATGCGGTCCTCGTCCATCTTGGTGTCGGGGTAGATGGAGAAGCCCAGCCAGCAGCCGCCGGCGTCGGCCTCTTTGACGGTCGTCTCGTTGAGGTGGTCGAGCAGGACGCGCCCGGGCGGCAGGTGGGACTCGCGCACGACGTCCAGGGTGCGGCGCAGCCCGGCCAGTTTGTCGCGGTGCGGGGTGTGCACGAGGGCGGGCAGGCCGTGGTCGGCGGCGAGCTGGAGCTGGGCGGCCAGGGCGTGGTCCTCGGCCGGGGTCATCGAGTCGTAGCCGATCTCGCCCACGGCGACGACGTGGTCCTTGACCAGGTAGCGGGGCAGTTCGTCGAGGACGGGCAGGCAGCGGGGGTCGTTCGCCTCCTTGGGGTTGAGGGCGAGGGTGCAGTGGTGGGCGATGCCGAACTGGGCGGCGCGGAAGGGCTCCCATCCCAGGAGGGCGTCGAAGTAGTCGTAGAAGCTGGCCGGCGAGGTGCGGGGCTGGCCCAGCCAGAAGGCGGGCTCGACCACGGCCCGGACTCCGGCGGCGTGCATCGCCTCGTAGTCGTCGGTCGTGCGGGAGGTCATGTGGATGTGGGGGTCGAAGATGCGCATCAGGGCTCCATGCGGGTCAGGGCCAGTACGCGGTGCAGGTCTTCCGGGACGGCCCGGCCGGCGGCGGTGCGTTCGGCGGCGTAGTCGCCGAGCATCCGGGCGAGTTCGCTGTCGCCCCGGGCCCGGTCGGCGAGGCCGGCCACGACACGCACCGGAATACCGGTGAACAGGCACTTCAGGACGGCGTGCCGCCAGGCGTGCGGCGTGAGGTGCCGGGCGGCGTAGTCGCCGAGCGCTGCGGCGACGAGGCGTGCGTCATTGGTGCGCAGCGCGTCCTCGACGAGCGGCACCGCGTCGGGGCCGAGGTCCAGGTGCGGCAGCGCGAGGAGCACGGCGCGGCGCTCGGCGGCGGAGCCGCGCTCGTAGAGCCGGGAGACGGTGGCGGCGTCCGGGCCGATGCTGCGTAGCAGCAGGACGCGGACGGCGTCCGTGTGGCCGGGCCCGGCACGGCGGCCGGCCTCCGCGAAGGCGGTCTCCCAGGCGCCGGGGGCCGTCTCGGTCCCGGCCAGCACCCGCTCGAGCCAGACGCGGGCGGCTTCGGGTAGTCCCGCGGGCGGGTCCGCGAGGGCGTCGGTGGGTGAGTCGGCGGGCGGGCCGGCCGGCGAGGGCCTCCGGAGACTGCCGGCCGGGTGGTGTGCGGG
>NZ_JAAAXQ010000657.1 GCF_009916105.1 Streptomyces sp. GC420 | reverse complement strand
CCAGAACACTCTCCGAGGCTTTCCTCCGGGCGCTTCCCTTCGGTGTTTCCAACCTTACCAGATTCTTTTTCCAGTCCGTTTCCGGTCTGGATTCCGTTTCCGGCGCCCCGTTGGAATGGGCTTTGCCTTTCGGCGGGCCCGACGTTATCAGAATCATTTGGGCCGAGCGAATCGGCGCTTCGTTTCTGAAAGACAATCGGAAGTTTGCTTCCCGGAAGTCATCTTCCTTGGAGAAGCTCTGCAGACGCTAACCGTTGCCGCCGGAGTTGTCCACTCCACTGCAACGTTTAAATCTACCTCCCCAGCCTTGCCGTGTCAACAGCTCTGGCGGGGCGAAGAAGAGAGTACCAGCTCCGTCGGCGTGGACGCACATCAGCTGGGCGTCACGCCGCGACCGGCAGCTGGTCACTGCGGTCGGCCTCCTCCACATCTCCCGTCTCGCCCGCACGCGCCGCGCGTCCGCCGAGGACGTAGACGTACGCGACGAAGGCCGCCTCGGCGGTGACGCCAATGCCGATGCGGGACCAGGTCGGCAGGCCGGACGGGGTCACGAACCCCTCGATGAGGCCGGAGACGAAGAGGACCGCGGCAAGGCCGATGGCCATGCCGATGGCGGCGCGGCCCTGTTCGGCGAGCGCGGTCCGCCGGGTGCGGGGGCCCGGATCGATGAGGGTCCAGCCGAGGCGGAGGCCCGTACCCGCCGCGACGAAGACCGCCGTGAGTTCGAGCAGGCCGTGCGGGAGGACCAGGCCGAGGAAGACATCGAGACGGCCGGCGGAGGACATCAGACCGATACCGATGCCCAGGTTGGCCATGTTGAGGAAGAGCACCCAGAGCACCGGCACGCACAGGAAGACACCGAGAACAAGGCACAGGGCGGCCGCCTGGGCGTTGTTCGTCCAGACCTGGGCGGCGAAGGACGCGGCGGGGTGGCTGGAGTAGTACGTCTCGTACTGCCCTCCCGGCCGGGTGAGCTCACGCAGTTCCGCCGGGGCGGCGAGGGCCGCCCTGACTTCCGGGTGGGTGCCGATCCACCAGCCCATGAGGGCCGCGACGGCCGTCGACACGAGGGCTGTGGGAACCCACCAGTGGCGCGACCGGTACACCGCGGCGGGGAACGCGGCGGTGAAGAAACGGGCAGCGTCACGCCAGCCGGCGCGGCGGGTACCGGTGACGGTGCTTCGGGCCCGGGCCACGAGCTGGGTGAGACGGGCCGTGAGCTGGGGATCGGGGGTGCTTGACTGGATCAGGGAGAGGTGGGTGGCGGTGCGCTGGTACAGGGAGACCAGTTCGTCGGCCTCGGCACCCGTCATGCGCCGCCCGCGGTGCAGCAGGAACTCCAGGCGGTCCCACTCGGCGCGGTGGGCGGTCACGAAGACATCGAGGTCCATCGGGCGGCTGCTCCTCGTCCTGCGGCGCGTGGGAACAGCTTGGC
Organism: Streptomyces sp. GC420; assembly: GCF_009916105.1. Lineage (GTDB taxonomy): Bacteria > Actinomycetota > Actinomycetes > Streptomycetales > Streptomycetaceae > Streptomyces. The sequence goes on along the minus strand of NZ_JAAAXQ010000657.1, from coordinate 1,000 downwards.
AGACTGATCGTACGAGGGGCAGGGAAGGGCGGGGCCAGTGAGTGATCTTGTGACCGGAGACGCGGTCGTCCTGGGGCTGCGGCCGGCGAGGCTGCCGAGCCGCGTGCTCGCGGTGGTGATCGACCTCGTCGTCGCATGGGCGGTGTACATAGCGGTCTCTGTGGGACTGCTCGCCGCGACGGCATCTCTGGACGATGCGGCCTCCGCGGCGGTGGAGGTCGCGGCCTTCGTGCTGGTGCTGGTGGGCGGGCCGATAGCGGTGGAGACGCTCAGCCACGGCCGTTCGCTGGGAAAACTGGCATGCGGTCTGCGGGTGGTACGGGACGACGGAGGTCCCATCCGGTTCCGCCACGCCCTGGTGCGCGGGGCGATCGGGGTCGTGGAGATCCTGATGACGTTCGGTGTCGTCGCATGCATCGCCTCGCTGGTGTCCGAGCGCGGCCGGCGGATCGGTGATGTGTTCGCCGGGACCCTGGTCGTACGGGAACGCATCGCCGCGGGCCGGGTGCGTGCCGTGCCCCCGCCGCCGCCGTGGCTGATGGGACGGTTCTCGGACCTGGACCTGTCCCGGGTGCCGGACGGGCTTTGGCTGGCGGTACGGCAGTACCTGACGCGCATGGGACAACTGGACCCGCAGGCGGGCCTGTCGGTGGCGGAGAGGCTCGCCTCCGATCTGGCCGCCCGCACTGGGGCTCCGATCCCGCCGGGTGTGCCGTCGGCCGAGTACCTGGCGGCCGTGGTGAACGAGCGGCAGGCGCGGGACGCGCGACGCGCCTTCGGGGCGCCGGCGGGTGGTGCCGGGGAGGCCGCCCAGGGGGCCGTCCCCGAGTACGTGCCGGTGCCGGGTGTCGCGGGGCCGGTGGCTCCGTTCGTGCCGGGCGAACGGGCCGGGCTCGGGCGGCGGGCCGGGTCCGCGGTCCCGGAATCCCGGAACGGCGATGCGGGGACGCGGGGCGGGGCGGGTTTCGTGCCCCCCGCTTAGCTTAGGGCGGGCACGGCG
>NZ_JAAAXQ010000656.1 GCF_009916105.1 Streptomyces sp. GC420 | reverse complement strand
GGCCACCGCATCCCCGTCTGGTACGGCCCCGAGGGCCAGGTCGTCTGCGTCGGCCCGAGCGGGCCGGCGCCCGCCTCCGCCGCGCCCGGCGCGGGCGCGTGCGGCGACAGGTCCCGCGGGCGGTGGCGCCGTTCCGGCGAGCCCTCGAGGCTGCCGTCCATCCCCCGCAGGCGCACACCCGCGCCCTCCGTGACCGGCGGCCCGGCATCGTACTCGGGGAAGGCGGGGAACGGCGCCGTGACCACCAGGTCCAGGGACGGCTTGAGTTCACCGCCGAGCGCGGACCAGATCTCGGCGAAGGACCTGGCCTCCGTCTGGATCCCCGCGATCGTGAGCGGCACGGCCAGGCCCAGCTCGCGCAGCGACTGCGGCAGTTCATCGGGCGGCAGGATCTCGCGGGGCAGCAGTGTGGCCAGCACCGCGGACAGCAGGCGGTGTTCGTCCTGGGGCCGCTTGGTCCAGGCCGTCACGAGGTACGAGAGCCGGAACCAGCGCGGCGGCTGGCGGCGGCGCACCACGACTCCCCGTTCGTCACGGACCGCGACGGCGCCCCGCTCCCGCCGAGCCACGTCCTCGCGGATGTCGTACAGGAAGGCGTTCACGGCCGGGGCATTGCGCCGGGCGGCCCAGTCACGGGTCGGAGCGTCGAAGGCGATGTCGATGTCCGTCCCCGCCAGGACTCCTCCGCCCAGCAGCCCCTTGAGGACCTCGTCCACCTCGTGGATCACCGTCGTGCTCCTGCCCCGCCGTGGCGGCGTGTCGCCGCGCGCCGCGGCCCGCGTGTCGTGTGCTCTTGGATCCTGCCCTGCCGGCCGGTCCTTCCCCGAGGCGCGCCGGGGACTGCGCGGGGGCACACCGGCGTGCCCGGGCGGACCCGCGCCGGTGTCCCGGAGATCAGATGTAACCTTCCCGAAGGGCATAGGCCACGGCGTGCGCCCGGTTGCGAAGGTGGAGCCGGGTGGTCAGGCCGTGCATCACGTTCTTGACGGTGCGTTCGGAGTACGACAGCTTGCTCGCGATCTCTCCGGTGTCCATCCCCTCGGCGACGAGCCGCAGGACATCTATCTCGCGCGGCGCGAGACCGGACCGCGGTGTTCCGGGCTGGCCCGCGGTGCTGCGCTGCAGCGAGCCCACCTGGTTGATCAGCCGTCCCAGCAGGTCGGCGGGGAGGTCGCCGTCGCCGCGCGAGGCCGCGAGCACGGCCTGCAACAGCCGGTGCGCGGTGGCCTCGTGGCGCCAGACGATCGCTCCGACGCCGCATTCGATGACCGCGAGCAGCTCGGCCTCACGGATCTGCCCCACGACCAGGACCGCGCGGGCGCCGTCGTTGCGCACCAGTCTGCGCAGCCGGGAGAACGTTGTCTCGTCGAGTACGTCCGCGATCAGTACGGCCACGGCACCGGCTCTGGCGCCGGGATCGTCGAGGACCTCGACCGTCGGGTGGGGACGCAGCTGGCTGAGCACCCCGGCCCGGGAGATGGGGTCCGGTGTGTGGACGGCGACCGGTATGCGGTGGCCGGGCTCCGCCGTGCCCGTATCGGTGGCGGGAAATGAGGTACGCAAACGTCTTCCCCGTATCCAAGTTGGAGTCACGGGCGTGGTTCCTGTGACCAATGTGTGCCCTCAACCCTCTTGGGACGCGGGCGCTTCGGGCAATCGTGGAGGACCACGAGGCGCACCACGAGATCAGCCGGACGTCCACGAGAGGAGGCGATGATGCCCCGTCAGCCACTTCGCGAACGGGACGCGGTCATGGAACTGGTGGCCGCCGAGGCGGAACACGCCCGCGAGGGCAGCGGCAGCCTCGTACTGCTCCGCGGTGCGACCGGCACCGGACGCACCGCCCTGCTGGAGGCCGTGACCGACCCGGAGGAGGCGCGCGGCATGCGCGTGCTGCGGGCCCGCTGCTCGCCCGGGGACCACGACTCCCCCTTCGCCACCGCCGTACGACTCCTCGACTCCGCAGGGGAGTTCGGCGGCATGACCGACGGGTTCGAGACACGCGCATCCGTGACCGTCGGGTCCGTGACACGCGGGTTCGGCACACCTGCTGCCCCGCACGACCGGAGGTATGCCGCACGGCTGTGGTCGGTGCTGCGCTCGTACGCCGCCGAGGGTCCGCTGCTGCTCGCCGTCGACGATGTCCACCTCGCCGACGAACCGTCCCGCCGCTGGCTCGCCGAGGCCGCGCGGCTGGCCGACCGCTTACCCGTCCTGCTGGTGGTGACCGAGCGCAGCCAGTACGACATCGACCCGCCGGCCCCCGGACTGACCCACGCGCTGCCTCCCTCCCGGGTGCGCACCCACACCCTCGCCCCGCTCCCCGGCGCCGCGGCCGCCGAACTCGTACGCGCGGCGGCGGGCACCCGCACCCCGCCCGGCTGCGCCGGCGACTGCGTCAGCGCCGCCGCCGGCAGTCCTCTGCTGCTGCACGCCCTCCTCGAC
>NZ_JAAAXQ010000655.1 GCF_009916105.1 Streptomyces sp. GC420 | reverse complement strand
GTCCCGAGGGCTCAGGCGAGGACGCGGGAGCCGCCGATGGGCAGGTCCCAGAGCTCGTCGCGCGGCCTGCCGGTCCTCGCCCACGCCTCGCGGACCCGGGTCAGCGGCTCCAGTACGGGTTCGGCGGACAGGGCGAAGGTGCCCCAGTGCATCGGCGCCATGCTGCGGGCGCCGAGGTCCTCGCACGCCTGCACGGCCTCCTCGGGGTCGGTGTGCACATCGCTGAGCCACCAGCGGGGCGCGTACGCGCCGATGGGCAGCAGCGCCAGATCGATCCCGGGGTGGCGGCGGCCGATCTCGCCGAACCAGTGCCCGTAGCCGGTGTCCCCCGCGAAGTAGACGCGCCGGCCGTCCGGGTCGGTCAGCACCCAGCCGCCCCACAGGGAGCGGCAGGTGTCGCTCAGGGTGCGCTTGCTCCAGTGGTGGGCGGGCACGAAGTCGAAGCGGACGCCGCCCAGTTCGGCCGCCTCCCACCAGTCGAGTTCGGTGACCCGGGTGAAGCGGCGGCGCCGGAACCAGGAGGCCAGTCCGGCGGGCACGAATATCGGGGTGTCGCGGGGCAGTCTCCGCAGGGTCGGGGCGTCGAGGTGGTCGTAGTGGTTGTGGCTGATGACGACGGCGTCCACGCGCGGCAGCGCCGACCAGGGGACGCCGACGGGGGTGAGCCGTGTGGGGGTCCCGAGGATGCGGCGGGACCAGACGGGGTCGGTGAGCACGGTGAGCCCGCCCGCGCGGATGACCCAGCTGGCGTGCCCGGCCCAGGTGACGGCGAGGGTCCCGGGCCCGGCCTCGGGCAGTGCGGCGTGCGGGGGCGGAAGGTCCACGGGGATACGGGCCGCGTCGCGCAGTGCGGCCACCGGCGGCCTGACGGCTCCTTCGCGGGCGAGTCGGGCCAGGGCGCGGACTCCGGGGAGCGGGGCGGTCAGTCGGTCGGTGAAGGACTTGGGCCAGAGGCGGTACTCGCCGAGGGGGCGTGGCTCTACGAGTGACCGCTCGGTCTGTTCCGTCATCGCGGTGGCTCCTGACGTTTCGGTGTCTCACTCGTCTCGGGATTCGCGCGCCTCGGCCGGCCCAGGCGGACCGGGGCCCGGCCTCGCAGGACCGGTATCCGTCCCCGGGTTCTCGTCCGTCCGGGGCGGTGTGCGCCGCAACTCGTCGAGGGCCACCGCAAGGGCACGCAGTTCCTCCTGCACATGGGGCAGTTGAAGTGGCGTCGGCGACCGAAGGGCCGCGAGCCTCTCCTCGGGCGCGGCACCGAGCAGCGGTCCCGTGGACAGCCGGACCCGCAGTCCTCCCAGTTCGTCGCCGAAGCGGTGCCCGCCGGGTGCCGGGACGCCGAGCCGGGCGCCCAGCCGGTCCTCCAGCTCCAGCGAGTCGCTGATCCCGGGGGCCGCGATGTCGGCGTACAGGTGGCGTCCGGCCTGCGGGGGCCTGGCGATTCCACCCGCACCGAGGACGGTGCGGTGCACCGCCGCCGCGAGTTCGGCGTGCAGGGCGGCCGCCGCCGCGACACGGTCCGCCACGGGAGGAGGCTCGCGCAGCGCGTACGCCGCCGCGGCGGCCACCGGTGTGGGCACCACGGCACGCAGCGCGGCCAGCACGTCGAGGGCGTCGGCCCGCGCCCCGTACCGGCCGGCGGGCAGCCTGGCCACGGCGGCGGGCCAGCCGGACGGCAGGAAGGCACCGGAGAGATCGCAGACCACGGTGACGTGCTCGGGGAACATCTCCGCGGGGCTGACCAGCACCGTGTCGTGCGGGCGGTGCACGGTGTCCCGCCAGGTCTCGTCGCTGATGATGTGCAGGCCCTCGCCGACCGCGGCCTCGCAGACCTCGTGCACCAGCTCGGGCGGGGCCACGGTCGCGGTGGGGTCGTCGACCGGGCAGAGCAGCAGCAGCCGGGGGGCGCCGCCCTCGGCGCGGACCCTGCGCACGGTCTCCAGCAGGGCGTACGGGTCGGGGACTCCGCCGCACTCGGGGGGTGCGGGCGCGTGGTAGACGCTCCGGCCGAGCAGCCGCAGGGCGGGCACCCACCAGGCCGGGCAGGGCCGGGGCACGAGGGCGTCGCCGCCGACGGCGGCGGCCAGGGCGAGGAGCAGCGGCTGCGCGCCGGGCGCGGCGAGCACGTCGTGGGTTTCGCAGGGCAGCCCGCGCCGCAGCCAGTAGCCGCAGGAGGCGTCCCTGATCTCGTCTCCGCCGCCCTCGGGGTCCTCGGCATGCAGGCCGGCCGCGGCGGCGAGCACGGCGGCCAGTTCGGGCAGGACGGGCAGCCCCTGCTCGGGCACGGGCGGCGCGAAGCGGACCGAGCCGTGTGGTTCAGGAGCCGTCCGCCGCATGCTGCCTCCGCCGCTCGATCCCCGTTCCGGCGCATCATGTGCGCCACTCGGAACCTTTGCCCCAGAAGCCATTTATATGCGCGCCCGGCGTCACGCGCAGGCTGTGGAACGGGCGTCCCGC
>NZ_JAAAXQ010000654.1 GCF_009916105.1 Streptomyces sp. GC420 | reverse complement strand
GCCGAGGTCGGTGGGTCGAGGTCGGCGGGGCAGGGCCGGGAGCGGCGCGCCGGGTCAGTTCCGGGCGGCGAGTTCGGCGTTGGCCCGCTCGGTGACCAGCCGCAGCACCCGGCCTGCCGCCGCGAGATCCTCGGCGGGGATGTCCGCGTAGAGCCGGGCCGCGATCTCGGCGCCCGCGGTGCCGATCTCACGCCGGAGGGCGTCACCCGCCTCGGTGAACCGGACGCGCACCGGCTCCCCCGGCAGAGTCTCCAGCAGTCCGGCGGCGACGAGTCCGTCGACGCTCCCCCGGACTTCGGACGCGTCGGTCTTGAGGGCATGCGCCAGCGCGCCGGTCAGTTCGTCAGCGGCCACGGATCCGGCCGCGTTCGCGACGCCGTTCAGCGCGAGCGACTGCTGGAAGGTGATGCCGGAACGGGCCAGCACCCGCTCCAGGACGGCCCTGCTCGCATAGTGGGCCAGGCCGACGACCTGCCCGTTGACAGGGGGTGCCGCCGGGGCGGTCGATGCGGTGCTCATGGCTGCTCCTTGATGGGAGACGGGGGAGGTACAGGAGGCTCGAAGGGCGTGAGAGGGACGTCGAGCAGAGCTTCCAGGTCCCGGGTGAAGGTCTGGGTCCGAATGCTGTTCATTCCTCCGAGCGGCTCCAGGAGCTGGTCGAGGAGCCGGTGGACGACGGTGATCGCCCGCCGGGTGGTCTCCAGGCCCTCGGGGGTGAGCGAGAGCTGCACGGCCCGGGTGTCGGCGGGGTCGGCGGCCCGCTCGACGAGTCCCGCGGACTCGAGGGTGCGGGCCAGTTTCGAGACGTAGAGCGGTTCGAGGCCGGTGTGGCCGGCCAGTTGCCTCTGGCTGGGCCGCTGCCCAGAGCGGCCCATGCCGAGCAGAGAGGCCAGCAGCGAGTACTGCGCGTGTGTCAGACCGAGGGGCGCCAGGGCACGGTCGACCGCCACGCGCCATTTCGTCGACAGGCGCCAGACCAGGAAGCCGGGCGTCGGGCCCTTGGGTGCCGTACTCACGACAGATACAGTACATGAATATTAAGTCCATGGATACTAACTCTGCGCCACCGGAATCGGGATCGGGTCCGGAAGCGGCTGGAGGGGACGGAAGCGGCTGGGGGCCGGAAGAGGGTCGACCGCGGGGCAGCCGGCAGATCCGCTCACCGCGCGGTGCCACGCCGGGCGGGTCAGGTGGCGCTGCGCTCGCTCGCGTCGCGGAGTCCCCGTTCGACGGCCCGGTTGCGCGCGTCGTCCGGACGGCCCACGGCCGTGCCGGGCCGTCCGGCGCGCAGCAGTTCGCGCCAGCGGTCCGCGCTCCAGTCCGCCGGAGTGGTGGTCGCGATGAAATCCTCGACCAGGGAGAGGAAGCGCACCGGGTCGCTGTGGAACGGGAAGTGCCCGGCGCCCTCGAAGATCTCCAGACGACTGCCCGGCATGGCGGCGTGCGCGCGGTGCGCGTGCACTTCGGGCAGGACGCTGTCGCGCGAACCCCAGAGCAGCATCGTGGGCATGCCCTGGGCGAGGTAGCAGCGGTCCAGCATGGTGATCACCTGGCCGCGCCAGTCGACGACGGCGCGCAGCGTGCGGATGAACGCGCTGCGCGCCGTCGCGTCGGGCAGCGCGTCCACGAGGTTGAGCAGGTCGGACGCGTCCTGGCCGAGGTCGGTGTTGAGCAGCCGCATCAGCTCCGTGACGAGGCGGGCCTGCACGCGCATGCCGGGCAGTCGCAGCGCCGACAGCACCAGGTCGGCTCCGGGCAGCGAGACCGCCCTGAGCATCGGGTTGACCTCGCGTCCCACCCCTCCGGTGCTGACCAGCACCAGTCGGTCGGTGCGCTCGGGAAACTGGTAAGCGAACTGCATGGCGACCCCGCCGCCGAGCGAGTGCCCGACGAGTGTGACCCGTTCGATGCCCAGTACGCCGAGCAGGTCCCGCACCCCGTTGGCGTACGCCGCGACGGAGTAGTCGGCGCGCGGCTTGTCGGACGCGCCGTGGCCGAGGAGGTCCGGGGCGATGACCGTGTGGCGGCCGGCCAGGCCGGGGATGAGGTCGGCCCAGGTCGCCGACGAGTCGCCTATGCCGTGGATGAGCACCACGGCGGGGCCGCTCCCCGCCAGCCGGTAGGCGCGCCGGTAGCCGTGTACCACGTGGTGAAGCAGGCGCGGGTCGCCGTCCGCGACGGGACGCAGGCCGCCGGCGCCCGTTGGGCGCGCTCGGGGGGAGGGACCGGCCAAGGACACCACCTTCCTCCCCGCGCGCGCGGCACCGCTCGGGTGCACCGCTTCCTGCCTACGAGCGTAGACCGGTCGGCCCGTCCGCGGTCACCGCAAGTGTCACCGCACGCGTCACCGCCGCGACCCGGCGGGGCGCTCGCGGGACAGGGGCACGGCGACCGCGCCGTACGCCGTGTCGGGCGTCGGGGTGGTGGTGAAGCGGGCGTTGACCAGGTAGAGGCGGTCGCGGAAGCGGGGGTCGGTGGAGGGG
>NZ_JAAAXQ010000653.1 GCF_009916105.1 Streptomyces sp. GC420 | reverse complement strand
CTCGTCAATCTGTGGGTCCGCCGCCAGGCGACCCGGAGGTGAACCCCATGACCAGCAACGGAAAGACACCCACGGGCGGGGTGGGCGAAGATCGACCCGAAGCTGCGGTTACGCTCATTGCCATGAAACAAAGCGTCCTGACCCGCTACCGCGTGATGGCCTATGTCACCGCCGTCATGCTGCTCGTGCTCTGCGCCTGCATGGTCGCCAAGTACGGGTTCGAGACGGGCGAAGGCCTCACGCTCGTGGTCTCGCAGATCCACGGCGTCCTCTTCATGATCTACCTGGTCTTCGCCTTCGACCTGGGCTCCAAGATGAAGTGGTCGTTCGGCAAACTCCTGTGGGTGCTGATCTCCGGGACCATCCCGACCGCCGCCTTCTTCGTCGAGCGCCAGGTCGTCCGCGAGGCCGGGCCGCTGATCGCCGACGGCTCCCCGCAGGCCGTCAAGGCCTGACGGGAGCCCGGCCGGAGCCCGGCCGGAGCCCGTCCGTCACCCGATCGGAGCACGCGTCCAGGGCTGACCGGAGGCCGGCCGGCGCCTGATCGGAGTCCGCTCCCCACCGCCGTACGGAGTCGTGCGGCGGTCTGCCATCGACATTTACTTGGACGTCCTAGTAAATTCGAGGGTATGGATGCCGACGCCATCGAAGAGGGCCGCCGCCGCTGGCAGGCCCGGTACGACTCCGCGAGGAAGCGCGACGCGGATTTCACCACGCTCTCCGGGGATCCGGTCGAGCCCGTCTACGGGCCCGCGCCCGGCGACTCCTACGAGGGCTTCGAGCGGATCGGCTGGCCCGGCGAGTACCCCTTCACCCGGGGGCTCCACGCCACGGGCTACCGCGGCCGCACCTGGACCATCCGCCAGTTCGCGGGGTTCGGCAACGCCGAGCAGACCAACGAGCGCTACAAGATGATCCTCGCCGCCGGCGGCGGCGGGCTGTCGGTGGCCTTCGACATGCCCACCCTGATGGGCCGCGACTCCGACGACCCGCGCTCACTCGGCGAGGTGGGGCACTGCGGCGTCGCCATCGACTCCGCCGCCGACATGGAGGTCCTCTTCAAGGACATCCCGCTCGGCGACGTCACCACCTCGATGACCATCAGCGGCCCCGCCGTCCCCGTCTTCTGCATGTATCTGGTCGCAGCCGAACGCCAGGGCGTCGACCCCGCCGTGCTGAACGGCACGCTCCAGACCGACATCTTCAAGGAGTACATCGCGCAGAAGGAGTGGCTGTTCGGTCCCGAGCCCCACCTCCGCCTGATCGGCGACCTGATGGAGCACTGCGCCCGCTCCATCCCCGCGTACAAGCCGCTGTCCGTGTCCGGCTACCACATCCGCGAGGCCGGCTCCACGGCCGCGCAGGAACTGGCGTACACGCTGGCCGACGGCTTCGGCTACGTCGAACTCGGCCTCTCCCGCGGCCTCGACGTCGACGTGTTCGCCCCGGGGCTTTCCTTCTTCTTCGACGCGCACGTCGACTTCTTCGAGGAGATCGCCAAGTTCCGCGCCGCGCGCCGGATCTGGGCCCGCTGGATGAAGGAGGTCTACGGCGCCAGGACGGACAAGGCGCAGTGGCTCCGCTTCCACACCCAGACCGCCGGGGTGTCGCTGACCGCGCAGCAGCCCTACAACAACGTCGTGCGCACCGCCGTGGAGGCGCTGGCGGCCGTGCTGGGCGGCACCAACTCCCTGCACACCAACGCCCTCGACGAGACCCTGGCCCTGCCCAGCGAACAGGCCGCGGAGATCGCCCTGCGCACCCAGCAGGTCCTCATGGAGGAGACCGGCGTCGCCAACGTGGCCGACCCGCTGGGCGGTTCCTGGTACGTCGAGCAGCTGACGGACCGCATCGAGGCGGACGCCGAGCGGATCTTCGACCAGATCAAGGAGCGCGGCCTGCGGGCCCACCCCGACGGGCAGCACCCCATCGGGCCCATCACCTCCGGCATCCTGCGCGGCATCGAGGACGGCTGGTTCACCGGTGAGATCGCCGAGTCCGCCTTCGTCTACCAACAGGCCCTGGAGAAGGGCGAGAAGAAGGTTGTCGGCGTCAACTGCCACACCGGCTCCGTCACCGGCGACCTGGAGATCCTGCGGGTCAGCCACGAGGTGGAGCGCGAGCAGGTCCGTACGCTCGCCGACCGCAAGGCGGGCCGGGACGGGGCCGCGGTGCGCGCCTCGCTGGACGCCATGCTGGCCGCCGCCCGGGACGGCTCCAACATGATCGGGCCGATGCTCGACGCGGTGCGCGCCGAGGCCACGCTGGGAGAGATCTGCGACGCTCTCCGCGCCGAATGGGGCGTCTACACGGAGCCCGCGGGCTTCTGAGCCGCGACCGGCCCGCCCGGGGTCTGTGCCCCGGGCGCGCCCGGTCCCTGCCCGTCCGGTTCCTGTCCGTCCGGTTCCTGCGCACCCGGTCCGTGCCGGACCGGCGTGTGCCCGGCCGGGGCCCGCCCATCCGTGTGCGGGACGGCCGTGCCCGGCG
>NZ_JAAAXQ010000652.1 GCF_009916105.1 Streptomyces sp. GC420 | reverse complement strand
GCTATCCGCAGCAGCCCCCCACCGCCCAGCCGGGATACGGCTACCCCGGGCAGCCGCAGCCCGGTTACGGCTACCCGGGCCGGCCGCAGCCGGGTTACGGCTACCAGGGCCAGACCCTGCCGCCTCATCCCCCGGGCGGCGGCCGCAAGAAGCCCAGCGCCCAGGCCGTGATCATCACTGCGGCGGCCGTCGCCGTCGCACTGATCATCGGCGCCGGAGTCTGGTACGCCAACTCCGGCGGCGGGGAGGAGGGCAAGAAGGACCAGGCCACTTCCAGCGCGGGCACGGACGGCGGCCAGGACGGCGGCAAGAACACGGGTGGGGGCAAGGAGAAGCCGCCGGCCGACGTCGACTCCGAGCTGATCTTCCAGCTGTCGTACCCGAAGGTCGACGATGTCGTCCCCGTCAGCGGCTCCTGGCTGACGGACAAGGCGTACGTCAAGACCGGCGTCAACAAGGTCGTCGGCTACGACGCGGCGAGCGGCACCGAGCTGTGGACGGTCAAGCTGCCCGGCGCGGTCTGCGCCGCGTCCGCCCACAAGACCGAGGACAACAAGACCGCGATCCTCTTCAGGGCCGGTGCCAAGGATGTCTCCTGCACGGAGATAGGCGCGCTCGACCTCGACGGCGGCAAGCTGCTGTGGAAGAAGTCCGTGCCCGAGGGCGACGACAAGACCGGCTTCTCCGAGGTCACGGTCGGCGCGGGAACGGTGGCGGCCGGCGGCACCAGCGGCGGCGCCGCCTTCGACATCGAAAGCGGCAGCCTGCGCTGGAAGCCCTCCAGCAGCTCCGACGGCTGCTACGACGCCGGCTACGGCGGCGGCGAGGCGCTGGTCGCGATCCGCAAGTGCGGTCAGTACGGCAGCAGCCGGCAGCTGCTCGTCCAGACGCTCGACCCCGTCTCCGGGTCGCCGAAGTCGACGTACAAGATGTCGCCCGGCATCGAGTACGCGAGCATCGTCTCCACCAAGCCCCTGGTGGTCGCCGCCGACGTGGGTGACGTCGCGAACGACGGCAGCGGCATCTCCGACTTCTTCTCGATCGACGAGAAGGGCAAACTGCGCGCCAAGATCTCGGCGGACGCCAAGAAGTACGCGGCCCGCTGCGGCGCCACGGAGGTCGAGTCCTGCAAGCACCTCGCGGTGGGCAACGACCGCCTGTACGTGCCGACGGAGGAGCACGACGGTGCGAGCGGCTCCCTCAGCGGCACCAACGAGATCGTCGCCTTCGACCTGGCCACCGGCAAGTCCACCGGTCAGCGCGCCGACGCCGGCGAGAACTTCACGATCGCCCCGCTGCGCATGGACGGCGGGAACATCATCGCGTACAAGACCCCGCCCTACGACAAGGGCGGGGAGGTCGTCAGCATCGACGGCTCCACCTTCAAGGAGACCGTGCTGCTGAGGAACCCGGCCGAGAAGCCGGGGCGCGACGCGGAGACCAGCTTCTCGGCGGACTACTCCGAGATGCTGTTCGGCAACGGGCGGCTCTACATCTCCGAGGTCAACGTGAGCGACAACGGAAGCGACTTCGGCGAGCAGTACCTGGGGGTCGCTTTCGGGGTGAAGTGACGCCCGATACGCTTTCCGGTCACCGGTCCGACGACGGCCCCGCCCAGCGGCGGGGCCGTCGTGCTCCTTCCCGTTCCCTCCGGCATCCGGATTTCCGGGCCTTCCCCGGGTAGAACGCCCATACCGCCGATGAGCCGCGAAGGTCGGGGATTTCGGTATTCCGGGGGGCTTCTGGCCGGTAAGGGGCGCGTGATGTCGAACAAGCGTGTAGCTTCCGGGATCAGAACGGCCGAGGGCTCCCGAGGGGTGGGGGAATTGGGGGGTAGCTCTATGGGTGTGCGGCTCGTGGTGGTCGACGACCACCGGTTGCTGGCCGAGGCTCTGGCATCGGCGCTCAAGCTGCGCGGGCACCGGGTGCTGGCCGCGGCCGCGCCCGCGGCCGGGGCGGCGGAGCTGGTGGTGAGCAGGGCGCCTGAGGTGTGCCTGCTGGGGACGGCGACGCCCGCGGAGCCGGGCGCCTTCGACCCGGTGGTGAGGATCAAGCGGGAGCGGCCCCAGGTCGCGGTCGTGGTGCTGGGCCCGGTGCCGAACCCGCGGGGCATAGCGGCGGCCTTCGCCGCCGGCGCCTCGGGCTATGTGCGGCACGACGAGCGCATCGAGGGCGTCGAGCGGGCCATGGTCAAGGCACGCGCCGGTGAGGTGGCGGTGGCGCCGCAGCTGCTGCAGGGCGCCTTCGCGGAACTGCTGAATCCGGCGGCGCAGCCGGACGACGAGGGCCAGCGGCTGCTGCGGATGCTCACCCCCCGGGAGGTGGAGGTGCTGCTGCGGGTCGCGGAGGGCGAGGACACCAGGGTGATAGCCGCCGGCATGGGGATCGCGCCGAGCACGGCCCGGACGCATGTGCAGCGGGTGCTGATGAAACTGGGTGTGGGCTCCAGGCTGGAGGCCGCCGCGCTGGCGGCCAGAACGGGCCTGTTGGAC
>NZ_JAAAXQ010000651.1 GCF_009916105.1 Streptomyces sp. GC420 | reverse complement strand
CGCCCCCGAGGCCTGACCCGCCCCGCGATCCGCGGCCGGCCGTCCGAGACCCGTCCCGCCCTGCCCGGCCCGTCCGGACGCCCGGCGGGTCCCCGTCCCCGCCCGCGGGGCCGGCGGCCGCGACCGCTCGCCCGCCGGCGCCGTGCGCACGGCCTGCCAGGGACCCCCGCGTTAGCCTGGAGCGTCAGACTCCGAGCAGGCAGACAAGAGGGGCACACGCATCCCGTGCGCATCGCCAGATTCTCCATCGACGGCAATGTCGCCTTCGGCGCGGTCGAGGGCGACAGCCCCGACGACCTCGTCATCGACATCATCAAGGGCATCCCGTTCGCGGACTTCGAGCTCTCGGGCACGAAGATCCCGCTGACCTCCTCCGACTCCAAGGAGAGGGTCCGGCTGCTGCCGCCCGTGCTTCCCAGCAAGATCGTGGCCATCGGCCGCAACTACGCGGAGCACGCCAAGGAGATGGGCAACGAGGTGCCCGAGGTCCCGGTGACCTTCTTCAAGCCGTCCACGTCCGTGATCGGCCCCGGCGATCCCATCGCGTACCCCTCCTTCTCCGAGGAACTGCACCACGAGGCCGAGCTGGCCGTCGTGATCAGCCGCATGTGCCGCGAGGTGCCCCGCGAACGCGCCAAGGACGTCATCCTGGGCTATACCTGCGCCAACGACGTCACCGCCCGCGACGTCCAGCGGCGGGAGAGCCAGTGGGCGAGGGCCAAGGGCTTCGACTCCTCCTGCCCGCTCGGCCCCTGGGTGGAGACCGAACTCGATCCGGCGGACGTCACCATCCAGTGCACCGTCAACGGACAGCAGCGCCAGCTCGGCCGTACGAGCGACATGGTGCGGTCCGTCGAGGACCTGATCGTGCACATCACCGAGGCCATGACCCTGCTTCCCGGCGACGTCATCCTCACCGGCACACCCGCGGGGGTCGGCCCCCTGCACGTCGGCGACGAGGTCGCCGTCACCATCGAAGGCATCGGCACTCTCACCAACAAGGTGATCAAGCGTGGCTAACACCCCCGACCCCTCCGTCCGCGTACGGTTCTGTCCGTCCCCCACGGGCAACCCGCACGTCGGCCTGGTCCGCACCGCCCTGTTCAACTGGGCGTTCGCCCGCCACCACGGCGGCACCCTGGTCTTCCGCATCGAGGACACCGACGCGGCCCGTGACTCGGAGGAGTCCTACAACCAGCTCCTCGACTCGATGCGCTGGCTCGGCCTCGACTGGGACGAGGGCCCCGAGGTGGGCGGCCCCCACGCGCCGTACCGCCAGTCGCAGCGCATGGACCTCTACAAGGACGTCGCCGCCAGGCTGCTCGACGCCGGCCACGCCTACAAGTGCTACTGCACCACCGAGGAGCTCGACGCCCGCCGCGACGCCGCCCGCGCCGCCGGCCGGCCCTCCGGCTACGACGGCCACTGCCGCGACCTCACCGCCGAGCGGATCGAGACGTACGAGGCGGAGGGCCGCGAGCCCATCGTCCGCTTCCGGATGCCCGACGAGACGATCACCTTCACGGACCTGGTCCGCGGCGAGCTGACGTTCACCCCCGAGAACGTCCCGGACTACGGGATCGTCCGCGCCAACGGCGCCCCGCTGTACACCCTGGTGAACCCGGTCGACGACGCCCTGATGGAGATCACCCACGTCCTGCGCGGCGAGGACCTGCTGTCCTCCACCCCGCGCCAGATCGCCCTGTACAAGGCGCTGATCGAGCTGGGCGTCGCCAAGGACGTCCCCGCCTTCGGGCACCTGCCGTACGTCATGGGCGAGGGCAACAAGAAGCTCTCCAAGCGCGACCCGCAGTCCTCCCTGAATCTCTACCGGGAGCGCGGCTTCCTCCCGCAGGGCCTGCTGAACTACCTGTCGTTGCTCGGCTGGTCCCTCTCCGCCGACCAGGACATCTTCACGATGGACGAGATGGTCGCCGCCTTCGACATCGCCGCGGTCAACGCCAACCCGGCCCGCTTCGACCTCAAGAAGGCCGAGGCGATCAACGCGGACCACGTCCGCCGGCTCGACGTGAAGGACTTCACCGACGCCTGCGAGCCCTGGCTGAGGGCCCCGCACGCCCCCTGGGCCCCGGAGAACTTCGACCGGGCGGCGTGGGAGGCCATCGCCCCGCACGCCCAGACCCGCCTGACGGTCCTCTCCGACATCACCGCCAACGTCGACTTCCTCTTCCTGGACGAGCCCGTGCAGGACGAGGCGTCCTGGGCGAAGGCGATGAAGGAGGGCTCCGACGCCCTGCTGGCGACCGCCCGCGGCAAGCTGGCCGACGCCGACTGGAACGCCGAGGCCCTCAAGGCGGCCGTCCTGGCGGCGGGCGAGGAGCACGGTCTCAAGCTCGGCAAGGCCCAGGCCCCGGTCCGCGTCGCCGTCACCGGCCGTACCGTCGGCCTGCCGCTCTTCGAGTCCCTGGAGGTCCTCGGCCGCGACCGCACGCTGGCCAGGATCGACGCGGCCCTGGCGAAGCTGGCCGCGTAGCGGTCACCAGTAC
>NZ_JAAAXQ010000650.1 GCF_009916105.1 Streptomyces sp. GC420 | reverse complement strand
CCCAACGGCCGTGCGGATTCGCGCGGCGCGGGCCGGGGTGACCGCCTCCCGCCGTTGTCGCGGATCCGTGGGCCGGCGCTGCGCGCGGGAGTCCCCGCCCTGGCCACGGACCCGGTCCTCCTCGAATGACCCGTCACCGAAGCCATGCCCACCTCGCCATGACAGACCCGAACCAAACGCTCGGTCAGTGCTCCAGAACGAAGGATCCCGGCAACCGTCATTTGTCAGTGCCGAATTGCCTGTGCCCCGGCGCCGGCGACAGCCCCGCTCTGCGGTGGACTGCCTTGCCGTCAAAGCGCAAGGCCCTCACATTCGTCGCACGGTGGCCCTCAACGGGCGGCATGTGGTTGGCGTCCGGTCAGTGGCGCACGACGAGCGGCTTGCCTCCCGGCTCCGGGCAGTTCTGCCCGACGCCGGGAACGATGTGACCGCGTGAGCAATGTCGTCCGTTCCGCGGCGCTCGGCCAGACGTGCCAGGTCGTCGCGGTCGGCGGGGCGGCTCCCTTGAGGGCCTTCTGCAGTTCTGTCGGGCCGGTCGCCATCAGTCTCTCCTGGCTGGGGACCACCGGCTTGTACCGGCGGGGGAATCGCTTCCCTGAACCGTGGGGGTCTCGTCCCGTAAGGGGGTCGGTTTCCGGGCCGGACCGCAGCCCCCCGGGGGGAGAGGGGAAGCCCGCTCCTCCTGGTCGCTCGTCGGGGACGCTCCTTGGGGTCGCTTTTCCTCGGGTGTCCCTTCGGGCGGGGGAGCGCGCTCACCCGCGCGTTCCCCCTCGCCGCCCCGTGCGCGCGGCGAGAGGAGGCGCCCACCCGGGTGCGGTCTCACGGCCATGCGTCACTCCGGGTACCCGCGGCGATTCAGCTTGGGTCCGGCGCACCGGGCCGGAGCCCTACACCTGATGCCCATGGGCCGTGAGCCACCTGTGAACGGCCGCCTTGTCGGCGACGCTGACGCGGACCGCGCCCTGCTGGGAGGACTCCTTGTCGGCGTTGAATCCGGTGTCGGTGACCCGGGCCGTCACCCAGTCGGCCAGTTCCCGGGCGGCCTCGGGCGACAAACGGCCCTTCTGCCAGCCCTTCCTGGCCGCGTCCACCGCGTTCGCTTCGTACTGTGCCGCCTCTTCCAGCCACGCCGGCACGAGCCGGTCGATGACCTGCTGGTCCGTCGCGGAATCGGAGGAGGCGCGTGAGGAATCGGTCATGCGGGACGAGTGGCCCGATGGGCCGGGGTCATGCCGCCGTACTGGGACGTGCGCCGTACGGGGACGGGTGCCGTGCCCGTACGGGGTGCCGGCAGGCGCGGAAGCACGGGCCGCCCGCGCGCGCCGCGGCTCCGCACGGCGTGACCGGGGTGGCGGCGCTGGGCAGCGGCGGGGGCCGGTGCATCGTCCGGGCACGGCCGCCCGACCGAGTGGCCGGACGGGCCGGGGCATGGCTGCCGTGCCGGAACGCGCGCCGCGCCGTACGGCGTACCGACGGTGCGTGGGTACGGACGTCCCTCGCGTCTGTCCCGGCAGAGCCCGGCCATGCGCGCCGTACACCCGATGGCTGACAGGGCATCAGTCCACACGTATTCCGATGATGCAGGTGTCGTCGTCCGTGTCCGACTTGCTGTGGATGAGGAGCCGGTCGAGCCGCTGCTCCAGCGCGCCCGGCGCCTCCTGCGTGGTGACCAGCAACTGCGACAGCACCTCCTGCACGGAGCGGTCCCTGCGCTCGACCAGCCCGTCGGTGTACATCAGCAGGGTGTCGTCCGGCTGGAGCCGCAGCTCCGCCTCCTCGTACGTGGCCTCGGCGAGTGCCCCGAGCAGCAGGCCACCCACCAGCGGCAGGGTGCTTGCCTCCTTTCCGCGCACCAGCACCGGCGGCAGGTGGCCGGCGCGTGCCCAGCGCAGCACACGGCTCGCGGGGTCGTACAGACCGCACACCGCGGTGGCGGTGACCTGTTCCGTCAGGTGGTGGGCGACGAGGTTCAGCCAGGACAGCAGCTGAGCCGGTCCGGCTCCGGTGACGGCCAGTCCGCGCAGGGCGTTGCGGAGGACGACCATGCTGGTCGCGGCCTCGATGCCGTGGCCGGCGACGTCGCCGACGCACACCAGGACCTGCTTGGTGGGCAGCACCACCGCGTCGTACCAGTCGCCGCCGACCAGGTTCTCCGTCTCGGCGGGGCGGTACCGCACGGCCACCGTCAGCCCCGGCGCGGCCAGCGGAGCACCCGCGGGCGGCATGATGGCGTGCTGCAGTTGCAGGGCCGGCCGGTTGCGCTCGGCGGACTGCTGCTCCGTGTGCGCGAGCTGGTCGCGGGTTGCGGCGAGCGCAACCTCGGTCCAGTGCTGCGCGGAGATGTCCTGGTAGGCGCCCCGTACGGTGAGCAGCCGGCCGTCGGGGCCGAGGACGGGCTCCGCCACCACGCGGATGTGCCGGGTGACGCCGTCCGGCCGCTGCAGGCGGAAGGCCACCGATGCCGGGCGCCGGTGGTGCAGCACGGTGCGCAGGAAACGGCCGATGGCGTCGCCGTCGTCCGGGTGGGCGT
>NZ_JAAAXQ010000064.1 GCF_009916105.1 Streptomyces sp. GC420 | reverse complement strand
CCCCTCCCCCTCCCCGACGACCAAGGAGGCGCCGTGCCCGGCATCCAGGAGACACAGCTGTACTGCCTCGCCGACCGTACGTACTACGAGACCCCGGCCCGGCTCCCCGACGAAGGCACCCGTTACGCCCTCGACCGCGAGGAGCCGCCCACCGGCTGGCTGCGCGCCGCGAACGGACTGTGGACCTCCCTGCGGCCCGAGGACACACCCCCCGCCGAGCAGGGCTGGAAGGTCCATGTGTCCACCGTTCCCGCGCAGGCCGAACGCACCCTCGCGGACACCGCGCGGATCTGCCTGGAGCACCGGGTGCCCTTCAAGTTCCTGCGCAGCGAGCAGGCGCTGCTGCTGATGTCGGACAAGCACATGTCCCGCAGCGGCAGCGGCAAGTTCCTCACCCTCTATCCTCCCGACGAAGCGGCCTTCCTGCGGCTGCTCGACGAGCTGACGGAGACGCTCGACGGGCGGGAGGGGCCCTACATCCTCAGCGACCTGCGGATCGGGCGGGCTCCGGTGTTCGTGCGCTACGGGGCGTTCGTGGAGATGTGGTGCCGTGACGACGACGGCGTGCAGGTCCCGGCGCTGCGTCATCCCTCCGGCCGGCTCGTGCCCGACGAGCGGGCCGTGGTGTTCCGCATCCCGGACTGGGTGACCGTCCCTCCGGAGCTGCGGCCCCATCTGGCGGCCCGCGCGGCCGCCCGCGACGACGACTTCCCGTACGTGGTCGACAGGGCGCTGCAGTTCTCCAACGCGGGCGGCATCTACCTGGCGCGGCACCGCGCGACGGGACAGCAGGTGGTCCTGCGCGAGGCGCGGCCGCACTGCGGGCTCGACGCCGCCGGCGACGACGCCGTGACGCGCCTGTACCGCGAGCACCGTGCGCTGACCCGGCTGGCAGGACTCGACTGCGTACCCGAGGTGTACGCCGTCCGCACGGTGTGGGAGCACCATTTCCTGGTCGAGGAGTACATCGAGGGCACCACCCTGTTGCGCGAGATCGTCAACCGCTATCCCCTGGTACGGGGCGAGCGCACCCCGGCCGAACTCGCCGAGTACACCGCGTGGGTGGACGGAGTGCTGGCCGGGCTGCGGCGGGCGCTCGACCTGGTCCACGAGCGGGGCCTGCGCTTCGGCGACCTGCACCCGGCCAATGTCGTCCTGCGGCCCGACGGGTCCGTGGTGCTGATCGACTTCGAGTACGCCGCCGACCTCGACGACGACGAACGGCCCTTCGCGGGGGCCGTCGGCATGCAGGCACCGCCCGGCACACCGGGCGCCGAGGCCGACGCGTACGCGCTCTGGGCCACGTGGCTGCACATGCTCATGCCGCTCACCGAAATGGCCGGGCACGACCGGCGCAAGGCGGTGCGGATCGAACGCTGGGCCCGCGACCGGTACGGCCTGGGACCCGACGCGGGGCCGCCACATCCCGCGCTGCTCGACCGCGCTCCGGAGGGTGAGGAAGGACAGGACGGGGAGGCCCTGGTCACCCGGCTGTTCGACGGCCCGGCACCCGACTGGCCCGGCATCCGCCGCGGGCTGCTGGCCGGTCTGCGGGCCGGGGCCACGCCGGAGCGGCGGGACCGGCTGTTCCCCGGCGCCCCGGCCGGGTTCGGCACCGGGGGAGTGTGCGCCGCGCACGGGGCCGCCGGAGTCCTCCACGCGCTGCGGGTCATCGGCGAGGAGATCCCGGACGCGTGGGTGGACTGGCTGGAGCGGGCGGCACTGCGCCGCGATCCGGCACGCGCCGGCGGACTGTTCGACGGGCTTCCCGGAGCCGCGCTGGTGCTGGCGGGGCTCGGCCGCCGTGACACCGGGCGGGAACTGCTCGACCGGGTGCGCAGCGCGGCGGCACCGGATTCCTCCGCGGCCTCCGCTCCGGTCTCGGCTCCGGCTCCCGCCCCGGCCTCGGCCGATCTGTTCGGCGGACGGGCGGGCACCGCACTCGCCGAACTCCGTTTCGCGGTCGGCGGGCCCGGCGGACCCGATCCGGAACTGGTGGACAGCGCACTGCGGACGGCGTGGGGGCTCGACTGCCTCGTTCGCGGGGAGACCGTACCGGGACTGACCGCCCCGCCGTCGGCCGGACTGCTGCGCGGACTCAGCGGAGCGGCTCTGCTGCAGCTCGAACTCTTCGAACTCACCGGGGAGAAGTGGCTGCTGGAAGCAGCGGGTGCGGTGCTGCACAGGGAGGCCGGACACTGCGTCACCATGCCCGGAGGCACCGTCCAGGTCCGCGACGGGCAGCGCCACCTGCTCTACCTCGACCAGGGCAGCGGCGGCTTCGCGCTGGTGGTGCGCAAGTACCTGGCCCACCGGGAGGACCCCGTCCTCGCCGCACTGCTGCCGGGCGTGCGTCAGGGCTGCGCCTACGAAGTGGTGCGCCAGCCCGGCCTGTTCACCGGCCGTGCCGGTCTCCTCGCCGTCGCCCACAGCCTCGCCGAGGGCCGGATGATGCCCGACGTCACCGCCTCCGTGCGCAACCTGTCCTGGCACCTGGTCGCCCGCGGGGACCGGCTGATGGTTCCGGGCTCGGCGCTGCGCCGCTTCTCGGCCGACCTGGCCACGGGGGCCGCCGGCGTACTGCTCTCCCTGCACACGCTGTTCGCGGGGGCGGGGGAGACCGGACCGGTCGGCTCCGACCCGCAGGTACTGGACCTGCTCACCCTGGGCTGACAGCCCGCCCGCCCGGCCAGCACTGCCCGGCGGTTGCCGGCGGGGCATGCGCGAAACGTTGCCTGGGACTCGATACGCGGACACGGCAAGCGTCCCCGGCCGAGAACCGTCGCAACCGTCACGCCCCCGGCTTCCAGGTGGCGGCGACCGTCAGATGCGCCTGCCCACTGCCGTTCACGATCCCCAGCTTCATGTCCTGCCCGAGCTGTACGCCGAAGGTGACGGAGACCTCGGTGGGCGGTGTGGGCCCAGCGCTCACCGCGTCGTGCACCTCCTGTACCAGGGGGCCGAGCGGCTTGAGCGTATTGCGCAGTACATCGGCGGCAACCGCGGCGACGGCCTGCCCGCGCCGCGCCACGGGGACGAGCGGTCCGATGCCGTCCGAGAGGTCTTGCTCCTCCAGGGCGGGTCGGTTTTCCCCCGCGACCAGGAATCGAACCGTCGTGCTGTCGTCGAGCTGGAACTCCTGTGAACCGGTCATGAGCAGCATTGTGCGGAACGGGTGCACCGGGGTTGGTCCGTGAGCGACACGGTTACAAGTTCGTGGCAGTTGAGGTGCGTCGGTGCGGCCACGGCGCCCGCGAGACCTGTCAGGCACAGGGCGGCTCTGACGGGGTGCCTTCCGGCAGCAGCTTGCGCTCGGCTTCGGTGTAGTCGCGCCCTGCGGCGGCGCACAGGGTGCGGAACTGGGCGTCGGGGCGCAGGTCGAAGGTCTGGCGCAGGGAGCCGTTCTCGATGGTCAGGCGGTGACTGCGCACGGAACCCGCGATCCCGTCCCCATCCGTGACCGGCAAGGTGACCGAGGCGGCGTCGTCCGTCAGGTCGTTGACCTGGACCTGCTTCTCGGCCCAGAGGTACGTGATGACGCTGGCACCGGGCCCGAACCCGACCAGGGTGTCGTTGGCCCTGCTGGGGACGCTGCGGGCCAGCGGCTTCCTGCGGTCGACGTCCCACACGCGCATCCGCCCATCGGTGTGCTCCACAGCGAGTTGCGAGCCGTCCGAGTCGAAGGCGAGCGGACCGGCGAGGAACTCGGTGCCGATTGCCAACGGCACGCTGATGGGCGGCACCGACAGTGTGGTGACACGTCGGGGGGAACGGACGTCCCACAGCAGGATCTCACCGCGCAGGGTTCCCGTCCTGGTGACCACGGCGACCTGTCCGGGGTGCCCTGGCCGGGAGATGAGCTGGCCGCGCGCGAGGATCTCGGCGGAGGCACCGAGGCCGGCCCAGTTGGGTGCGGGGTGGACGAGGAAGGGCCGGGTGCGCACGGCCGCGTCGGCGGCGTCGACGCGGGCGAGCCTGCCGTCCACGGTCAGCACGACGATCTCGCCGCCCCGCAGCGCAGCGACATTGTCCACCTCGCCGCCCTGGAACTCGGTGACGCCGTCCAGTGCCTTCGCGCCCGGCACGACATCGTCGAGCGGCACGCTGTCGCGCAGGTCCTGCGCCGGATACGACCGGTAGAGGTTGCCCCCCATGCCCCACACCACGACCCGCTTCGAGTCGGCCGTCCACGTGGGTATCCACTCAGCCCCGTCGGCCGGTGGTGACAGCGGCACCGATTGGTGGCGGGTGCGGGAGACATCAAGAACCTCCAGGCGCCGGTCGGTGGCCCGGGCGACGAAGCGCCCGTCCGGCGACATGGCATACTGCCCTGTCGCCGAGTCCTCCTGGAACTGTTCGCCGCCCACCCGTTCGGCCCGCACCGCCATCAGTGTCGTGCCGACGGGAACGAGGACGGTGAGCCCGCCGTCCGGGCGCGGCACCACCGCGACACCGGTGTACGCGGCGTCAGCATCGCCCGAGGTCGGGATGCGGGTGCGATAGGTGCGTCCGGTGCGCAGGTCGGTCAGGGTCGGCTCGGCGTAGCGCCCGCTTTCCGAGGCGTGTGGGCCGGCAACGATCCCCACGCCGTCGACGTCGTATCGCGAGGTGGCGTCCAGCTTCCACGTTTCGCTGATGGGCAGCTTGGTCTTGCGTCCGGGTGTGCGGCCGAGTGGTTGCCGGTACGTGGTGGTCCCGTTCGTTCTGACGATGGTCTCACCGCCCACCGACAGGCTCGCGGCGCCGTTCCGGATGGTGGAGGTGTACCGCAGCCGGCCGGTGGTGAAGTCTCTGACTTCAATGCGTTGAGCCAGCTCTTCTTTGAGGGCGCTGACCGTCACGACGGTGTCCGCGTCGGAGGTGAACGCGGCCTCGTTCAGCCCTCTCTCGGGTACGAGCCGGTCCGGTACGTCGATGCGGGCGCCGGAGGGCACGTGCCACGCCTCGGCGAAGGCAGGGATGCACCGCCGGGTGCCGTTGGAGCATTCCACGGAGTGGTCGTCCGTTGTGCGTAGCAGTCGCTTCCCGTCGCTGCTGAAGTCCAGTGTCCCGCCGGCCTTCTCGGGGACGTCGTGGTCGCCGGATTCCAGGCCGACCGGGTGCTTGGGGTCGCTCAGCCGCCACAGTTGCACCCCTTCGCCTGCGGTCGCGGCGAAGAAGCGGCCGTCCGGGCTGACGGCGGTCAGCAGCGTTCCTTCGGGAACGCCGCTCAGCTCCCTTGCCCGGGGCTCCCCTTGAAGGGCACCCGTGACCACGCTGATCGTCGACCGGTTGCCGCCGCCGGGCTTCGACTGTACGACGAGCATCCGACCGTCCGGGGTGGCGTCCATGCCGGTGACCCGCCCCCGCCACACCGACGGATGGCTACCCGTCAGGTACTGCCCGCGCACGTACTGCTGGAGCAGGGCCTGACGGGTCTTGGTGTTCGGCTCGGTGTTCCACGCGGCCAGGGCGAGCTGCAACGCGGTGGCGGGATCGCTGCCCGGGCGGTCCTCGGCAGCCTGGGCGAGCAGACCCGCGGCCTGGGTGCGCAGCTGCCGCTCGGTGCGCTGGAGGCTCTGCCAGGTGGAGAACGCCAGGACGACGGCAAGTACCGTGAGGACGGCCAGCGCTCCGATGGCGGCCTGCTTGACGCGGGCACCGCGCCGGGCGTGGCGGCGGCTGAGCTCGATATAGCCGCGCTCGTCGGCGGAGATGTCCTCGGGATGCTCGGCCAGCCTGCGGTCGGCCTCCGCCAGGTCGGTTCCGCTCAGCAGGCGGGCGGGCTCGCCGCTCTGTGCTTGCCAGCGGTGTAGATCAGCCCGCAGTTGCTCCTGCCAGGAACGGAAGTCCCGGGAGTCCACGAGCCACTGCCTCAGACGCGGCCACAGTGCGGTGAGCGCCTCGTGGGCCAGATCGACGATCTCCTCCTGCTCGGCACCCCCGGGTGCCTGGGAGAGAACCACGAGCTTGCCGGGCGCCAGCTCCCGTGCCAGGCCGAGGAGTTCGGGCGCGAGATCGGTGGTGCGGGTGGGCCTGCGCGAGAAGCCGTCTCCGTCGCCGGGCCGGGCAAGCTGCACGAACAGCCGCCGGGCGCAGTCCTGCTGGGCATGCGTCAGCCCAGCGAGCGTCTCGTCCGCGTAGGTGACGAGGGCGCCCGCGACGCCGCCCAATTCGTCATAGGCGGCGTGGGTGAGCATCGAGCGGGTGCGTCGCTTCCACAGCTCGGTCAGGGCGAACTGGACCAGCGGCATCCGCCCGGGCTCGTCACCCGCGTCCGCGACGATGCGCTCCGGCAGCCCGGGCTCGAACCACAGCCCCGGCACGGCGTCGACGGGCGCGGTCACCGCCCGCTCCAGGGCGTCGCCGGCCAGCGGTGCGAGGAACTGCACGGCGTCGCTGACGAGGCCGGACGTGCCGGCCGTCACCAGCACGTCCAGGGAGTCGGGCCGCGCGGTGGCCACGACCCGCAGCACGGCCGCGCCGTCCCTGCCCGCCAGGACCGTGAGCAGC
The DNA here is from genome assembly GCF_009916105.1 of Streptomyces sp. GC420. Taxonomy (GTDB): domain Bacteria; phylum Actinomycetota; class Actinomycetes; order Streptomycetales; family Streptomycetaceae; genus Streptomyces. The sequence goes on along the minus strand of NZ_JAAAXQ010000064.1, from coordinate 20,244 downwards.
CCGAACAGGTCGCGCGCGGCATCCGGCTCGGCGCCCGCGTACTCCTCGAGCTGGTCGACGAAGAGCACATGCCCGGCGCTTCCCCCGCGGGCGAGGATCCTGCCCCGCAACTCGGCGGACACATCGTCGCCGGTCCGTAGGAGCCCTGCCAGCTCCTCGGCCTTGGTGAGCCTCTCGACCTCACCGAGTCCCGGCTCCAGCACGCCGGTCAGCGCCCGGGCGAGCACGGTGGCCGCCCGCACCCCGGGCACGGGCCGCAGCTCGGACACGCTCATCCCCTCGGCCCGCAGGCGGGGCAGCACCCCTGCCCGAACGAGGGACGACTTCCCACAACCAGAGGGCCCCGCCACCAGGGTCAGCGGCCGCCTGCGCACGGCCGTGTGCACACGGGCGGTGTCGTTGTCGCGGCCGTGGAAGAACTCCGCGTCATCCTCCGTGAACGCCGCGAGCCCCTGGAACGGGCAGCGCGGCCGCAGCGTCACCTCGTCGACCAGCTCGGCCGACGGCACCAGATACGCGGTGCGCGCGCCCTGGTGCGCCGCGACCGTCATCCCGACGACGCCGTCCTGCGCGTCGTCCCAGACCGGCGCCCCACTGAACCCCTCAGAGATGCGTGGCCCCGGCTCATGAGCCTCCATCTGCAGCCAACCCGAGCCCTGTCCGGCGCGCAGCGTGCCCGAGGCCCACACTCCGCGATCGGCGCCCGCCGGATAGCCGAGCGCCCGAAACGGGTGCCCCCATACGCCGGTCCCGTCCACGAGCGGCGCCGGCCGAGCACCCTCGACTGGCTCGTCGAGCCGCAGCAGCGCGACGTCCGTGCCGCCAGGCCGCCAGGACACGACGGTCGCCCGCGCCCGCGGACGGCGCTCCAGCAGCGGGAAGTCGAGGTCCACCGACTTGCCGGACACCCGACCCGCGGCTTCAGGCAGCCCGAGCGCCCGGGCGACAACGTGGGCGCACGTGCACACCACATCGGCGGCGACGAGGAAACCGGCGCCCACCACGTCGCCAGCAGCCGAGCAGATCCGCACCTGCGATGCCTCAAGGACGTCGCTCCCCGGCACAGCGGCCATGGACTCCCCCGTCTTCCGACTGTCGCGTGACCCGCGAAAGCCAGCATCTCCGGCACCACCGCCTCACACAACCATGCAGAGCGCTCAGTTGACACACCCACACCTCCACAGCCCTGCTCGCGGTACGGCACAGCCCGCCTCCTGGGGAAAGAAGCAGGGGCGCCCCCGTACCGGGCCGCCGGCGAGTCACTTCCCAACCGGGCACGGACACGTCGGGCCTTTCCGGACCACTCCGGGCGCGTTTCGGCCCCCGCTCGCCCACCGGGCCGCCCTGGTGACGGGGATGCCACGGAGCGCCCCGCCCCCCACTCGGCCGACCGATGGGCCCGTCCGGGCCGCCCGACCGCCGCTGCACCGCGAACAGCGTGGTGTGGGGGACGCCGGCCGCTACCGGCGCGGGCCAGGCCGGTTACGGCCCGGGGCCGCCGCCACCGGCGGCGCACCCGCCGTCCAGACCCTCGGCAACGACCGAGCCGGCCAGGTCCGTACGGGCACGGCCGACTCCGTGGGCCGGCCCCGCGCGGGTGGCCGGCCGACTCCCTGGTCCGGCACGGTCCGAGTCGCGCGCCGTGCGGGGCGGAGCGGCGGCAGCGGGATCGCGGTTCGGCCGGGGACCGTCCGCGGGCCGGACCACGGTGTCGAGGCCTCCGGCTCGGGTCTCCCCGGAGCCGACGCTGATTGCGGGTTCGGATCGGTGCGCGGAATCGACGGCCGTATCGCCCGGTGCCGGTCAGCCGGGCCCAAGGGCTGGGCGGGGCCGTTCACACCGCCGCGGCTGGGACCGGCACGCCGGCGAGGATGGTACGGCCCGCCGGGTGCTCGTCCCCGGCCGGTACGTCGGCGCCGCCGTCGCCCATCCGCTCCAGGGCGTACAGCCGCATCAGCCGTGGCACCTCGTACAGCGCCGCGTGCGCCGTGACCTCGCTGTCGGGCGAACTCACCGCCCCCGCGTCGATCAGTGCCTCCACCGCGCGGAGCGCCTGCCGCTCGCCGCAGCCGAGCGCCGCCATCGCCTCGGGGAGGGTGAACGGCCCCTCCCCCGGGAGGGCGGCCAGCCGCCCCAGGTCCCGGCCGCTCCCGGCGGGCAGGTCGCGCCACCCGAGGGCCAGCCGCTCCCGTACCGAGACGTCGCCCGCCGCCAGTTCGTCGAGCGCCCCGGACGGGTCGGCGAGCCGCGCGGCGAACTCGGACAGCGGCAGGTGCCGCAGGACCGCCAGGCGCATACCGCTCACCCGTACCGCCAGCGGCAGCAGCCCGCAGCCGTACGCGATGCGCAGCGCCGACTCGCGGTCCACGCGGACCCGGCCGGGACCGACGAGCCGGCCGAGCAGGTCGAGCGACTCGGCCGGGGTCAGCGGCGGTACGGCGATCCGGTGCACCGGTGCCAGACCCGCCAGTTGGGTGCGCGCGGTGAGGACCAGGCGGCCCCGGCCCGCGCCGGGGATCAGGGCCCGTACCGACCGCTCGTCCGGCACGTCGTCCAGCACGACCAGCGCCCGGTGTTCGGCCAGCCAGTTCCGCCAGTCCTCCGGGTCGGGCCCGCCGGTGTCCCCGCGGCCTCGCCGGGCACACGGTGCTCCCGTCAACCGGGCGAGCTCGCCGAGCAGTTCGGCCGGCGGCCGGGGGTCGCTGCGCTCGTCCCTCACCGGCACGAAGAACCGGCCGTCGGGAAACCGGTCGCCCAGCAGATGCGCGGCCCGAACCGCGAGCACCGTCTTGCCCGACCCGGCGGGGCCCGACACCGCCACCGCCCCGCAGCCGTCCCCGCCCAGCGCGTCGAGCAGTTCCCGCAGTTCCTGCCCGTGCCCGGTGAAGTCCGGTGCGTCGGCGGGCAGGACCGTGCGCCGGGCGGCCGGCGCGGGGGCGGACACGGCGGTGCGCGGGACGGCGGCGTTCCCGCCCAGCACCGAGCGGTAGACCGCTGTCATGGCGCCGCCGGGCTCCAACCCCAGTTCCCTCGCCAGCAGTTGCCGGTAGTCGTCGTAGACCGCCAGTGCCTCGGCCTGCCGCCCGGAGCGGTGCAGCGCGGACATCCGGGCCGTCTGGAGCCGTTCGCGCAGCGGGTGCCGCTCGGCGAGGTCCCGCAGGCCGTCGACGACCGCAGCGGCGCGGCCCAGCGCTATCTCCGCCTCCGCCCAGTCCTCGTAAACGGTCAGACAGCGCAGCTCCAGGCGCTCCGCCTCGGCCTCGACCTGCGGTGACCGGCGCAGATCGTGCAGCGGCGGACCCTGCCACAGGCCGAGTGCCTCGCGCAGCAGCCTCGCGGCGGTGTGCGGTTCGTGTCCGTCGGCGGCCCGCGCGAGGGCACGGAACCGCAGTGTGTCCAGTTCCTCCTCGGCCACCCGCAGCACATAGCCGCCGCAGTCGTGGACCAGCCGCTCCCTGCCCGGACCGCCGGCCGCGCCGGTCCCGGGGCCGAGCAGGGTCCGCAGGGAACTGACGTACACCTGGAGGTTCTTGCGCGCGGTGCGCGGCGGCGTCTCCGGCCAGACGGCGTCGGTCAGCGTGTCCACGGGGACCGGGGTGCCGGGCCTGCTCAGCAGCATGGCCAGTACCACCCGCTGCTTGAAGGGCCCCAGGGGCAGCGGCACACCGTCGAGGTGCGCCGACAGCGGTCCGAGGAGGGAGAAACGGACCGTGCCCGGACGTGGTGTGCGCGGGAGGGAACGTGGCATGGCGAACCTCCGGGACCGTGGTGCGTGCCGCGGCGGGCGCGCGGCGACGGCTGTGCGGCTGGGCTGGTGTACGGCTTCGATGCTCGCGCCGACGTCCGTCCCGCACATCGGTGCTCGGCCCGTATGTTCCGGTCCCGAACCCCACCTGTTCGGGCCGGACCCGTACGTTTTTCCCCTGCTCCCCACCCAATGACGGCCCGGGCCCCCAGGTTGACGCGGCCGCACGGCAACCCCCGGTGCCGTTCCCCGTCGGCCCCGCCCCACCGGCCTCAGGCCTGGTCGGCCGCGCACTCCGCGGAGAAGTCGCACAGGGCGGAGCGGTCGTGGCGGCCCGTCTTGTTCAGCAGGCTGGCCATGTGCTTCTCCACCGTGCGCGGCGATATGGACAGGCGCCGGGCTATCTGCTGGTTGCCAGGCCGTTCGGCGAGCAGGACGAAGACCTCGTACTCGCGTGGCGTCACCCCGCTGGCGCGCAGGGCCGCCGGAATGCGGTCGCGGCCGTCACGGCGCTGGGGCACGCTCACGCCCGCCTGGCGCAGCGCCGCCCGGCAGGCCGCGGCGGCCGGCAGGACGCCCGCGCTGTGGAAGTACTCCTCGGCGGTGCGCAGCCAGGCCACCGGCTCGCCCCAGCCGTCGGCGAGCGCAGCCTCGGCGGCCAGTCTGAGCGCGAGGTGCCGGGCCATGGGGAAGGCGCCACCGGCCCGCCCCGCGGCCTCCAACGCCCGTACCGCACCGTGCGGGTCGCCCTCCCGCCCCAGCAGCACGGCCTCCGCCGCACCCAGGAACAGCTTGTTCCAGGCCAGCCCCGCCCCGGGCGAGGACGCGGCCGCGCCGTACTCCTCCCGGCCGCCCGCGCCGACGAGGACGCGCAGCAGCGGGCGCAGGCCGTAGCGCCCGCTCAGGTAGAAGAAACTGGGGTGTTCCAGCTCCCACTCCAGCGCCGCGTCGAGATCGGACAGCGCCCGCTCCCGGTTCTCCTCCAACAGGGCCCCGACCGCCCGGCACATGCCCCGTTGCAGCGGGACGAGCAGGGACTCCTCGCCGCCCGCCCGGCGGAACCTGGCCAGGCAGGCGTCCCGCTCCCGGCTCCGGCCCCGGTGGGCCGCCAGTGTCGCCTCGGCCAGCAGCAGATAGCGGTGCGCCGAGAGGTTGCGCACCCGCGCGCTGGCGTCCAGCGAGCGGTCGATGATCTCCTGCGCGCGTTCCCAGCGGCCGCACATCACGGCGTTCATGGCGAGGAGACCGTCCACGGTCTGGGTCAGCGCCAGCGCTCCCCGTTCACGGGCGGCCGACCGGGCCGTCTCCAGCCGGGCCGCGTCCCCGGTCCGCATGAAGGCGTTCGCCCCCAGCCGGACCAGCGCCTCGACCCGCCACACCGCGAGCCGGTGCCGTTCGGAGACGGCGAGCATCCGCTCCAGGCAGGCGTCCGCCTCGTCGAAGCCGCGCTCCCGGGACAGCAGGGCGAGTAACTGCCAGGCCTGACAGGCGACTTCGGGCAGGCCCTGGTCCTCGGCGACGGCCGCGGCACGCCGCGCGGCCCGTTCGGCCCCGGCAAGTTCCGGCCTGCTGCCCCGGCCCGGCAGCAGGGCGAGATGGCCTTCCACGACGGCGAGAGCCGCCTCCCGGCCGGGGCGCGGTGCGGGGCCGAGCAGCGCGCGGGCCGCCTGGATCTGATGCGCCGTCTCCTCCTGGTGCTCCGCCATGACCGAGGCCCAGGCGATCCTGATGTGCGCCTCCGCCCGCTGCTCCGCGGCCTCGGACCCCGCGGGAACCGGTGGAAGTCCCTTGACCAGTGCGAACGCCGCGTCGAGCCGGCCCGATTCGGCCTGGGCGACGGCGAGGGACGCGGTGACGGCGGCCTGGTCCTCGTCGGCGGCGAGCGCCGCCGCGCGCTCCAGCAGGACGACGGCCGATCCCGATGCTCCCGAGGCCAGCACCCGGCGGCCGGCCTCGGCGAACTGCCGGGCCGCGGCAGCGCGGTCGCCTGCCGCGAGGTACAGCGTCGCCACCAACTGGCGTCCGTCCTCGCTGAGTTCCCCACCCGCCTGTTCGATCGACGCGACGGCGCGACGGGCCAGCGCCGCCTGTTCGGCCGGCGGCAGGGACGCGACCAGCGCCTCGGCCGTAAGCGCGTGGCGGAAGGTGTACCGGTCGGGGGCCGCGCCGTCCGGGGCGATGATCCCCGCCTCCGTAGCCGACCGCAGGTGGGAGAACAGTGCCCGGTCGTCGAATCCGGTCACCGTCTGGAGCAGGCTCACCGAGAACCGGCTGCCGAGAACCGCGGCGACGAGCAGCAACTCGCGTACGGGCTCGTCGAAACGCTCGAGCCTGCGGGCCCAGCTGCGGACGATCCCGGTGGGTACGGCGGGGCCCGGACGCTCCGAGAGACTCCAGCCGGCCTCCGTACGGACCAGTTGCCCGGAGTCGAGCATGTCCGCCAGCAGGACCTCGACCAGGTAGGGGTTGCCGCCCGCCCGTTCGGACAACTGCCGGTGGGCGTTCGCGGGCACGTCGTCCGGGCCGGTCTCCAGACACGCGGCGGTCATCAGCCGTACGTCCTGGTCGGCCAGCGGGGCCAGTTCGCGCACGGTGGCCGTCTGTCTTCGCTCGGCGGCCCGGACGAGGTCCAGGGCCGGGCCGGGCTCCGGGCGCAGGGTGCCCACCAGAAGGATCGGCTGGTCCGCGACATTGTCGATCACGTACTCGACCACCGCGATGGTCTCGGCGTCCGAGTCGTGCAGGTCTTCCAGCAGGATCACGCACCCCCGCTCCCGGCCGAGCACCGACAGCAGCCGCAGCAGCGCCTCCGCCAGCTCGATCACGGTCTCCGGGTATCCGGAGGCGGACCCCTGCCGCCACTCGGGCACCAGCCTGGCCAGCGCCGGCCGGTACGGGTCCAGTTCGGGGTCGGTGGGCGTGCCGGCCGCCCTGAACCGGGAGGAAAGCGCCTCGGCGATCGGGCGGAACGGTACGACGAGCCCGGTCGACGTGGCCCGGCCGCGCAGCACCGGCATGTCCGAGCCGTAGGCGCGGTAGGCGCATTCACCGGTCAGCCGGGACTTGCCGATCCCCGCCTCACCGAGCAGGAAGACGGCGCGCCCCGAACGCCGGCGTGCGGCGTCCAGGGCGTTGCCGAGCAGATCGATCTCATGGCTGCGTCCCACGGTGACCGACGAAGTCGCACGCATGTGCGCAGGTTACTGGAGCGTCCTCCCGTGTGGCAGGGCGCGGAGGACCAGGGAGACGGGGCCGGATCCCGGGGCGCGGCAGTTCCTCGGGCGGGGGAGGTTCTCCGGGGAGTCGCTCGGGCCGGCGAGTCGCTCAGGCGGGGGACGTCATCGTGGTCCAGGGGAAGTCGTTCGTGTAACCGGCGCTCCCCTGAGTGGAGCTGAGAAGTCTGCTCCGCAGTCCCAGGGCCCCGCCGACCGCGAGGGTCACCTGCCCCGCGGGGTGATCCTGGACCGCCTCGTCGGAGGTGTTGCCGCCCATGTACGTCGCCGATTCGCTGATCTGCATCTTCCCTGCCTCATCCTGTCGTGGTCGAACGGGTGACTGAGATGGTCAAGAAGTGGTGCGGTGCTGCGGTGTTGCGGTGGAGGGGGGTGCGGTCAGGGCACCGTTCCGAGGAGCAGCGCCGGGGGGATCAGGTCGGGGAACCCGGCTCTGAGCAGGCCGTGGCCGATTCCGGCCAGCCCGGTGAGCAGTCCGGGGTGCGGTACCCGGCCGGGAGTGCCGCAGCGCGGTCCGGCCTCCTCCGCCGAGACCAGCAGCGCGCCCGCCCGCCGCACCCAGTGCGTGCGCGCCACCGGCAGCGAGTCGTGGCCGAGCAGTTCCAGAACCCCGAGTTCACCGTGGCAGAGGCTGTCGTCGGGCGCGGGTTCCGCCCGGCACAGCTCGGCGGTGGTCTCCCGCGCCCAGGCGGCTAGAGACGGATCGGCCAGGGCCGCCGGACTGTCCACGATCGCGAGCGCCACTCCTGTACGGCCCCGGCACCACGACCAGTGCCCGGAGCGGGTTCGGGACCCGGCCCCGGACCGGGACCGAGGCACGGGCTCGGACCTGGGCCCGGACCGTGCCAGGGCACGGGAGCCCACCGCGGCGTGCAGCGCCGCGAGTCCCGCGCGCAGGTACCGCTCACCACCGCCGGCCTCCGCGAACCGCAGCAGCGCCCAGCCGACGCCGGCGGCGCCTTCCGCGAAACCGGGTTCCTCCGGCGGGCCCGCCTCCAGCAGCCGGTCCGCGCACTGCGCGGCGGCGCGCCAGGCCTCGGTACGGCTGTTCGCGGTGCCGTCGCCGCCGGCGCGGCCGTCGCCACCACCGCCCGCGGCGCCGACCGCCGCCCGGTGCCCGGTGAGCAGACACACGAGACCTCCGGCCGTACCGCCGCGCACACCCGGCTCCCGCTCGGAGCCGGTGGCCGCACCGGCGAGCCGCAGCGCGGGTGTGACCCACTCGCCGATTCCCGGGTCGTCCAGCAGCCGCGCCACCTCGGCCACCGCGTAGGCGATGCCACCGAGTCCGCTGAACGCCCCCGAGCCGACCGCGCCCGGATCACCGGGCCGCTCGTGCAGGGCGTCCAGCAGCCCGGGAAGCGGCGCCAGGACCGCGCGGGCGGTCTCGGCGTAGCGGTCGGCCCCGGTGAGCACGGCCAGTTGGGCCAGGAAGAGCGCGGGACCCGCGTAGCCGCCCGCCAGGTCGGCGGCCATCGGCCCCACCCGCCAGTAGCGTTCGCCGAGCAGTTCCAGCCCGATCCAGTTGGTCCTGGCCGTGCCGCGGTACGCCTGGGAGACGAGCTGGTCACCCACCGACCGGGCGGCCGACAACAGCCGTTCGGGCTCCGGCGCGGCGGCGGCCGTCCGCGTGCGGCGGCTGCCGGAAGGACGGTGCGCGGGCTCGGGGGAGCTGGTCACCATGGAGGCCCGGATGATCCATTCCTGGTCCTGGCGGTCCACGGTGTTCAGCGCGACCACCTTGGCCATCGCCCTGGACAGGCCCGGCTCCGCCAGTGGGGGAAGCGGCTCACCGGCCGCGCCCCACAGCCCGGTGCGGTCAGGCCTGGCGGTGAACAGCGGCACGTCCCCCGCCCACAGCTGGCCCAGTTCCTCGTCCTCCAGGCCGGGGAAGGCGGACGGCTGGAGTTCGCCGGTGCGCAGCAGGGAGAGGACCTTGTGCCGTTCCGCCGCGTCCCGCATCAGGTCCGGGTGTGTCGACTCGTCGAGCAGCGTGCTGTAGATCCAGGTGGGGCGGGCCACCACCCGCACCTCGTCCCCGGCGAACCGCTCCAGCAGCCCGCCCGGGCGCAGCAGGTCCTCGCGGGCCTCGCTGATGGCGTCGTAACCGGCCCGGAACCCGGCGCACAGCGCCTCGGTGTGGTCCGCAGCGGCGACGGGCTCGCCGTCGAGGCGGGGCAGGTTGGCCGACTCTCCGAACCGGCCGGCCCGGCGCACCAGACGCATCTCGTCGGTGCCCGCGTCGGCCCAGTCGGCGCGCGGCAGGGGCGACACGGCCTCCCGGCCGCCGCCCACCGCCGACAGGTCGAGCGCGCTCTCGTCACCCACCAGCAACTGCGGCAGCAGACCCACGCGGTACACCGATCCGTGCAGGGCGCGGGTGGCGGGATCGTCCGAGGACGCGGTCGGCAGCGGCGGATGGAACAGGGTTTCGACATCGACCAGGACGGGGTGCTCACCGCAGGCGATCAGGTTCTCGTGATGCAGGTCCGTCCCGTCCAGCACGTGCAGCAGGGCCAGCAGCGCGCCCTGCCGCCGGTAGAAGGACTCGACCTCGGCGGGCGAGGCGCACGGGCGCTCCTCGGCGTACTCGACCCAGCCGTACCGCCCCCGGTCCAGCACGGTGAGCGTGCGCAGGTCGGGGGTGCCCGGCAGGGAGCCGAACCAGGCCGCGAGCTCGTTGAAGTGCCGGTGCGGCGCGGGCGGACGCGGCTTGTAGACCAGCCGGGAGCCGTTCGCGAAGCGCAGCAGCATGACTCTCCGGCCACCGCCGTGGCTGTCCCCGGCCCCGAGATCGACACCGGTCAGCAGCCCCGGTGCCGAGACAGGTACCGAGACGGGGGGTGAGGCAGGCGGCGCGGAGGGCGTCGTGGTGGCCGCCCCGCTCCGTGCCGCGCTCAGCGGTCCGGCCAGTACGGCGGCGTGGTCCGCGGCCAGCCTGCCGAGCATCTCGGCCAGGGCGTCGGCGGAGTCGAGGGCGGCCCGGGCGAGCACCCGGGCCAGGACCGGATAGCCGGCCAGCAGCGTCGTGAGACCGTGCCGGCTCGCGGTGCGCCGCAGGAAGTCACGGAAGCGCGCCCGGGAGTCCTCGCCGGCCAGCCCGCCGGACGTACGCGCGTTGTGGAGCTCCAGCACCAGGGTCCGCGCGGCGAGCCGGGCCAGCCGCAGTCCGAGGTGCCGCTCGAAGTCGGCCCGTACGGCGGTGACATCGGCCAGGCCGCGCACCCCGGCGGGCAGCGCCCGCTCCATCCGCTCGCCCGCGCAGGCGGTGAACGGCGCGACCACCCGCACGAAGCCGCTCAGCCCGGGGTGGTCCTCCTCGGGGACCGCCGCCCGCTCCGGAGCGAGGGAGAGCGCGTCCTGCGCGAAGACGGCCCAGTCCGGGGTGCGCGCCGGACTCTCGTCGACGAGCCCGGGGGCCCACCACTGGCCGGCGAACCACGGGCGGCCGCCCGCCGTTTCCTGCGGGCATGCGCCGGGCTCCCGGGCCGGGCGCGACCGGAGACCGTCCAGCGGACCCTCAACCTGCGCCACTCCCACCGGACCCGCCACCGGACCGGCCACCGGGCGGTGACGCTCCGGACGCTCCGCGCCGCGCACGTCCTTCTCCACCGTCACACCCCCTCCGTCCGGTGCCCGGAGCCGTACCTCCGGGACGGCTCCATCATGGCGGGGTACCGGAATGCGGGGCATGGGGGTGTGTCCCCCATCTTTGCGCGCTTCCGAACGCCGGGCCCTCGGGCGGCCGGTGGGAGGGCGGCCGACTCGTCGACGACAGCAGGCGGGTGCGCCTTCGCCTTACGGAGCAGCGTCCCAACGGCGCCTCCCGTTCCCCGACGGCCCGGACCGCGACCTTCCGCGCCGCCGGCCCGGTCAACGGACCGACCTCCCTCAGGGCCTCTTCCCACGGCGCGAGTGAGGCCGGCCGCATGACGCACCGCTCCCGTGGGCAGTACTACGGGCGCGGTCCCGCGTACCGGGCTCAGTTCTGCCGGGCGTCCTGCCGGGCGTGCGGCTCCGCGCGCAGGCATGCCTCGTACGTGGCGCGGTGGACGGCGCGGGCGATGCGGGCACCCCAGACCGACCGCGGGCCGGCGAACGGTTCGGGCGGCGTGCCGGGGCACGGGCGCGCGGCGGCGACGCAGACCGCGTCCGTCGGGGTGCCGGACGCGTCGATACCGGCGTCGCGCAGTGCCTGGACCTTGGCCTCGGTGGCGGTGGCGACGGCGTTGACGAGCGCGGCGTCGGAAAGGGCCACGGGAACGTCCACGATGATGTTGATGGTGCCCGCGTGCGGGGGGCCCGCCAGTCCGGGGGCGGGCTCGGCCGCCCAGCCGCGGACACCGATGCCCGCGGTGACCAGGGCGCGCACGCCGCCGTCGGCCGCCGCGCGGCGGTCGGCGACGAAGGCCGCCGTCATGAGCCCCACACCGGGCCCGGCCGCCCCGAGACCCGTGGCCAGTTCAGCCAGGTGCGCCGCCGGGTCCATACGCCGGTAGCCGGGCGTCACCTGGGCGTTGAGGACCCACTTCCGCTCGCCGATGCCGCCGCCGAGGAGCGCGCTGGAGGCCATGCGCCGGGCCTCGTCCGGCACCCACAGCAGCAGCGGCCAGGTGCCGTCGTGTTCCGTGCGGGTGAGGAGCGGCAGGTCGTCCAGGGCGGACAGGCCGGAAAGGCCGGACGGGTTGGACGGGCCGGACGCGTCGGACGCGCTGGGGCGGGACGGGTTGGACGGGCCGGACGGGCCGGTGGTCGTCGCGAGAGGCATGCGGCACCCTAACCCGCCCCCACCAGCACCTCGAGAGCCGCCCTCACCCCCGGTCCCGGGCCCGCCTGAAGCGGGCCAGCCCCTCGGGCAGCTCGACGACCGGCCCGGGATAGTCACCGAGGGCGGCGCGCCCGGCCCCGCGCAGCTTCCACGGCTCGTGGATCGCCGGGGCCGTGAGGGAGGCGAGTTCGGGTACCCATCGGCGTACGTACGCGCCCTCGGGGTCGTACCGCTTGGCCTGCGCCACCGGGTTGAGGACACGGTTCGGCCGGGTGTCCGTGCCGGTGCCCGCCACCCACTGCCAGTTGAGCTGGTTGTTGACGATGTCCCCGTCCACCAGCAGCTCCAGGAAGTGCCGGGCGCCGATCCGCCAGTCCACGTACAGCGTCTTGGTGAGGAAGCTCGCCGCCAGCAGCCGCCCCCGGCCCGGCATCCACCCCTCGTGGCGCAGCTGGCGCATGGCCGCGTCGATCACCGGGTAGCCGGTGCGGCCCTCCTTCCAGGCCGCGATCTCGTCCGCGGCCGACTCCTCCGTGCGCCAGCGGTCGCCGCGCGGCCGGTAGTCGTCGACCGACGCCTCGGGGCGTGCGGCGAGCAGCTGGTGGTTGAAGTCCCGCCAGCCGAGTTGCCGTACGAAGGCCTCGGCGCCCGGGCCGCCCACCGCCCTTGCGCGGTGCACCAGTTCCACCGCGGAGAGCGTCCCGAAGTGCAGGTGCGGCGAGAGCCGGGAGGTGGCGTCGCCCGCCAGGTCGTCGTGGCGGTCCGCGTACGCCGGCAGGCCGTCGCGCAGCCATGCCGCGAACCGGCGTCGGCCCGTCCGTTCCCCGCCCGCGGCCAGCGCCTCGGAGACGCCGGTCACGGCCGCGCGGGACGGCACCTCCCCCGAGACGATCCGTTCCGGGACCCGCACGGTGCGCGGCGCGCCGAGCACGTCGCGCAGCCGCTCCTGTGCCCAGCGGCGGAAGTACGGCGTGAACACCGCGAAGTGGTCGGAGGCCGAGGGGGTGACCGCCCCCGGTGGCAGCGCGGTGACCACCGTGTCGTGCACATGCAGTCGGCGTCCCTCCGACTCCAGGGCCGCCCGCAGCCGCTCCTCGCGCCGCTGCGCGTACCGGGTGACGCCGCCCGCCATGTGCACCGCGTCGGCGTCCGCCTCGGCCACCACCCCGCACACCTGGTCGACGATCTCGCCGTGGCGGACGACGAGCCGCCCGCCGCGCTCGCGCAGTCCGGCGTCGAGGCCGGCCAGGCAGTCCGCGAGGAACGCGCGGCGATTGGGCGTGGCGAAGCCGACCGCCTCGATGCGGTCGTCGCACACGAACAGCGGGACCACTTCCTCGGACGACTCGAGCGCCGCCACGAGGGGCGGGTGGTCGTGCAGCCGAAGATCGGACGTGAACAGCACGACGGAGATGGTCACGGCGCAACTCCTGACGGGGAACGGACGCGGCCGGCTCGGACGGTGCCGGGGCCACCTGTGGTTGTTTCCGCGGGGCGGTCCCGGCCGGATGCACAGCGGTGGCAAGTACGGCCGTTCGGGTGACCGGTCCGGCACGGGAGGCCGCTACGGAGGCCCGGGGCCGGGAGCCACGGAACCCCGGCCCACGGAACCCCGGCCCGGGCCCAGGGCCCCGGCGCGGAGGGCGGTGCGGGAGGTCTGGTGCGGTGGCGCGTCGGCGCCGGAGGCCGGCCGAGGGGTCCAGGGACCAGGAGTCCAAGGTGTCCAGGGAGCCCCAGGGGTCCAGGGCCTGGCCCGCCCCAAGGCCCCGGTCAGGGCCCGACCCCGGCGCGGAGGTACGGCGGGGCCGGCGCGCCGGGCAGTCCGCTGCGGGAGGCCCGTCCAGGAGCCCCGGCGCGGAGGTCTGCTGCGGGAGGCCGGCCCACGATCCCCGCCCCGGGACCGATCCCCGCCCCGGGACCCCGGTGCGCGGGATGTCCGGCGCGGGAGACGGCGGCGAAGGGGGCGTCAACGCGGCACGGCCGGTTCCGTCCTGGCGGCCGGTGGTCCCGTGCGGGACGCCGCCAGTGCGATGTTCCGTGCCATCCCTCCGAACACGAGGGCGTGGAACGGCGAGACGCTCCACCAGTACGCGTGACCGAGCAGCCCGCGCGGGTGGAACAGCGCGCGCTGCCGGTAGCGGGTGCGGCCGGTCTCGTCCGTGCCCGCGTACATCTCCAGCCAGGCCGGCCCCGGCAGCCGCATCTCGGCGCGCAGCCGCAGCAGCCGGCCCGGCTCGATCTCCTCCACCCGCCAGAAGTCGAGCGAGTCGCCGATCCGCAGCCGGTGCGCGTCGCGGCGGCCGCGACGCAGCCCGACCCCGCCCACCAGCCGGTCGAGGCGGCCGCGCGCCGCCCACGCGAGCGGGAAGGAGTACCAGCCGTTCTCGCCGCCGATGCCCTCGATGACCTCCCACAGCGCCTCGGGGGAGGCGTCCACGGGGCGTTCGCGCTCGTCGGTGTAGAGGCTGCCGCCGGCCCAGTCGGGGTCCGTGGGCAGCGGATCGCTGGGCGCGCCCGGCACGGAGGCCGAGGACCAGCGGGTGGCGACCTGAGCCTCCCGCACCCTTTGCAGGGCCAGTCCCGCCGCCGTTTCGAAGCCCACCGGGCGGCCCGGCGGATCGGGCACGTAGCGGGCGATGTCGTGCTCCCGGCACACCACCTCGTGGCGCAGCGACTCGGTGAGCGGCCGGGCGATCGACGCCGGAACGGGGGTGACCAGCCCGATCCAGTGGCTGGACAGCCGGGGGGTCAGCACCGGCACGGAGACGATCAGCCGCCTCGGGAGCCCGGCCACCGCCGCGTAGCGGCGCATCATCTCCCGGTACGTCAGCACGTCCGGACCTCCGATGTCGAAGGTCCGGTTCACCTCCCGCGGCATACGGGCGCTGCCGACGAGGTAGCGCAGCACGTCCCGTACGGCGATGGGCTGGATCCGGGTCTCCACCCACCTCGGCGTGATCATGACCGGCAGCCGCTCCGTGAGGTACCGCAGCATCTCGAAGGACGCCGAACCCGAGCCGATGATCACAGCGGCCCGCAGTTCCGTCGTCGGCACGCCGGAGTCCCGCAGGATCCTGCCCACCTCGGCGCGCGAGCGCAGGTGCGGCGACAGTTCCCGCTCCGGTACGCCCGTGGGCGTCAGCCCGCCCAGGTACACGATGCGCCGGACACCCGCGGCGCGCGCCCGTTCCCCGAAGATCCGCGCGGCCCGCTGGTCCGTCTCCTCGAAGCCGCGCCCGGTGCCGAGGGCGTGCACCAGGTAGTACGCGACGTCTACGTCCCGCATCGCGCGCGCCACCGAGCCCGCGTCGGTCACGTCCCCCTCGGCAACCTCGACCTCACCGGCCCAGGGGTGGCCCGCGACCTTGCGTGGGGAGCGGGCCAGGCAGCGGACCCGGTATCCCTCCTGGAGGAGTCCGGGCACCAGCCGGCCGCCGATGTATCCCGTGGCTCCCGTCACCAGACAGCGCAGGCCGTCCGGCTCGTCGTGGTCGTGACCGTCACCGCTCATACGCACCTCCGGCACCGCCGGCAGTTCCGTGTTCGTTCACTGTCTTCACCGTCCCCCTCAATCGGGACTTCCGCCCGTCCGGCCCGTGCGGATGCGGCTGCCGAGCGGGCCGGACCGGTTCTATAGGCTGACCGCGTGGCCAGTGCAGAGGAACGTCCGGACGACCGTCCCGGCGTACGCCCGGACGACGGCCGCGACACGCGGTCCGGGCATCACCCTGCGGACCTCCAGGCATTCGCGGTGCAGATGCGCCGCATGAACGGCGAGATCAACCGGCTGATCCACGGCTTCGCCGGCGAGCGGGGCCTGCACGCCACCGACGTCCAGGCCCTGGCCGCGATCCTGGACGCGGAGGAGCCGCTGACCCCCGGCCGGCTGCGGCAGCACCTAGGGCTCACCTCGGGTGCCGTCACCGCCTGCCTCGACCGCCTGGAAAGGGCCGGGCACATCCGCCGGGTCCGCGAGAGCCCGGACCGCCGTGTGGTCCACCTCCACTACGTGGCCGAGGCCAAGTCGGCGGCCCGCGTCCACTTCCGTCCGCTCGCCGAGGCGGCCGAGAAGGCCAGATCCCGCTTCGGCGAGGAGGAACTCGCGGTCGTCCTGCGCTTCCTCGGCGCGATGAACGAGGAACTCTCCCGCCTGCGCACCCCCAACGGCTGACCTCACGCCGCCCCGGCACGCGCCGTCCCGCCCCGGCACGCGCCGTCCCGCCCCGGCACGCGCCGTCCCGCTCCGGTCTGCCCGGGCGCGGGCCGGCTCGTGGGCATCCAGGGAATCCATGTGCGTTCAGGTGTATCCATGTGCATCCGTACGCGCTGTCAGGCACGAAAGAGCACCGTGCGGGTGCGGGAGTGCCCGTCCGGGGAGGGCGGGTACGGAAGATCCCGAGCGCAGAGGGCCGCTGCCGGGCCGGCACCCGGCAGTCATTTATCATCCACAAGCAACTTCTCAATCATTGAGATTGTTTCTGATTGAGACACGTAGGCAGTGTTCTCGGGAGAGCGATGTCCAC
Organism: Streptomyces sp. GC420; assembly: GCF_009916105.1. GTDB lineage: Bacteria > Actinomycetota > Actinomycetes > Streptomycetales > Streptomycetaceae > Streptomyces. The sequence continues at coordinate 3,975 of NZ_JAAAXQ010000064.1, read as the reverse complement.
CACCCCACGATGGGCCCGTTGGCTGGTCCCTGTCGTCCTGCTCGTCGTCTGGCTCGGTGCCGGCGGTGCCTTCGGCCCGTACGCGGGCAAGCTCGGCGAGGTCGCCACCAACGACCAGGCGGCGTTCCTTCCGGAGAGCGCGGAGTCCACCAGAGTCGTCGACGCGCAGCGCGCGTTCCAGCAGGACGAGACGCTGCCCGCGATCGTCGTGTGGACGGCGGACGGCGACCGGGACGGTGCCGCGGACGGCGACGGCGCGGACGGCGCGGACGGCGCGTCGGGCACCCTCGGCGAGGAGCAGCGCACCGCCGCCACCGAGGCGCTCGCCTCCCTTTCCGGTACCCCCGGCGTGGTGGGGAAGGCGTCCCCGGCCCTGCCCTCCGAGGACGGCGCCGCCCTCCAGGGCGTCGTACAGCTCGCCCCCGACCTCGGCGACGAACTCCGGCCCACGCTCGAACGCGTCCTGGACGCCGTCGGGAAGGTCCCCGGAACCACCGCGCAGGTGGCGGGACCCGCGGCCAGCCAGGCCGACCTCTCGGACGCCTTCGCGGGCGTCGACGGTCTGCTGCTCGGCGTCGCGCTGGTGACCGTGCTGGTCATCCTGCTGCTCGTCTACCGCAGCGTGCTGCTGCCCTTCGTGATCATCGTGAGCGCCGTCTTCGCGCTCGCCCTGGCCAGTGCCATCGTGTACGTCCTCGCCGACCACGACGTCGTACGCGTCGACGGCCAGGTGCAGGGCATCCTGTCCATCCTCGTCATCGGCGCCGCCACCGACTACGCGCTGCTGCTGACCGCGCGCTTCCGCGAGGAACTCATCGCCCTCGGCGACCGGCAGGCCGCCATGCGGGCCGCGCTGCGCGAGTCCTTCGGGGCCATCGTCGCCAGCGCCGCGACGGTCGCCCTCGGCCTGCTCGCCCTGCTGATCAGCGACCTCACCAACAACCAGGCACTGGGCCCGGTCGGCGCCATCGGCATCGTGTGCGCCGTGATCACCACCCTGACGTTCCTGCCTGCCGTCCTGGTCCTGCTCGGCAGCGCCGCGTACTGGCCGGCCAGGCCGCGGCCGGCCGGCGGCAGGTCCGGCAGCAGCGGCATCTGGACCCGTGTCGCCGCGCTGGTCGACCGGGCGCCGCGCAAGGTGTGGGGCGGCGCCCTCGTGGGCCTGCTCGTCTGCGCGGCCTTCGCCCCGTCCCTCACCTCGAAGGGCGTGCCCCTCGACGAGACCTTCGTGGGCGACGCCCCGTCCGTCGCCGCCCAGCGGACCCTGAGCGAGCACTTCCCCGGCGGCTCCGGCAACCCGGCCGTCGTCATCGCCGACGCCGACCGCGTCGAGCAGGTCTCGGCGGCGGCCCGCGAGGTCGACGGCGTCGCCTCGGCGGCCCCCGTCGCCGCGTCCGGCCGGCCGGGCGGGGGCGAACCGCTCGTCGTCGACGGCCGGGTGCGCGTCGACGTAACCCTCCGCGACGCCGCGGACAGCGAAGCCGCCCGGCGGACCGTGGCCGAACTGCGCGAGACCGTGCACTCCGTACCCGGCGCGGACGCGCTCGTCGGCGGCTACACAGCCCAGCGGTACGACACCCAGAACACGGCCGAACGCGACCGCGGCCTGATCGTCCCGGTCGTGCTGGCGATCATCCTGGTGATCCTCGTCGGCCTGCTCCGCTCCCTGCTGATGCCCGTCCTCCTGGTGGCGACCGTCGCCCTCAACTTCTTCGCCACCCTGGGCATCTCCGCCCTCGTCTTCGAGCACGTCTTCGGGTTCACCGGCACCGACGCGTCCGTCCCGCTGTACGGCTTCGTGTTCCTGGTCGCACTCGGCGTGGACTACAACATCTTCCTCATGTCCCGGGTGCGCGAGGAGTCCCTGCGGCACGGTGTGCGGCAGGGCGTGCTGCGCGGTCTGACGGCCACCGGCGGCGTCATCACCTCCGCCGGTGTGGTCCTCGCGGCGACCTTCGCCGCGCTCGGCGTGATCCCGCTGGCCTTCCTCGTCCAGATCGCGTTCATCGTCGCCTTCGGAGTCCTGCTCGACACCCTGGTCGTCCGGTCCCTGCTGGTCCCGGCCCTCGTACGGGACATCGGGCGCACCGCCTGGTGGCCCGGAGCGCTCAGCCGGGAACCGGGGCGCGCGGAGACGGGCAGGCCGTAGGCCTGGCGGGACACCGCGGGAACAGGCCGCGAACCCGGCAACAGGCCGCGAACCCGGCGGAATTCGTGTCGGTCGTCGGCCGAACGGGTGACACAGGGCATCATTGAGTGATGCAGAAACTGAGTGCCCGTACGGACGAGGTGGGTCGTTGAACAGCCGTCATTTCAGCGACGAGCAGTGGCAGGGCCTCGCCGACGTCGTGCCGCTGCGCGGCCGCGACGACGGCTGGTCGTCGCGGACCGACTACGAGAGCGTGCCCCAGGACCAGGGCGCCGGACAGCGCCGCTTCGTCGTCCTGAGGGTGCAGATCTTCGCGGACGCGCGCGAGGTCGCCGAGCACCTCGTCGCGCAGGTTCCCGTGCTCCTCGATCTGACCAGCGCGGACACCGAAGTCGCCAAGCGTGTGCTGGACTTCAGCAGCGGGGTCGTGTTCGGGCTCGGCTGCTCCATGCACCGTGTGGACCGCAACGTCTTCCTGCTGTCGCCGGCCGACACCGAGGTGAGCGGGGCTGAGGCCACCGCGACCATGGTGCACACGGTCGCCCGATCGTAGGAAGGCGGCGACGCCGGAACGGTTCGGCGTCCCGGGCCGCCCGGGCCGCCGCATACCGTCCGGTCCATGACCACCAGTCCCCGCGACCTCGTCGGCGGTGCGCGCTCCGTCGCCGCAGCACGGCGGCCCTCCGCACCCGAAGGCCACCCCGTACCCGAAGGCCACCCCGTACCCGAGGACCACCCCCTGCCCGAGGGCCACCGCGCACCTGCGGGACGGCACGGTCCCACCACCGCCCGCACCGCCACGGACGGCGGCCCGGGCGGCCCCGGACCCCGTCCCGGTCCGGGCCCTGGGAACGGTGAGCCGGACGGCTCTCCCGGCTCCGGCTCAGGAAACGGTGCCTCCGCCGACTGCGGGCCCGGGTATGACGACTCCGCCGCGGCGGCTTCCGGAAGGGTCGGCTCCGCCGTCACGGCCGCCGGGCGTGGCCGCGGAGCAGACGTGGCGCCCGGACACGACCGTCCGGCCGTCACCGAACTACGGCTCTCCGCCTACGCCTCGCACCGCGCGGCGGTCTTCCCCCTCGCCCCCGTGACCCTGTTCGCGGGACCGAGCGGCAGCGGCAAGTCCACCCTGCTGCGGGCGTACGAGGCGCTGGCGCGGCTCGCCGGCGGGGCGGCACTCGGAGAGGCGTTCCCCGACCCGGCCGCATGCGTGCCGGAGGGCGCGCGGCCCGACGCGCAGGGCCGCAGGGGATTCCGCATCGGATGCACGGTCGCGGGCCCGGCGGGCGACGTACACCTCGACCTCGCCGTACAGGCCGAGCCCGCCCTCCGTATCGCAGGCGAGCGGCTGACCCTTGGCGGACGCACCCTCCTGGCCACGGCCCTGCGCGACCCGCGCGGCAGCAGGGTGCAGGCCGCCTGGCACACCGGCGGCCCGGCAGGCGTGACCCGCGCGCCGCTGCCCGACGACCGGCTCGGCACGGCGCTGCTGCCGCTGCGGGTCGCGGGCCGTACGAAGGGCGAGCGGGAGGTCCTCGCCGCCGCGGAGCAGACGGTCGTCGCGCTGCGCTCGGTCTTCGCCTGCGACCCCGTGCCGCACGCGCTGCGCGCGCCCGTGAGACCGGGCGACGGCCGTCTCAGGGGCGGCTGCGCCAATCTCGCGGAGGTGCTGCGGCGCACCGGCAGGGAGTGCGCCATCCGGCACGGAGTGCTGGTCTCGGCCCTGCGGGCGGGTTGTGCCGGTCCGGTGCGCGACCTGCTGGCCCGGACCCTGGCGGACGGCAGGGTCGAGGCGGTGCTCGACCGCGGCGAGGGGCGGGTGACAC
>NZ_JAAAXQ010000649.1 GCF_009916105.1 Streptomyces sp. GC420 | reverse complement strand
GACACACCCCCATCGTGCAGCATCAGTTCAGCACGCGTATCGGCGAGCCCGCGAGGAACGCCCGTCCGGATCCTCGTCGTGGACGACGAGCCGGACCTCGCCGAAGTCGTCTCCGGCGCGCTGCGGTACGAGGGCTGGCAGGTGCGCACCGCGGGTGACGGCCGTACGGCCCTCGACGAGGCCCGCGACTTCCGGCCCGACGCGGTCGTGCTCGACATCCGGCTGCCCGACGTCGACGGGCTGACCGTGCTGCGCGGCCTGCGCGCCGTCCAGCCCGACGTGTGCGTCCTCTTCCTCACCGCCCGCGACGCGGTCGAGGACCGCATCGCGGGCATCACGGCGGGCGGCGACGACTACGTCACCAAGCCCTTCAACCTCGAAGAGGTCCTGGCCCGGCTGCGCGGGCTGCTGCGGCGCGCGGGCATGAGCCGGGAACGCGCCGACGACTCGCTGATCGTCGTCGGCGACCTGGTCATGGACGAGGAGGCGCGCGAGGTCAGCCGCGGCGGCGAGGCGATCGACCTGTCGCCGACCGAGTTCGAACTGCTGCGCTTCCTGATGCGCAACCCGCGCCGCGTGCTGAGCAAGACCCGGATCCTGGACCGGGTCTGGTCGTACGACTTCGGCGGGCAGGCGCACGTCGTCGAGCTGTACATCTCGTACCTGCGCAAGAAGATCGACGCCGGGCGGGAGCCGATGATCCACACCGTACGGGGCGCGGGATACGTGCTGAAGCCGGTGAAGGCGCCGTGATCCCGGCCCTGCGCCGCGCGACCGCGCGGCTGCGTCCGCACACCCTGCGCGCCCGGCTCACCCTCGGCCTCGTGGTGCTGCTCGCGGTCAGCTGCGCGGCCGTCGGCGTGGCGGCGGTCCTCACCCTGCGCACCTTCCTCGTCGACCGGCTCGACCAGCAGCTCGGCGAGACCGGCGGGCGCTTCCCCGCCAGTCTGGAACACTCCGGCAAGCCGCGGCCCGATGGTGAGACGGACGGCGGGGAGCCCGACGGCGACGAACACGTCGACACCCGCCGCCAGACACCGGGCACGTTCGGCGCCCGGCTGGTGGACGGCACGGTCACCGACGCGGCGGTGGTGCCCGCGGGCTCCGACACCACGGCCGACACCACCGTCGAACTCAGCGCCCACGACAAGAAAGTGCTGGCCGCCCTGCCGGCCGACGGGCGGCCCCGCGACATCGACCTGTCCGCACTCGACGACTACCGGGTCCGCGCCATCGAGGGCCTCGACGGCGACGTCCTGGTCACCGGCCTGCCACTGTGCGAGGTCGAGGAAGCGGTGCACCATCTCGAGGTGGTGGCCGCGACCGTCTTCGGCGGCGCGCTGATCACCACGGGAGTGGCGGGCGCCCTGTGGGTGCGCTGGTCGCTGCGTCCGCTGCGCCGCGTGGCCGCGACCGCCACGGCGGTCACCCGGCTGCCGCTGGACAGCGGGGAGGTGGCGCTGCCCGCCCGGGTCCCCGACACCGACCCGCGCAGTGAGGTCGGCCAGGTCGGCAGCGCGCTCAACCACATGCTCGGTCACGTCGAGAGCGCCCTGTCGACCCGCCACGTCAGCGAGGAGCGGCTGCGCCGCTTCGCCGCCGACGCCAGCCACGAGCTGCGTACCCCGGTCGCCGCCGTCCGCGGCCACGCCCAGCTCGCGCTGCGCCACCCCGGGCCCGTACCGCCCGAGGTGGAACGGGCCCTGCGCCGGATCGCCGCGGAGTCCGGCCGGATGGGCGAGATGGTCGACGACCTGCTGCTGCTGGCGCGGCTCGACGCGGGGCGGCCACTGGAGCGCGAGGACGTCGACCTGACGCGGCTGGTCCTCGACGGGGTCGCCGACGCGCGGGCCGCGGGCCCCGGCCACCGCTGGACACTCGACCTGCCGGAGGAGCCGGTCGTCGTCACCGGGGACGCCCACCGGCTCCAGCAGGTCGTCGGCAACCTGCTGGCCAACGCCCGTCTCCACACCCCCGCGGGCACCAGGGTCGCCGTCGGCCTGACGCGCGAGGCCGGCTCCGCCGTCCTGACGGTCACCGACGACGGCCCGGGCATCCCCGAGGCCGTCCTCGCCACCGTCTTCGAGCGCTTCACCCGCGGCGACCACCCCCGGCAGCCCGGCGGCCCCGCGCCCGCGGGAGGCGGCGCGGGGCTGGGCCTGTCCATCGTCTCCGCCGTCGTCACCGCCCACGCCGGCACCGTGGAGGTCACCAGCCACCCGGGCCGGACCCGCTTCACGGTCCGCCTCCCCGCCCCGGGCTCATAGCCGTACGGAGCGGTACGGCGCACCTTACCCGCGCGGGCCGTTGCCGCCCGGCAGGGCCGAACCGGCGTCCACGTCAGCCGGGCCGGACCGCCCTCCGACCGGCCCACCCGCCCAACCCCGCACGCATCCGGGGCAGCCACCGAACCGGACACCGACCGACCGGGCCGGTGCCGCCCGCGCGGGCCGTTGCCGCAGACACCGAGCCGGGGCCGGAACGCCCGCTGGAGCCGTCGTCATGCGCGAAGCCATCACTCACCCGGCGGCCGGGCGTGAAGGCCGGAGCCACACCCCGTGGC
>NZ_JAAAXQ010000648.1 GCF_009916105.1 Streptomyces sp. GC420 | reverse complement strand
CCCCGACTGCGAGGTGTTGACCCCCCGCACGGGCCTTCCCCGCCTGCGAAAGCGTGCCCGCGCGCACCACCCGGGAGCCGGCGGCGCAAGCCGTCTCGTCGCGCATCCCGCCGCATCCGGGTTGCGGCGCCCGTGAGGCGCCGCATCCGCGGGGACCCGTAGCACCAGGCGTCTCACCCCGCGAGCCGACCACCGCCCTCCCGGCCACCACACCGTGGGCGCCCGGTGCCGCCCGGGGAGGGGCCCGGCCGCCCGCGCTCCCGGTCGCTCGTCCGGCACCCGGGACCGCGCGGCCACCCACAGGGCGCCGGTGACCGTGGGCGCAGGGCCGGCCACCGTCCACGGGCGGCCCCGCCCGCGCCGGAACGGTGCCCGGTGGGAGGGGTGCGGTCTCCGGTCGTTCGGCTTGCTTTCGCCTGGCCCTGGCCGCCCGCGCCCGGTCATGGTGCGGGTAGACGGCATACGCCCCGCCGCCGCACGGCCCAGCACGACCCCGCGCGACAGCACGTGCGTCGGCGCGAGGACCACCGGCCCACCTGCGATACCCCTGGGGGTATTTGCCAAACCCGCCCGAGCGGTCGTACTCTCGTTTCACGTAAACCCCTGGGGGTATGCAAGGAGGATCGTAGCGTGGCTCGTGAAGTGGATCTTGAGGTCTTCGCCTCCGCGTGGACGGACGGCGCGGTCGTCGTGGACGTCCGTGAGCCGGGTGAGTACGTGACCGGTCATGTGCCGGGCGCGAAGCCGATCCCGCTGCGCGACGTACTGGCCCGTGTCGGCGAGCTGCCGAAGGACCGGCCGGTGTACGTCATCTGCGCGAGCGGGAACCGAAGCAAGCTCGCCGCCGACTGGATGACCTCGGGCGGCGTCGACGCGTACTCCGTGTCGCGCGGCACCGGCGGCTGGATCCGCGGCGGGCGGCCGTACGTGACCGGCCCGAATCCCCACGAGAGCGCCGCGTGACCGGCCCCGAGGACAGCGGCCGGCGCCCCGCGCACGGCACGCCGTCCGAAACCCGAACCCCCGCGCATCCGGCAACACCCGCCTCAGATGGGAGCCCCGCAATGGCCTCCACACCCCCCACGAAGAACCACCACGTCGTCATCGTCGGCGGCGGCAGCGCCGGCATCAGCGTCGCGGCGCGGCTGCGCCGCTCGGGCGTCGACGACATCGCCCTGATCGAGCCGTCCGACACCCACTGGTACCAGCCGCTGTGGACGCTGGTCGGCGGCGGCCAGGCTCCCCTGAGGATCACCCACCGCCCCGAGGCCTCCGTCATCCCCAAGGGGACGCGCTGGATCCGGCAGGCCGCCGAGGCCGTCGACCCCGAGGCCCGCACGGTCACCCTGGCCGACGGCAGCGCCGTGGGCTACCAGTACCTGGTGATGGCCCCCGGCATCCAGCTCGACTGGAACGGCGTGCCCGGCCTGGCCGAGTCCGTCGGCAAGGAGAGCGTGACCAGCAACTACGCGCACGAGTACGCGCCGTACACCTGGGACCTCATCAGGGGCATGCGCTCGGGCACCGCGGTCTTCACCCACCCCGCCTCACCGCTGAAGTGCGGTGGCGCACCCCAGAAGATCGCCTATCTCGCCGCCGACTACTGGCGCAAGCAGAAGGTGCTGGACCAGATCAGGGTCGTCCTGGTGATCCCCGACGCGACCCTGTTCAAGGTGCCGGTGTGGACCAGGGTCCTGGAGCAGGTCGCCGAGCGCTACGGCATCGAGGTCCGGCTGCAGTCGGAGCTCACCGCCGTCGACGGCGCAAACCGCCGGCTGACCCTGACCGACCACGCCGGCGGCACCGAGGAGACACTGGCGTACGACATGCTGCACGCCGTGCCGCCGCAGAGCGCCCCGGACTGGCTCAAGTCCTCCCCGCTCGCGGACCCGGCCAGCAAGCAGGGCTTCCTCGAGGCCGACAAGTACACGCTGCGCCACCCCCGCTTCCCCGAGGTCTTCTCCATCGGCGACGTGGCGAACCTGCCCACGTCCAAGACCGGCGCCGCCGTGCGCAAGCAGGCACCGGTGGTCGCCGGGAACCTGGTCTCCGTGATGAAGGGCGCCGAGCCGACCCACCGGTACGGCGGTTACACGTCGTGCCCGCTGGTCACGGCGCGGGACAAGATGCTGCTGGCCGAGTTCGACTACGACCTGAAGCCGACCCCGTCCTTCCCCGTGATCAGCACCTTCAAGGAACGCCGCGACATGTGGGTGTTCAAGCGTTACGGACTGCCGCCGCTGTACTGGCACGGCATGCTCCCCGGCCGCATCTGAGCGGCCCCCGAGACCGGCCGGCCCAGGCATCCCCCCTTCCCGGGCCGGCCACCCCACCGCCCAGCTCCGAAAGACTCCCCGGAACTCCGAGGAGATCCGGGAACAAGGGCCAAGCACGACCTGTTGAATACCCCAGGGGGTATTCAGACCCTCGACAACCACCATACGGAGGCTTCCGTGTTCTTCGCCCAGTACTACCTCGACTGCCTGTCCCACGCCTCGTACATGATCGCCGACGAGACCACCGGCAAGGCCGTGGTCGTCGACCCCCGCCGTGACGTCTCCGAGTA
>NZ_JAAAXQ010000647.1 GCF_009916105.1 Streptomyces sp. GC420 | reverse complement strand
GATCCCACCTCCCCCTCCGGGTCCCGGGCCGACCGTCCCCATTTGCTATGTGCTGGTACCGGCATATAGCTACAGTGCTGGTATGGGAAAGCAGACGAACATCCGCCTGGACGAAGACGTCAAAGCAGCCGCCGAGGCCCGGGCCAAGCGCCGGGGCCTGAGCTTGCAGGGGTACGTGGCTGACCTGATCGAGGCCGACGTGAACCAGTCCCGCGCGGCCTTCATGGCCGGCGCTGCATCGTTCCTGGCCTCGTACACGGACGTGTTCGATGCGGAAGTCGGTGAGGACCGGTACCCCGGCCTCCCGGACACCCCGGCGGAGACGGCACCGAGGGACGCGGCGTGAACCTCCGCATCGACCTCGCGTGGATCCTGGCAGTGGCGCAGCAGATTCCGGGAGACCCCCAGGTCGTCGACTACGGCGTCCCCGTCGCGGCGGAAGCACGTCACCGGGCGGAGATCCTTGACCACGAGGTCTATCCCGAGCCCCATCACAAGGCCGCGGCGCTGCTGTGCGAGCTGGCGAGAAACCCGAGCCTGGAGATGAGGAACCTGCTTTTCGCGGCAACCGTGACCGCGGCCTACCTGTCGGCGTGCGGCCTTCCAGTGAGCCCTGGCCTGGACACCGTGCTCCCGCTGGCCCGCGCAGCCCGGGACGGGCTCCCGGTGCGGGAAGTCGCCGCTCAGATCAAGACCTGGACGAGCTGACCGAGCGGACCCTCAACACAGTACCGAGCCAGGTCAGATCCAGGTCGTCGACAAGCGTCGGTCCGGCCATCCACATGCCGGGTCAAGACGGCAGTCCCCCCGCGGTCGGAGCACTGCGCAAGACCGGTCACGCGGCAGAGGGCGCCTCGCTGGTCTTCGAGCCGCCGACGAAATTGGTCACCAGCGCGCGGATCCGGGAGCGGAGCTCGGACCACTCGTCGCTGGTGCGGTGATCCGCCTCCATCTGCTCAAGCACCTTCTGAAAGGACAGCAACGCAACGCGGCCGCGACGACGGCCCAGCGCGGTCCGGGCCTCCTGCAGAAGGGGCTCCCTGACCTCCGCGCCCTGAGCGCGGCGGTGCAGAGCGGTGATCCGGGGAAGGACGTTGAGGTCGCCCAGAATTCGGACGAGCTGTCGATCCGCCCATATGCCGACCACGGCTTTTCTGCCCGTCCAGACCGCGAACCCGACACCAACGCTCCACATCGGCAGCATCACGATGCGGACGGCCTGAGTTTCGGGCTGCGGGATCAACCCGCTGCTGAGGAGGAGTCCGTACGGCCCCTGCGCCAGCCCGATGGCCATGCACCACTGCAGAAGACCGGTCGGGTACCAACGCAGGTGCCCGTCGGCGAGCATCACCATCACACCGACCACCGCCAGACCAAGCAGCAGCAGCCAACCAGCCTCTGCACTCACAGCTGTTATGTCACGCACGTAGGGACTGTAAAGGGTGGCACTGACACCTACTGCTTCGAGGCAGCAGTGGCCACGAGCATCCCGCTCGACGTCACCCCGGGTCGCTGCCGTTCAGGCTTCTCGGGTGTCGGACTCGGCCCGGTCCGCTGGTGAGGTCAGGTGCTCTACCAGGGCGAGCAGCATCAGCAGGCAGACGGCTCCGAGGAGGATGGCGGCCCATCCCACAGCCCATGACGTACTGCGGGTGCGGATCACGGTCGGCGTGAGCACCACCATCAGGGCAACCACGCCGCCTGGAAGGACGAACTGCCGCCTCACGACCGGGTACCCGGGACCATCGGGTCGGCCTGGTGCTCGTCGGGGGCCTGATTGGCCGGGTGGTGAGGGTGGTCGCACCACGGAGCCGCCATGTCGGTGAGCTCTTCGAGGATCTGCTCAGCTTTGGCAAGGTCGTCGGCATGTACAGCCTCGGCGAAGTCTTTCTCCAGATCGTGGGCGGCGCTCCAGTCGGCCTCGTACGCCTCACGGCCGTTGGGGTATTGCTCGCGGCGCCGCTCCTCGAGCCGGTCGACGATGAACTGGTAGACGCGTACGCCGGTCTGCGGATCCAAGGGCATGCGGTGGGTCTTTCGGGCTCGGTGACGTCCTGGTGAGGTCGCCGGTGGGGCTATCGCCTGAGTGGTCGTGCGGCGCGGGCGCGCCGTGCGGCGCGGAAGGCCTCGGCGGGATCGTCGCAGGCTCCGGGTGCGGGACGCCACTCGTCGGCGCGCCAGAGGGTGAAGGGGTACCAGCGGCCGTCGGGGCCCGGGCGGATCTGGACTCCGGCGGTCGTGTCGGTGAGCGCGCTGCCGTCGATGGTGATGGTCCCGAGGCCGACAGCGCGGGAGGCGTGGACGGTCTCTCGTGCCCGTTCGAGGACGTCGATGGTTGCTGGGGTGGCGGCGAGGGTGGCGTGGGCGCCGGCCGGGCCGCCGTGGCGGTAGCCGATCATCATCGCCCGCAGGGTGGCTTCGGGGATTCGGGTGGCGTGCTGGGCGGCCTCCAGATGGTCCGCGCCGTCGGGGCTGGCGATGATCCGCAGGATGTCGGCCAGCTCGTCGTGGGGCGCAGCGGCGGTGCAGGCCAGGAGGGTCTGAGCGCGGGCGGCGGCATCGGTGG
>NZ_JAAAXQ010000646.1 GCF_009916105.1 Streptomyces sp. GC420 | reverse complement strand
GGGCGGTGGTGCTCATGGCGGCGCCTCTTCGGGAGTTGCTAGGGGATGCTGTGCAGGGCCCTTTCGAGGATCGCGGCGCCCTCCTCGGCCTCCGCGACGGTCAGGGAGAGCGGCGGGGCGATGCGCAGCACGCTGGTGCTGTGGCCGCCGCCCTTGCCGATGAGCAGCCCTCCCTCCCTGGCCGCCTCCAGGACGTGCGAGGCGGCTTCGAGGTCCGGTCGGTCGGTGCCGGGCCGGGTCAGCTCGATGCCGATCATCAGACCCCGGCCGCGCACTTCGCGTACGTGCGGGCTCCGGGCGCCGACGGCCCTGAGGCGTTCCAGGAGCAGTCCCCCGACGCGGCGGGCATTGCCCTGGAGGTCGTGTTCGAGGAGGTAGCCGAGGTTGGCGAGGGCGGCGGCCATGGTGACCGGTGAACCGCCGAACGTGGAGATGGAGTTGGCGTCGAGGCAGTTCATGATCTCGGCACGGGCGACAACGCCGCCGACGGACATGCCGTTGCCGATGCCCTTGGCGAAGGTGAGGATGTCGGGCGCGCCGCTCCGGCCGTGGGCCTGCCAGCCCCAGAAGTGCTCGCCGGTGCGGCCCCAGCCGGTCTGCACCTCGTCCGTGATCCACAGGATGCCGTGCCGGTCGAGGACTTCGCGGAACGCCGCGTACAGGCCGTCGGGCGGGGACGTGAACCCGCCGACGCCCTGGATGGGTTCGGCGATGAGCGCGGCGGGGGTGCGGCAGTGGCCGAGGAGGTCTTCGAGGTCCTCGACGCAGGCCGCGATGAACTCCTGGTCGCCGAGGTGGGCGAAGGGGCCTCGGGTGCGGACGCCGCCGTGGACGTACAGCGTCTGCAGCGGCGAGAGGCCGGTCGGGGACCAGGCGCGGTTGCCGGTGATACCGACCGTGGAGAAGGAACGGCCGTGGTAGCTGTTGCGCATCGCCAGGATCTGCTGGGAGCCGCGGTAGGTGGTGGCGAGCAGCAGGGCCGCGTCGTTGGCCTCGGTGCCGGAGGTGGTGAAGAAGACCCGGGCGTCGGGGATGCAGGACAGCTGGGCGATCCGCTCGGCGAGGTCGATCATCGGCCGGTTGAGGTAGAGCGTGGAGGAGTGGATGATCCGCCCGGCCTGCTCGCTGACTGCCTTGGTGACCTCGGGCAGTGCGTGGGCGGTCATGGTGGTGAGGATGCCGCCGAAGAAGTCGAGGTACTTGTTGCCGTTCGCGTCCCAGACGTGGCGGCCCTCGCCGTGGGTGAGCTCGATGGGCCGGTCGTAGTAGAGGGCGAGCCATTCGGGCAGCACGGCCCGGTGCCGTCCCAGGAGGATGTCGCTCACGGCTTCACCAGCCCTTCGTAGGCGTCGGGTCGGCGGTCCCGGTAGAAGGCCCACTGGGTCCGCACCTGCTCGATGAGCCCGAAGTCGAGGTCGCGGACGACGAGTTCCTCCTCCTTGTCGCTCGCGGGCTCGCCGACGAACCGGCCGCGCGGGTCCACGAAGTAGGAGGTGCCGTAGAAGTCGTTGTCTCCGTACTCCTCGCGGCCGACACGGTTGATGGCGGCGACGAAGTACTCGTTGGCGACGGCGGCCGCAGGCTGTTCCAGCTGCCACAGGTGGGCCGAGAGGCCGCGGTGGGTGGCGGAGGGGTTGTAGACGAGCTGGGCGCCCTCGAGGCCGAGCTGCCGCCAGCCCTCGGGGAAGTGCCGGTCGTAGCAGATGTAGACGCCGACCCGGCCGACGGCGGTGTCGAAGACCGGCCAGCCGAGGTTGCCGGGCCTGAAGTAGTACTTCTCCCAGAAGCCCTTCACCTGCGGGATGTGGTGCTTGCGGTACTTGCCGAGGTAGGAGCCGTCACGGTCGATCACGGCGGCGGTGTTGTAGTAGAAGCCCTCCTGCTCGACCTCGAAGACGGGGGCGACGACCACCATGCCGGTCTCGCGGGCGAGCGCCTTCATCCGCTCGACGGTCGGGCCGTCGGGGACGGGCTCGGCCCACCGGTAGTGCTCGGGCTCCTGGACCTGGCAGAAGTAGGGGGCGTTGAAGACTTCCTGGAAGCCGATGATCCGCGCGCCCTGGCGGGCGGCCTCCCGGGCGTGCTCCTCGTGCTTGGCGATCATGGATTCGGTGTCGCCGGTCCAGGTCACCTGGACGAGTGCGGCGCGTACGACGTTGGCCATGAGCTGCTCCTGTTTCTACGCGCTTTCTACGCCCGTAGAGGGTGTGCGTAGGTGGAGAAAGTAAGACGCGTCACCCGGCGGGGCAAGACCATCGCCGTTAACCCGCAGAGTCGATCATGTTTCGCACCCGTGCGGGGTATTCCGGCCCCGCCGGACCGCTGGGGTCCTGTGTCCCGCCGTGACGTTGTCGAGTCTGGCCCTCGGGAACGGGGCGGGCAAGACGGCCGCCGCCCTCCGCACGGGCCGCCCATACGCCCGGGTTTGCCCGGCGGACCCGTGCGGGCGGTCGCCGCGCGGCAATCGCCCGCACGGGGAGCCGGCGCCGGCGCGGCCGGGCTGTCCCGGACGGCCGGGGACGGTCCGCGCATCGGGGCGCCGCCCGCCGGGGGACTCCGGGGGCCGGGGC
>NZ_JAAAXQ010000645.1 GCF_009916105.1 Streptomyces sp. GC420 | reverse complement strand
GCGGGGGAGCCTGGAGGGTGCTGCTCATGGACACCGCCGGAGGATGAGGAGGAGGTTCCAGGTGGCGAATTCACGCAGACCGGGGACACGGGTGACGGCGTCGGCGAGGAACGGCCAGTAGCGGGACCTGGCCCGTACGACGCTCACGTCCCCCCGGGCCCGCACATGGCGCAGGGTGGGACCGATGTGGACGGCGAACAGGTTCTCGCCGAGGGTGTGCTTGGCCTCGCGGCCGGTGCGGCGGCGGTAGCGGGCGCGGGCCCGCTCGGCGCCGAAGTAGTGCCAGGGGGCCCACTCGTGGCCGCCCCAGGGGGAGTACCAGTTGGTGAACGAGACGTAGATCAGCCCGCCGGGGCGGGTGACCCGCACCAGTTCGGACAGGAAGGTCTGCGGGTCCGCGACGTGCTCCAGCACATTGGAGGAGAAGGCGACGTCGGCGGCCCCGCCGACGAGCGGCAGCAGGTAGCCGTCGGCGACGACCGCGCCGTCCACCGCGGTCCCGCGCGCCATGAGTTCCGCGCGGTCGGGTTCGAAGAGGTAGGCGCGCGCGCCTCGGCGGCGGAACTCCTCGGTGAACTCCCCTGCCCCGCCCCCGACGTCGATCACGGTCAGTCCCTTGAGCGGCTCGTACCGCTCCAACTGGTCGGCGGCGTCCCGCGCCAGCAGCGCGTAACACCGGCCGGGGTCCGTCTGCTCGCGCATGAACGCGCGGAACAGGGCCAAGGACCGGGCGAGGGAGGGGTCCTTCAGCGCTCTCATGGCAGCGCCGCCCGGGCCGGTCCGTGCGGCGGCGACACCCCGGTCGCCTCCGCGGCCACCGCGCGGAACTGCTCGACGGTGTGCTCCCAGCGGAACCGGGCGGACCGCAGCCGGGCGGCCCGGCCCATGGCCTCGCGGCGCTCCGCGCTCAGGGCGAGCGTGCACCAGGCGGCGGCGAAGGAGGACTCGCCGGGCGCGAGGACACCGGTGACGCCGTCCTCGACGGAGTCGCGCAGGCCCGGTATGTCGAAGCCGACGGCCGGAGTGCCGCGGACCGCGGCCTCCGTCACCACCAGGCCCCAGCCCTCCATGACGGAGGGGTGAAGCAGCAGCCACGCCGCGCACAGCAGCCGGTGCTTCTCCGCCTCGGAGACCCGTCCGGCGAAGACGGTGCCGGGCCCGGCCATGGCCTCCAGCCGCTGCCGTTCCGGGCCGTCGCCGACGATCACCAGCCGGCCGCCGGTGACCGGCCTGACCTGCTCCCACAGGCGCAGGAGCAGATCGATCCGCTTGTACTCGACGAGCCGGCCCACGGCCAGGAACAGCGGCTCGGGCGACTTGGGGGCCTGCGGGCCGGGCTCCTCCACGCCGTTGTGCACGACGCGGATCCTGTCCTGCGGGATGCCGAGGCCGCGCAGCCCGGCGGCGGTCGAACGGGACACGGCGACCATCAGGTTGCCGCGGTGCGGACCGGTCAGCGCCCAGTGCTCGAGTCTTCGCCCGAGCCGGGCTGCGGGGCCGGGCAGGCGCATCTCCCACAGGTCGGTGTGCACGTGGTTGACCAGGCACACCGTGGGGCCGCGATGCCACAGCGGGGCGAGGTACGGCATGCCGTTGCAGACCTCGACCAGCAGGTCGCAGTCGCCGACCTGCCGGGCGAACGCGCTGCGTGCCCGCAGGAAGTGACCGAGATCGCCGCCCGCCGACACGACACGGTAGCCGCGGTAGGCGGCCGGCCCGCCGCACAGCAGTGTGACCTGGTGACCGTGGCCGGTCAGCCCGTCCGCGAGCCGGTCGACCAGCAGCTCGGAGCCGCCGGCGGCCTTGTTGCCCAGGTCGCGGTGGGCGAGAAAAACGATTCGGCGGGGGAGGGGAGGGCTGCCGGTGCCCGTGGGAACAGCGCGGCGCGGTGCCTCCTGAGTCTCTGTCTCACGCAACGAGGGGGGTACGTGCTGGGGCATGCGCGCTCCAACTCGTCTCAGGGTGCGGTACGTAGGGAGTCGGGGAACTCCGGGGAACGTTGAGCGGAAGGGGCCGTACGAGGGTCTGTGCGGGGCCTGTGCGGTTCGGGTGGGGAAGATAGTTTTCGCCGCGACGTTCGCCGCGGCTACTCACCGGGGTGACAATTTCGGGCGGTGTCCGGGCTGATGAATCATCACTTCGTGCCGAATTCCAGAGCATTCCGGAGGAAGTGGCAGCGGCGGCCCCATGAGTCACAGGCGTGCGGGACACGGGGCGCTCCGGTGCCGGCCGGGGAGCGGCGCCCGGTCGCGCGGCGCGGGGGCGGCGCCGGACGCCGGGGCGCGCACGCGCCCCGGTGGTCCGTGGGGCGCGTTGTCGCCCCGGGCCGGCCGCTTCGGCGGGCGGGCCGGCGTCTGGGGGTGTCGCTCGGCCCGGGCCCGGGCGGACACGGGCCTCCCCGGGGCGGGCCCCGCGCCCCGCGGTGGGTTCGGTGAGCCGGCAGGCGGACGCGAGCGGGGCGGGAAGGCCACGGGGCCGGCGGACGGCGCATGTCACGCCCTCACCACAGCGCCCGAGGTGGCCCCCCTGGTGAGCGGGCCGGCGCCTGGCGCGGGCTGCCGGCCATGGGGCCGGGCGGGCAC
>NZ_JAAAXQ010000644.1 GCF_009916105.1 Streptomyces sp. GC420 | reverse complement strand
GGCGGATGGGGTGGTTCGGGCGGCCGGAACACAGGCGCGGGCCCGCGGGCTCAGGAACCGGCGGCGCCGGTCAGCCGCTGGTGGACCCGGTGTCTGCGCCCGGGGGAGAGCAGCGCGAAGTAGTCGAGCCACTGCGGGAGGAGGATGCCGCGGTCGAGGATGTCCTTGGCGATGTCGACGATCACCGGCAGCGAGTACGCCAGCAGCAGCGGCATCAGCCGGGCCTCGTCCCCGGGCGCGATCAGGCTTCGCCGCCGCCCCTCGGCCAGGAACCCGGCGAGTGCCCGGCGGGCCTCGTCGCGGTCCGCGCCGCAGGCGTGGGCCACGGTGTCGGCGAGCCAGGCCAGGTCGAGCAGCCGGTCGCCGGTATGGAGGTTGTCGAAGTCCAGCACGGCCACGACCCGGGCCGGCTCCCGCGCCAGCAGGAAGTGCTGAAGGTGCAGATCGGCGTGGACGACCGCCGGACGGGACACGGTGTGGGCGGCGCCGCCGTCCACACCCCGCGGCAACAGCGCCGCGGCGGCGCACAGTTCGCGCAGCACTCGGGCGGCGGCCCGGCACCAGGGGCCGGTGCCGCGCTCCGCCTTCGGCAGCAGCCGGTGCTCGGCGTCGTCGAGGGCGACCCGCCAGTCCTCCTCCTCGACCAGCCGGGGGAGGGGCACGGCCGCGAGTTCGTCCGCGACGGCCGGCGGCAGGACGTCCAGCGCCTCGCGCAGGTCGAGCCCCGTGCGCACGATCGCGGCGACCTCGTCCGGAGCGCCGGTGGTGACGGTGCCCGCGCAGAACGGGCTCAGCTCGCAGACCACCCCCTCGTGGCGGGCACCGGGGCTGCCGTCCGCGGCCGGCACCAGCGGGAGCGCCGGGACGCCCCGGCGGCGGCAGTGGGCGATGACGCCGTCCTTGAGCGCGGTGAACCGCTCGGCGCGCTCCGCCTCGGGGTCGAGCCGCACCTTGAGCACGTGTTCGCCCCCGATTCCCGACACGCGCCACAGCCCCGCGGTGTGGGTCAGGGGCTGTGCGCCGCCCACGGTGAGCGGCCGCAGCCCGTACCCTTCCCACGGCCCCTGCCAGTGGGTTTCCAGGGCGCGGCGCGCCCATGCCTCGGTTCCGGCGGAGACGGCGACGGTCATGGCTCCTCCCTACGGTTGCTCGACGTCGTAGAACCGCTCGCCGTCGAGGCGGCGGACGGAGGCGAGGTCACGGAGCACGACGTCCTGGACCTCGTGGCGCAGCTCGACGAGCAGCGGGTAGGTGAGGTCGTCGACGGTCCGCCGGATCCGGTCGCCGGGCCGGACGAACGTCCGCAGCCCGTGGTAACTCTCCAGGCGCTTCAGGTCCTCCAGCCCCCGGTACGCCCGCAAGGTGCCCTCGACCGGAGAGATCAGGGGTGCGCCGGCGACGAACTCCCCGATGCGGTAGCGCTCCTGGTGACGGGCCAGGAAGCGGTCCGGGTCGGTGTAGGCGTCGACCGTCCAGTTCAGCTGGGACTCGCCGGTGCCCATCCGCGCGTAGTGGTCCGTCCACCCTCCGCCCATCCGCGCGCCGACCTCGATCAGACAGGGCCCGGACGGGGTCAGCCTGACGTCGAGATGCGCGGGACCGTGGCGAATGCCCATGGCGTCCAGCACCTGTTCGCAGTAGGCGACCACCCTCTCGACCCGCTCGCCCTCGTGCGGCAGCAGCACCAGGCCGTCGCAGAGGTCGAGGACCCCGTTCGCGGTGGTCTGGGTCGCGGTCCAGATGTCGCACAGGTGGTGGCGGCCGTCCCTGCTGACCGTGTTGACCGCGTACTCGGTGCCGGCCAGGTACTCCTGGGCCACGACCGAGTCGTTGCGCATCGAGAAGATGTTCTCCGTACCGATCAGGGACCGGTACGCGCGCACGGACTGCTCCGGCGTGTCGCAGTAGTGGACCCCTTCGCTGCCCGCGCTGCTGAGCGGCTTGACAACGATCCGGCCCCCCATCTCCCGGTGCCAGGCAGCCAGTTCGCCGACGTCCGTGACGAGCAGCTGCCGGGCACCGCGCAGTCCGGCGGCCTTGACCGTCTCGATCATCCGGTACTTGTCGCGCCGCGCGGGGCTGAGCCGGGTGCCGTTCGTCGGCAGCCCCATCCGCTCGCTCAGCAGATCCGCGAACGGGACGCCGAACTCACTGTCCGGCACCACCGCGACCGGCTCGTGGCGGGAGAGCCGTTCGATCGTCCGGGCGAGGTCCCCGTCGTGCACGATCTCGTCGGCGTAGCCGGTGGGCACCAGGGATTCGTACATCCGCGGACGTACGGGTGTGCTCTGGACGTACACGGACTGGTATCCGGCCTTGCCGAACTCGGAGACGAGGGTGCCGGTGGGGCCGGGAGGGCTCGGATCGACGATGGCGACGCGGCCTTTCAGCATGCTTGCTCATCCTCACTGGGGTGCGACGCGTAACGGGAGTTCAGGGAAGCTCACGCAACTTCAGGGAAGTTCACGCAACGGGGCGCGACGGGAGACCGGGAAGGGAGGTGTCCGCTGCCGTCAGCAGTGTCCGGGCCTCGAACAGGTCCCTCACCACGTGGTCGGCCGGCGGGTGGGGGAGAGGACGGG
>NZ_JAAAXQ010000643.1 GCF_009916105.1 Streptomyces sp. GC420 | reverse complement strand
GTGGGGGTGCGGCGGGGGCAGAGCATGGCGTGCGGGATGCGGCACCATGAGCTGCCGTCACCGTGCGGGTAGGCGATGCCGCCACTGAGGTGCCAGCGGCAGGGTTCGGGGACATTCGTGGTGCTCAGTTCAGCGGGATGCAGGGCGATGGGCCGCTGGTCGGCGCGCTGATAGAAGTCGACGCGGTTGCCGCACCGGCGGCAGCGGCTGCTTTGGCCGGCGCGCAGCAGGCGGCTGGGACTCGTGCCTGCGACCTGCAGGGGGCGGGGGCGTCGGGTGATGCGAGGGCTGCCGTCCCAGTGTCGGCCGGCGGGGGCGGGAGTGCAGGACATGACCCGGACCGTGCCAGGCGACACGCGAGGGTGCGCGATGCGGCGGGGCTCGTGTCCCTCGATCAGCCCAGCAGAATCGAACGGGCGGTTCCCCGATCGGCTTTGCGTTCGGTATCTGCTCGCCGGTTCGGGTGATTTGCGTATGGCTCGGGGCGGGACTGCCGGGCCGTCAGGGGCCGTTGGTACCGGGCGGGGCGTGGTCGTCGCAGAGGGTGCCCAGGAAGTGCTCGATGGGCACATCGAAGGTGTGGGCGAGGGCGTGCCAGGTGGTGACGGTGCCGGTGGTTCGACCGTGTTCGAGGTCGATGAGGGTGCGCCGGGACAGGCCGCTGCGGTCGGCGAGTTCATCGAAGGTCCAGCCGCGTTCGCCCCGCAGGCGTGCGAGGTTGACACGCAGCGCGGTGAGGTCGGGGTCGGGCGGCAAGATCGTCACCCCACCATCCGACGGTGCAGAACCCCGCCCTGTCAGTGCAGAGTTCTGCACTATTTGTCTGGGTGGTGAGAGCGACATCCAGGGTGCAGAGCTCTGCACTACGGTGCGTCTTGCCGGCGCTGCACTGCCGGGGTACCGACCATCTCGGGCACGGACAGACAGGAGGACGACCAGCCCATGAGGCTCGCCGGCGCGCACGCAGCAGTGCGGCGCATCTGGACAGTGGAACTGCGTCCGCGAGCGGGAGGCCCCGCTCTCGTCTGCCCCGCCTGCACCGCTCACACGCCTGCGCTCACGGGGACCTCCGCACGTTCTGCCGTCCTGGCTCATCTGGCCTCCCATGCCCGCGCCGACGCGCTGCCCACCTATCTGCGCAGTTGCCAGTGCCGGGCCCGGGGCTGCCGGTGGCATCCGCGTCACCGCGGCTGCGCGGGGCCGGTGCTGCTGGCCCTGACCCGGGACGGCAGCGGCCGCGCCTGGCGGCTGGCCGACACCTGCGCGGCCTGTGCCGCGGCGACCAGCAATACGGCCGTGGTACCCGACACTCTTTCCGGCTCCCTGCGGCAGCAGGCCTCCCCCGTTTCACCCCCTCCCGCAGCCCGGTCCCACGCCGGACTTCAGGAGCGGGTGCGGGTGCGGGTGCGGGAGATGCTGACGTACCTCGGCACCACGCTGCCCCGCTTCACCTCCCCCGCCGCCCGACTGCTGGCCCTGCAGTGCGCACTGCGCGCCGACGCCCGCGGTCATGTCCGGCTGCCGGTGGGCCTGTTGCGGAGCATGCGCCTTCGCCAGAACCGCGAGTTGTGGCTGGAGCTGGCCCACGCCGGCTGGCTGGAGCTACCCGACTTGCGTGCACTGCCCATGCAGGTGCGGCTGCTCGATGCCACAGTGCTGGACCAGACGACGGGCCGCCGTGCCCGCTGCCGCGCCGCCGACTGGGCGCTGCGGCCTGTGCCGTTGATCCTGCCCGCCGCAGCGCCGGCGCTGCGGCTGGCCGCTCTCGTACTGGCCGCGCACACCGGCGCCAGTGCCGAACACAACACCGACATGGACGTCCTCACCCGCCAGTGCGGGCACTCACCGCAGCAGACAGGTGAGCTCCTCGATCGGCTGGTGTCCACACGCACCCTTCGGGCATGGCATCACGACCGGGAGAGCGACGAGGTGTTCTGGCAACTGCCCCAGCCTCAGGCAGGAACGCGTTCCGTCGTACTGCCTCACGGGCACCGGGCGTGACAGCCCTGAGGGCGGCTCGCGGTGAGAAGACACAGCGTGGCGGAACAACCAGCGCTGTTTGTCCGTACCATCTGTAGGCCGAGGCATCTGTGGCACGTGCGGCGCCCAGGCCGGGCGCCAACACCCCGCCCGAGACGGGGCCTCACCCTCATGTGGTGCAGCCCCGCAGCACGGCCGTTCACCGAGGAAAGGTCAGCACCCATGCCCGAGACAACCGCTCCCCCCACTGAACTGACATCGCAGTACGCCGCTCAGGTGACCGGTGACCTCGAACGCAACGTCAAGGAGCAGGAACGCATCACGGCGGACATCGCCTCCCTGCAACAGCAGCTGGCCGCCCTGCAGCACGACCACACCGTGCTGGTGAACATGCGGCAGGCTCTTGGCATCACCGAAGCCCCGGCCGAGCCTGCGGCCAAGTCCGAGAATGCCGCGGTGCCCTCACCCCGGCAAAAGGCCAGTGCCGCGCGCGGCGGGAAGCAGAGAGCGGTGTGCAAGCTGAAGTCGCAGGTCACGGGTCTGGTGTGAATGGCGAGTTGGGTACTCGTGCCGGTCGGCGGCCGATGACCATGGCGTAGATCATCGGGCAGGTCCGGCCCCGGCGGGATGCC
>NZ_JAAAXQ010000642.1 GCF_009916105.1 Streptomyces sp. GC420 | reverse complement strand
CCGGAAGTCGTGCGCGTACACGAAGACCGTACGGCCCTCCACCGTGCCCCAGCCGGTGATCACACCGTCCGTGTACGGCTTCTTCGCCTCCAGGCCGAACCCGGTCGCCCGGTGCCGGCGCAGCTGCCCGGCCTCCCGGAAGGAGCCCTCGTCCAGCAGCAGCCCGATCCGCTCGCGCGCCGTCAGCTTCCCCTTGGCATGCTGCGCCGCGGTGGCCTTCCCGCCCGGCCCGGCCAGCGCCTCGGCCCGGACCATCCGCAGTTCCGCCACGCGTTCGCGGGCGCCCGCCACCGCGGAGGACCGGGGGACGTCACTCACAACGGTCATGGCGCTTGCCTCCCCTTCATGATGCGGACGGAACAATGATCACACACTAACAAACCGCTCGTGCGGTTTGTAAGGGGGTGGTGTCGGCCGATGCGTGCGGGCAGCTGGCGCCAGCCCCCGGCCCGGGGGCTAGCGCCAGCTGCCCGGGGAGCGGTAGGCCGCCTTCCTCCACCCCGCCCGCGCGTGCGGCGCGCCGCACGCGCCGGCCGCCCCCCTGCCGGTGTCCCGGCCGCGCAGGACCAGGGAACGGAACACGAGGGCCACCGCCGCGAGTTCCTCGTCACTCAACCGCCCGCGTTCTATCCGCAGGCGGAGCCCGTCGGCGTCCGGTCCGGCCATGGCTCCTCCTCCCGCCCTGCCGCCACCGTCCGCCCCCGCGCTACAGACCCGCTCACGCCGCGGTGGAGAACCGCTCGAGGCCCGCGCTGCGGCCGGGCCGCGGCCTCACACGGGCGCGACCTCGCCGCGCACGGCCTCGCCGCGTGCGGGCTCGTCCTCGGCGGCCTCGTCGTCCTCGGCGGGCAGCGCGGCCCGGGCGCCGAGTTCCGCGGCCCGCTCGGTGGTGATGACCAGGCGGCCGAAGACGGCGGGAACCGCGATGCTGGGCAGCAGGTGCTCCAGCAGCGACACCACCCGGGCCTCCAGGTCGTCCCGCCCCGACAGGATCTGCGAGTAGACCTGCACCCCGGTCCACGCCGCCGAGAACGTCCAGGCGCTCTCGGCCGGCACGACGTGCGGGAGCAGCTCGCCCTGCTCCTGCGCCTCGGTCAGCAGATGGGTGGTCGCGTCGATCCACTGGGTGAGCGCCACCGTGCCGAACTGGGCGCGCACGTCCTGCTCCAGGCTCAGTCTCGCCACCGCGCTCACCAGCGGGTCGCGGCGCATCCGGTATGCCACCGTCAGCGCGGTGTCCACCAGCTGCTGCAGCTTGCACCGGTGGGGCTCGGGGAACACCACGGCGAACTGCTGGCCGAGCACCCCCTCGGCCAGCGCCTGCTTGGACGGGAAGTGGAAGTACATCGCTCCCTTGGTCACACCCGCCCGGGCCAGGATCTCGCCGATGGTGGCACCCTCGTAGCCGTACTCGTCGAACACCGACGCCGCCGCCGTCAGGATCGCGAACCGGGTGCGGATCGCGCGTTCTTGCCGTGCCATTGCAGGGCCCTCCCAGGATCTGTTACCTCGGGAACGCGCCATTGACGAAGCACCGTTCCCGTGAAAAACAAAACCAGGTAGTCCGTATTTTCACAAGCCACCACCCTGGGTATCACACCCACGCGGGTCGCAATCCTTACCGTCGCCCGAACCGACAGGGGGTCCCCGCACGATGCGGAACGTACTGGTCACAGGCGCGAGCGGCTTCATAGGCCGCCATGTGGTCCGCGCCGCCCTTTCAAAACCGTCCGTCCGGATTCGAGTGGCGGCACGCGGCGGGGACGCCGGGACGCCCGGCGACGGCCGGACCGAGACCGTGCGCGCGGACCTCGCGGACCCGGTGTCCCTGCGGGGCCTGTGCGAGGGCATCGACGCGGTCGTGCACTGCGCCTCCCGCGTCGGAGGCGACGAGCACACCCTGCACGCGGTCAACGACACGGGCACCCGGGCGCTGGTCGACGAGGCCCTGCGCCACAAAGTGCGGCGCATCGTCTACGTCAGCACCGCCGCCGTCTACGGGCGCGGCCCCTTCCGCGACGCCGACACCGGCGGCCTGCCCCTGCGCCCCGGCTCCGCCACCAGCGCCACGCGCGCCCTGGCCGAACGGCACGTACTGGCCGCCGGCGGCACCGTCCTGCGCCCGCACCTCGTCTACGGCACCGGCGACCGGTGGGTGATCCCCGCACTGGCCGGACTGCTGCGCCTGGTGGGCGCGGGCGTGCGATGCCCCTCCCTGCACTCCGCCGTCGACGCCGCCGCCCTGGCCGAGGCCACCGTCGCCGCCGCCTGCCGCGAGCAGCGGACGGCCGGCGTCTTCCACGTCAACCACCCCCGGCCCGTGCCCGCCTCGACCCTGATCACCCTGGTCCTGGAGCAACTCGGCCTACCCGAAAAGCCCCCACTGCCGGCCGAGCGCGCCCGGGCCCGGATCAGCGGATCCCCCCAGGCACTCCACCACCTCGACATGCTGACCGCCGACCACTGGTTCCGCAGCGACCACGTCTGGCAGACACTGCGCTGCGACCCGGGACCGGCACCCGGCGACGGCATCGCGGACCACATGCCGTGGTACCGGCACGCACTACGGCACAACCCCGACACCCAGCACACCCGCCCCCGCCCGGAAACAGTCGCACCGCAACCCTGACC
>NZ_JAAAXQ010000641.1 GCF_009916105.1 Streptomyces sp. GC420 | reverse complement strand
GACCAGGAAGCCGCCATGGACATACCCGCCCACCCGCTCGAAGTCGTCTGGGACATCACCTACGCCTGCCCCCTGCGGTGTTCCCACTGCTACTCGGAGTCGGGGCGCCGCCCCGCGCGGCGGCTCGGCCCGCGCGACATGCTCCGGGCCGCGGACGCCATCCTCGGCCTGCGGCCGCGCGGAATCTGCCTGGCCGGCGGCGAACCGCTCCTCGTGCGGGAGCTCTCCGAGGTCGCCGGCCGCTTCTCGGCCGCCGGTGTGCCCGTCTCACTGTTCACGAGCGGCTGGAACCTGCGCCCGGAGACAACGGAGGCCCTCTCACGCGACTTCTCCGGCGTCAGCGTCAGCCTCGACGGGGCCACGGCCGAGGTGCACGACCGTATCCGCGGGCGGCGCGGATCGTTCGACAGAGCGCTGAGAGCCCTGCGACTCCTGGACGAGGCGGCCCGTGCCGGCGGAGCCCGCGCCGACGGAGGACGTCCCCGCTTCGGCATCGACTGCGTCGTCGTGCGCAGCAACTTCCACCAGGTCGAGGAATTGCTCACCGACGTCGCGCCCCGGTTCCCCGCTCTGGGTCATGTCTCCTTCGGCGCCGTCGTACCGGAGGGTCTCGCCAGCCGGCGGGGTTTCGCGGAGCATGAACTGCTGTCCGACTCCCAGGCCGCCCTGCTCGGAAGCCCCGAGTACGCACGCCATCTGCGGTCCCTGGCGCCGCCCTCGGTGAAGGTCACGTCCACCGACAACCTCGCGCTGCAGATGCACCCCGAGCTGATACGGCGCGGCATCTACCTGCCCATCCTGCAGATCGAGCCCGACGGGCGGGTGCGCGCCATGGCGGCGTACGAGGGTACCGTCGGCAACGTGCTGACGGACCCGCCCGCCGAGCTGTGGCGCCGCGCGATCGCGCGCTGGCACCACCCCTTCGTGGTCGACGCCCTCACTCCGGTGCGGACCATGAGGCAGTGGGCCGAGGCGACGCGGGCGATCGACCACCACTTCGCCTCGCAGGCCGACCGAGAACGGATCGGCAGGCGGCCGGAGTTCGTGCCCGGCCGGTGAGCGGCCGGAGGCACGTCTCCCCCTGTGCCCGGCCCGCCCGGCCACCGGGTCCGCCCGGCACCGTCACCCCGGAGTCTGTCGTCCGGCGCCGGTTCGGCCGGTGAACGCCGCGGGACCGCGCCGCCACGGTGCCGCACGCCCGCCCGGCTTCCGGCCGGCCCGGTTTCAGCCCGGCCCGACCCGGCTTCCGGCCCGGCCATACGACCGCTGTCCCTTCGGACCAGGTGAGTTCCGCAGAACAGCCCCGGCGCCACGGCGGAAAGCCACCACCAATGGCCTTCCGCCCTGGCTCCCCCGCCCCCCGACCGGCACGGGCCCGAAAGGCCCGGTCCGGGTCGTACCGGCCTGTCCCGGCCGGAACTCCGCACCGAGTCTGTCCTGGCCGGTCCTGGTCCGCCAGGCCTTTCAGGTCTGGTTAAAAGGGTCGGGCAGCGCGAGGATCGGTCGGCATGATGCGTCTGCACTTCGCCGCGGCCGATCTGCGGAGGATCACGCTCGCGCCGGCCCCCAACGCGCTGCACGAGACGGGGCCTCTGTCACGGCAATGTCCCGCAGCGCGGCAGCAATTGAAAGCCGGCCAGACGCCCATGACCGGGCCGGGGCGGTGCGCCGGGATCTCGTGGTGGCTCGGTCGGCGCGGCCGCCGTCGGCGGCCGACCGGCCCGAGGCGGGGCGCGGCCGCCGGTGCCGGCCATCGGCGGTCGGAGGGAATGGCCGGCAGCGTCCGCGCGCCCGGAAGCCGCTCAGGGTGAGGACGGCAGGGTCCCGCTGCCGATCTCGCGCCAGAAGCCGTCGACCCGCGCGTTGAACACGTCCGGGGACTCCTGGAACGGCTGGTGGGCCTCCCCCGCCATGACCTCGAAGCGGGCGCCCGGGATGGCGTCGGCCACCACCCGCCCGAGCCGCGGCGGCGTGGCGATGTCCCGTTCGCCGGCCAGGACGAGGGTCGGTGCGGTGACGCCGGGCAGCCGGTCGAGCGTGTCGTGCCGCATGAACGTCTCCAGTTGACGCTGGAAGGCTTCGGCGGACTGCGGGTACGGAAAAGTGAGCGTTTCGTCGATGATCCGCTGCACCGTGCCGTCGGTGTGGGCGCGCGGCGTGTGGATCCACAGGAGGAACGCCTCCAGCATGGCGCGCTCGTCGGGCGCCTCCGTCACCAGCCAGTGCCAGAAGCGGGTCATGGCGGTGAAGTAGGCGTCCGCCCGTGCCCAGGTACTCATGAGGACGAGGCTGCGGACGGCCTCCGGGTGACGGAGCGCCAGCTCCTGCGCGACCGCGCTGCCGCCCGAGAAACCGGCGACATGCGCCCTGCCGACCCGGAGCACCCGGAGCACTTCCGCGGCGTCGTCGGCCATCGTGGCCACCGACATGGGCTCGTCGGGCAACGGCGTCCGCCCCGACCCCCGATTGTCGAAGGCGATGACCCGGTACCGGTCCGACAGCCCGTCGAGCTGCGCCCGCCACGCCTCGGCGGTGTCGCCCAGCCCCGCGATCAGCAGAACGTCGGGCCCTTGGCCGCGGCTCTCGGTCCAGATCGTGGTTCCGTTGGCTTCCACGTACCCACCCATGGAATACACCTC
>NZ_JAAAXQ010000640.1 GCF_009916105.1 Streptomyces sp. GC420 | reverse complement strand
CCCCGCCGCGCCGCCGGCCGGGCCGGGCCGGCCCGCACAGCCCGTCGCGGGCGACGCCACCGGCTGGTCCATGGACGAGCGGCTCTACAACCAGGTGTGGGGCATGTTCGAGGACATGGCCCGCACCGTCGCCGCGTACCGCAGCGCGGTCGACTTCGCCGAATCGCGGATGGAGCAGGAACTGGACCGGCTGCTCGCGGACCCGCGCAGCCGCCTCGGCAGCGGCGGTGAACAGGCCAGGGAGGCGGCCCGCGCCCGGCAGGACCAGCTCATCGACCAGGCCAGGGCCGTGCTGGACCGCGACCTGGCGCAGCTCGCCGCCGAGGCGGCCGTCGTGGAACCGGCCCTGCCGCCCGCCTACGCGGGCTGGGACAACCCGGTATGGCAGGGGTACCGCGTGCCGATGGAGATCCCGATGGCGCTGCGCCTCGGCGATCTGCGTCTGCCCGAGCACACCGAGCTGCGCATCCCGATGCTGGTCAGGCTGCCGATGGAGCGCGGTCTGTGGATCGACAGCGGACGCTCCAGTTCCGCCGCCGGACTCGTCGACGGCGACGAACTGCGCGGCCTCGCCATGGAGACCGCGGTGGCGCACGCCGCCCGCCTGCTCGCCGTCCACCCGGCCGGCGAGTTCACGGTGCACGTCATCGACCCCGCGGGCACGGGCGCTCCCGCGCTGAGCCCCCTGGTGAGCACCGGTGTGCTCGCCGAGCCGCCCGCGAGCGGCGCCGGGGGAGTGGCGGCAGTACTGGCCAGGCTCACCCAGCGGGTGGACCTGGTGCAGATGGCGCTGCGCGGGGGCGCCTCCGACGCGCTGCCGCCCGGTCTTGACGTCGCCCAGCAGCTGCTGATCGTCAACGACTTCCCGCACGGCTTCGACGACCGGGCCGTGACCCAGCTGCGGTACCTCGCCGACGAGGGACCGTCCGTCGGCGTGCATCTGCTGATGGTCGCGGACCGCGAGGACGCCTCCGCCTACGGCCCCGTTCTCGACCCGCTGTGGCGCTCACTGCTCCGTCTCACCCCGGTCCCCGACGACCATCTCGCCGATCCGTGGGTGGGGCACGCCTGGACGTACGAACCGGCGGTGACGCCGAAGGGGAGCGAGGTGCTGTGGCAGGTGCTCGGCAAAGTGGCGGCGGCCCGCCGGGCGTACGGCTCCTGAGTCGATCAGGCCCCTGACCTGCGAAACCATACTCTTCTTGGGGAAGCCTTTACCTTCACTTGGTCTTTCGTGTACTGTTCTGGGAGCGGAGGGGAGTACTCCTGACTGCGGCGTTCCCGTCAGTACGGTCCGGTTCGTGCCGGTCCCGGGGCGTCGGCCCGTTCCGGGGCAGATCGTGCCGTCGCGCACGCGGAGCGGGTGGAAGAGACCTCCGGCAGTGACAACGCCCGTGCGGCGTGCCCCGAGCCGGAGGATTCCTGACCCGTGGACGTTTCCCTGACCGTATGGCTGCTGACCGTCGTCGGTCTGTCGGCCCTCATCGCCGTCGACTTCTTCATCGGCCGCAAACCCCACGACGTCTCCATCAAGGAGGCGGGCACCTGGACCGTGGTCTGGATCGTCCTCGCCGGCCTCTTCGGCGCCGGCCTGCTGGTCCTCGCCGGGGGCCGGCCCGCCGGTGAGTTCTTCGCCGGGTACATCACGGAGAAGTCGCTCAGCGTCGACAACCTGTTCGTCTTCGTCCTGATCATGGCCAAGTTCGCCGTGCCCTCGCGCTACCAGCAGCGTGTGCTGCTCATCGGCGTGCTGATAGCCCTGGTGCTGCGCGCGGTGTTCATAGCCGCAGGCGCCGCGATCATCGCGAGCTTCTCCTGGGTCTTCTACATCTTCGGCGCCTTCCTGATCTACACCGCCTGGAAGCTCATCCAGGAGGCGCGGGCAGAGGAGCACGACGAGGAGTTCGAGGAGAACCGCCTGCTGAAGGCCGCCGAGAAGCGCTTCGGTGTCGCCGACAGGTACCACGGCACCAAGCTCTTCGTCCGGCAGCACGGCAAGCGCGTCATGACCCCGATGCTCGTCGTCATCCTGGCCATCGGCACCACGGACGTCCTTTTCGCGCTGGACTCCATCCCGGCGATCTTCGGTCTCACCCAGGACCCGTACATCGTCTTCACCGCCAACGCCTTCGCCCTGATGGGCCTGCGCCAGCTGTACTTCCTCATCGGCGGGCTGCTGCGGAAGCTGGTCCACCTCTCCTACGGCCTGTCGGTGATCCTCGGCTTCATCGGCGTCAAGCTGGTGCTGCACGCGCTGCACGAGTCCGGGGTGCACGTCCCCGAGATCTCCATCCCCGTCTCGCTCGGCGTGATCTGTACCGTCCTGATCGTCACCACGATCACCAGCCTGATCGCCGTCAGGAAGCCGGACCGCGCCGGGGAGGCCGGGAAGCCGCGCGTCGACGCCTGACGCCCCGGAGCGGGCCCCGGCACCGCCGCCGGGGCCCGCGCTCATCCCCGTTCCATCACGGCCCGCGCCCGCGGGGCGCGCAGTTCCCCGGGCCGGGTCTCAGGCAGCAGCGCGAAGCAGCCCAGACTGAGCAGCGCCACCGCCGTCAGGTAGGCCGCCACTCCCCAGGGCGGCCCCTCGCCCCGCCCCGCCACCGCGGTGGCCACGACCGGGGTGAGCGCACCCCCGAGA
>NZ_JAAAXQ010000063.1 GCF_009916105.1 Streptomyces sp. GC420 | reverse complement strand
GGCGGGGATCTCGCCGACGGCCGGGGCGGGCCAGTGATCGTCCTGGCTCCGCGCCTCGACGAGGTCGACGCGATCGGCCCAGCCCTCGGCGACCGCCGCCGCCTCGGCGCTGCCACGCAGGTCGAGCAGTACGGGGCGGGCGGTATGCAGCAACTCGTAGACGCGGATGGCGCCGTCAGGCGTCTTGAGGTCGGCGTCGGGGACCCGGCGGCCCGCCAGCGGGTGGTCGCCGTCGACCGGGTACCGGATGTCCAGTGCGGTGATCATGTCGCGCAGATACCGGTTGACGTCGTCGAACACCATGAGCGAGCCGAACACCTCGCGCAGCGCGTCCATCTCGGCTCCCGGGCGGGCCAGGGCCGACTGCGCCCGGGTGTTGTGCAGGAGGCGCTCCCCGACTGGGTGGCGCTCGGCGTGGTAGCTGTCCAGCAGGCTCTCCGGCGCCCGGCCGCGCACCACGGCGGCGAGCTTCCAGCCGAGGTTGACCGCGTCCTGTACGCCTATGTTCAGCCCTTGTCCGCCGGCCGGGTAGTGGATGTGCGCCGCGTCGCCCGCGAGCAGCACCCGGCCCTCCCGGTACTTGGCGGCCTGCCGCGCGGCGTCGCCGAACCGGGAGACCCACCTGGGGCTGTGCATGCCGTAGTCGGTGCCCGCGAGCCTGACCAGCGACTCCCGGAGTTGCTCGAATGTCACGGAGTCGTCCCGGTCCGCGACATGGTCGTACTCGGATGTGATCACCCGGTGCCAGCCCGGCTCCAGGGCGAGTGCCGAGAAATGGCCACCCGGACAGCGCCGCATAAAGATGAACTCCTCGGGCAGATTCGGGAGTTCGACGTCGCCCAGCAGTGCGCTCATCGTCGCCGGAGTGCCGGGGAAATCGATGCCCGACAGTCTGCGCACCGTGCTGCGGCCGCCGTCGCAGCCCACGAGATAGCGGGCGCGCAGGCTCGCGGGTACCGCCTCCGCCGTACGCAGCTCGACCGTGACGCCGGCTTCGTCCTGGCGTAACCCGCTCACCTCGGACGACCACCGCACCCGCACGCCGAGCTCGGCCGCCCACTCCTCCAGCAGCCGTTCGACGGTGGACTGAAGGATCATCAGGGGGAGGGGGTGCCTGGACTCGAAGTCGTCGAAGTCGAGCCAGAGCCCGGAGAAGTGGCCCACCGGTGTCAGGTCGCCGGCCGCCAGGAACCGGTCCAGGACTCCGCGCTGGTCCAGCACCTCCAGGGTGCGGGAATGTATCCCACCGGCTCGCGACTCACCCGTCCGTTGCGGAAGCTGTTCGGCCACCACCACGTCGGCGCCGGCCAGCCGCAGTTCGCAGGCGAGCATCAAGCCCGTCGGCCCGGCGCCCGCGATCACCACATCCGTGTCCATGCCGGTGTGTCCCACGTTGCTGCTCCCTCATTCCGCCGTGCCTCCCACCTCGTCAAAACACCTCCACGTTCACGGAGGTGGATCAGCCGGTCAAGACGAAGCCGGTACCGGGAGGAACCAAGCCGCTGCCGGACTTGCCCCGTCCCGCCGGCGGGACGGCACGCGTGCTCCGAGCATCGGTGGCGATCCGCCAGTCGGGAGCGGTGCGGCCGGTGAATGGATCGAGGACGCACCCACCGGGGGCGTGCCACGCGGAGGAGATCTCGTCGGGGCGGGGTGTCGGGATCAGTACCTGGCGGCCGTTTCGCGGACGATCAGCACGGCCTTGCTGCGGTGCTCCGACAGCCGCTCCAGTGCCTCCCGGTATGCCGCGAGCTCGGCAGCGTGCAGGGCCTTGCGCCGGGCTGCGACGCCCGGTGCCGTGTTGCCGGGCGACCGTTCCCAGCCGTGTGCCGTGTGCCGGGTGCGCGGTCGGGCCGAGATCCGGCAGGCCGGCACCGAAGCCCTCCAGTGCACGAGGCGCGAGGCTCCAGGTCTCTCCCCTGTGGTGCACGAGGCCGTGGTCGGCCACGCGTCGCAAGGTCCGGTAGGCGGTGGCCCGGGACACCGATGCCTTGTGCCGCGTCAGCCGGGGTTCGCCCCGTCGCGACGCCCTGCACGGCACTCCCCCGCAGCCCTCCGGGCGCGGGAGGTACCCCCACGCTGCGCTGGCCGAAAGCCCGAGCAGGCCCACTACGAGGGCTTCCGGCCGCCTTGCGATGCTCCCCCCGCCTCCGGCGGGAGGTACCCCCGGCACCGGACGCCGCTCCTCAGCGGGCAAACCCCGACCGACGCGGCACTAGCCGACGAGCTCGCCGATGGTCCGCCTGCCGCCTGCCCGCCGAGGCGATGCGTGGTCGAGTGTTCCCGAGAGGGGAACGCCGGGGCGTGACAGCGGGAAGTCGGCAGGACGATCGCGGGGACTGCTGGCAATCGCTGGAACTCGGAGGGCAGTGCGTATGAGCGGGCAGAAGCGGCCGGAGATCGGCGCGGAGGTGGCCGCGGGCGGAATCCGGACCAACTATCTGGAGGACGGGTCGGGAAGCCCGGTCGTGCTGGTGCACGGTTCGGGTCCCGGTGTGACGGCGTACGCCAACTGGCGACTGACGATCCCGGCGCTCGCCAGGCGGATGCGGGTGCTGGCGCCCGACATGGCGGGGTTCGGGTTCAGCGAGCGCCCCGAGGGGGTGAGCTACGGACTGGACCTGTGGGTGGACCAGCTGGTGGGCTTCCTGGACGCATTGGAGCTGCCCTCCGCGTCGGTCGTCGGCAACAGCTTCGGCGGCGCGATCGCGCTGCGCGCCGCGGCGCGGCATCCGGACCGGGTGGACCGGCTGGTGCTGATGGGGAGCGTGGGGGTCCCGTTCCGGCTGACCGAGGGGGAGGGCCTGGACGCGGTCTGGGGCTACGAGCCGTCGATCGAGAACATGCGGCGGCTGCTCGACGTCTTCGCCCACTCGCGGGAGCTGGTGAACGACGAACTCGCGGAGGTGCGCTACCGGGCCAGCATCCAGCCCGGGTTCCAGGAGGCGTTCTCGTCGATGTTCCCCGCGCCCCGGCAGCGCTGGGCCGATGCCATGGTCACCCCCGACGACGAGATCCGCGCCCTGCCGCACGAAACCCTGATCGTGCACGGCCGGGAGGACCGCGTCATCCCCCTGGCCAACTCGCTGCGGCTCATGGAGCTGATCCCCGCCGCGCAGCTCCATGTCTTCGGTCACTGCGGGCACTGGACGCAGATCGAGTGGGCGGACGCCTTCAACGAACTGGTGGGCGACTTCCTGACCGCCTGACCGCCTGACCGCCTGACCAGCCCGCGGGCCCGGCCGGCCGAGCGCCTGTTCCGGCGTGAGGAACGCCGGTGGCGCACCCGCCCGCCTGGCCCGAACCTCATCTGCAGGCCGTGGCAGGACCGGCCGGGAGGAGTACCGACGTGACCCCCTTCATGCTCTGCGTCGCCGAGATCCTGGGACGGGACCCCCGGGCCGGCGAACTCCCCGTACCGGGGACCCGGCCGAGCGAGCCGGCCTCGGCCGGCGCCGGAGCCGACCGCCAGGTGGCCGTACGCGCCCTGGCCGAGCAGCTGGTCTGCGAGGCCAACGCCGTGCTGACGCAGGCGGACGACCACCTGGCGCTGACCGACGAACTGTCGGTCGGTGAGCTGGCGTTCTCGGTGCACTACCGAGGCCGTACGGCACGGGTGTCCACCCGTTTCGCCGACGGCACCGCCTACGGGCGGCTGGTCGGCGACGGCCTGACGGACACCGGGCCCCGGGAGCTGGACGGCCCCGGGGCACTGACCGGCCTGCTGCTGAGGCTGCTGGCCGAGTCGGACGTCCCCCGCCGCCCCGCCACCCTCTGACGGGCCGTCCCGGCCTGTCACGAACGCCGTCCGGCCGACCCGTTCCCGGCTGCGGAACGGCGCTCGCCATCCCCCCGTGGCCCGGGCCACAGTCCTCGCAAGCACCCGAGGAGACGACATTGCAGTACGAACTGCGTACCCAGGTCATCGAACCGAGACGCAAGACGTTCCAGTACCTCATCGACCGGTACGGTGACCGCCCGGCGTCCCGGTACGAAGAAGGCACCATCGACGTCCAGCCCACCGAGCACTTCCACTACCGGCCGCTGTGGGCGCCCGACAAGGAGCTGTACGACGAGAGCTGGAGCACCTTCCGGCTCACCGACCCGTACTCCTTCACCGACCCCCGCCAGTACTACTACGCCCCCTACGTCACCGCTCGCGCCTCGCTGCACGACGCCTTCGCCCGGACCCTGGACTACCTCGGCAGCCGCGACCTGCTGGCCAGGCTGCCCGAGCCGTGGCGCGAGCTGATCGGGCAGACAGTGCTGCCGCTGCGGCACTACGAGTCCGGTGCCCAGATGGTCAGCACCGCCGCCGCCCGCTTCTGCTACGGCGCCACCATCGCCCAGTGCTGCGCCTTCGCCGCCTTCGACCGCGTCGGCAACGCGCAGATCATCAGCCGCGTCGGGATCGCCCTGGGCGGCGGCACGGCCGGCCTGCTGCAGGACGCCAAGCAGACCTGGCTGGACGCGCCCGCGCTGCAGCCGCTGCGCCGGTACGTCGAGGAACTGCTGGTCGAGGAAGACTGGGCGGCCGCCATGATCGGCCAGGACCTGGCCGACCGGCTGGTCTACGCCCTGCTGTACCGCAGGCTCGACGAGGCCGCGCTGCTCGGCGGCGCGGGCGGCTACAGCCTGGTGGCCCAGCACCTCAGCGGCTGGTTCGCCGACCACAGCCGCTGGCTCGACGCGCTGTACACGGCGTGGCTCGCCGACCCGGAACACGGCGCCGCCAACGGCGCCGAGCTGGCCGCCGTCGTCGAGCGCCTGCTGCCCGCCGCCGCCGAAGCGGTCGGCGCCCTGGCCGACGCCGCGGACGGACTGGTCGACGCCGGCTGCCGCAGCGCCGTCGAGGAGGCCGCCGCGGCGGTCCGTACCGCCCTGAGCGCCGCCGGCGCGCCGATCAAGGAGCAGAGCGCATGACCGACACCCGGCCCGGCACCTCGACGAGGACGGGCACCGCACGCCCCGTCCGCAACGTCGGCGTCGACCTGCAGGAGAACGAGGACACGCGCGCGCTCGTGGAGGCGATCGAGGCCGTCAACGACGACCTCACCGTCCTCCGCCTGCCCGGCCTGGTGAAGATCCAGTCCCCGGGACGACTGGTGATCAGCCGGGAGAGCGTCGAGGAACGGCTGGGCCGCCCGTGGGAGACCCACGAGTTCCAGCTCGCCATCGTCTCCTACTCCGGCCACTTCGCCGAGTGGGACGACGACGAGATCGTCATCGCCTGGGACCACTGAGGAGAGCAACGACATGGCCGCCACCCCGCGCAAGCTGTCGATGAAGCAGCGCTACTCGGCACTCACCCGTGACCTGGACTGGGAGCCCTCGTACGTCGACCCGGAGAAGGTCTTCCCCTACACCGGCTTCGAGGGCATCAAGATCCACGACTGGTCGAAGTGGGAGGACCCCTTCCGGCTCACCGTCGACGCCTACTACAAGTACCAGGCCGAGAAGGACAAGCGGCTGTACGCGGTGCTCGACGGCGCCGCGCAGAGCCAGGGACACCTGTCCCTGTCGGACGCCAGGTACCTGAACGCGATGAAGCTGTTCCTCCAGGGCGTCACCCCGCTGGAGTACCAGGCGCACCGCAACTTCGCCTTCCTCGCCCGCCATCTCAACGGCCCCGGCCCGCGGTTCGCCGCCCTGTGCCAGTCCGTCGACGAACTGCGGCACGCCCAGACCGAGATCCACACGCTGTCGGCGTACAACAAGTACTACAGCGGCTTCCACTCCTGGAACACCATGCACGACCGGGTGTGGTACCTGAGCGTTCCGAAGTCCTACTTCGACGACGCCCTGTCCGCCGGCCCGTTCGAGTTCCTGATCGCCATCGGTTTCTCCTTCGAGTACCTGCTGACGAACCTGCTGTTCGTGCCGTTCATGTCCGGCGCCAGCTTCAACGGCGACCTGCCCACCATGACGTTCGGCTTCTCCGCGCAGAGCGACGAGAGCCGGCACATGACCCTGGGCCTGGAGGCCATCAAGTTCCTGCTGGAGCAGGACGAGGCCAACGTGCCGATCGTGCAGGAGTGGATCGACAAGTGGTTCTGGCGCGGCTACCGCGTCACCGCGCTGATCGCCCAGATGCTCGACTACATGCTGCCGCGCAAGGTGATGAGCTGGAAGGAGGCGTTCGAGCTCTACTTCGAGGAGCAGATGCTGAACGGCCTCTTCCCGGACCTGGAGTTCTACGGCATCCGCCCGCCGCGTCACGTGCAGCAGGCGATCGACGAGAAGGAGACCCTCAGCCACCAGGTGTACTGGGTGCTCCACCAGTTCAGCTTCGCCGCGTCGTTCACCACCTCCATCCCCGGCGCCGAGGACCAGGAGTGGCTGTCGGCCAACTACCCCGACACCTTCGACAAGTACTACAAGCCGCTGTGGGACAAGGCCCAGCGGGTGGTGGACGGCGGCGGGCGCTTCTTCTACCCGGGGCTGCCGCAGCTGTGCCAGGTCTGCCAGATCCCGATGCTGTTCACCGAACCCGGCGATCCGACCACGATCTGCCAGCGCAGCACCGAGTACAAGGGCGAGCGGTTCGACTTCTGCTCGGACGGCTGCCAGTGGGTCTTCGAACGAGAACCCGAGAAGTACGTCCAGGCCTGGCTGCCCGTGCACCAGATCTTCCAGGGCAACTGCGGTGGCCCCTCGGTGCCCGAGGTCCTCGCCTGGTACGGCATCCAGGAAGGCGACGGCGGCGAGTACACCGGATCCGCCGACAACGAGAACTGGGAGCGCTGGCACTCAGGCGCTCCGGTGGGGAGCTGAGCCATGCCGGTCCGCGCGATCGCACCGTACGACTTCCCGTCCCGCTCCCGCCAGGAGCTGTACGGCGACGACCAGCTCGTCCACCTGTGGTGGCGTGACAACATGTGGTTCGGAGCCGCCGCCTGTTTCCGCGTGCCCAAGGCGATGACCTGGGCCGAGTTCCGCTCCGCGATGGTCGACCCGTGGGCCTCCGCGGACCCGGACCACGACCCGGCCGGCGCCTGGCGCTGGAGCCTCGACGGCGCGCCCTTCGAACCAACCGACGACCAGACGCTCGAGGCCCTCGGTGTGGGCCACAAGAGCCTGCTCGCCTTCTCCCGCTGAGAGCGCCGCGATGCCCACAGTGACCGTGCAGCCCGAAGGCGTGGTCGTGGAACTGCGCGCGGGGGAGACCGTGCTCGAGGGTCTCTACCGCGCGGGCTACGCCTACCGGACCGGATGCCGGCGCGGCGGGTGCGGGATCTGCAAGGCGGATCTCGTGGTCGGCGACGTCGAGTACCACAAGGCCGTCGCCGACACCGTCCTCCCCGCGGCCGAACGCGGCTCGGGCACCTGCCTGACCTGCCGCGCCGTCCCCGCCGGCGACGTCTGCATCACCCTGCGCAACGACCGGTTGCGCGCCCTGCACCCGCTGCTGGCGTTCCGCCCGAGCAGCACCCCGGTCGGCGGGACCGGCCCCGACCTTGCCGGCCAGACCGGCACACACCTTGCCGGTGGGACCGGCAGCGAGAACTAGGAGCCGCAATGGCAGTCATGCGCCTGGGATACGTGCACGCGCGCGTCACCGACCTCACCGACGCCAGGAGCCACTACGTCGACACCCTGGGCCTGCGCCCGGTCCAGGAGGACACCGGGCGGCTGCTGCTGAAGGCCTGGGACGAGTGGGACCACCACTCGGTCGTCCTCGAGGAGGGCGGCGTCGGCCTGGACAAGCTCGGCTACAAGGTCCACGACCCCGCGGACCTCGACGGGTTCGAAAAGCGCGCCCAGCAGTTCGGCTGCCGGGTGGAGCGGATGAGCAAGGGCGACAACCCCGAGGTCAGCGACGGCATCCGGATCTTCACGCCGTCGGACCACGTCCTGGAGCTGTACCACGACATGACCCTGGTCGGCTCCGAGGTCGGCAGCCTCAACCCCGAGGTGTTCCCGCGCCACCTGGTCGGCGTCGGCGTGCCCAACATCGACCACGCCCTGATCACCGCCGAGGACGTCAACCTGATGGACCGCTTCTTCGCGGAGGTGCTGGACTTCTACACCACCGAGCGGGTGGCCACCTCCCTCGACGACGACGCGGAGTACATCGGCACCTGGATGAGCGCGGGCCAGAAGGTCCACGACATCGCCGTGATCAAGGGCCCGCAGGGCAAACTGCACCACTTCGCCTTCGAGCTCGGCGACTGGGCCGACGTGCTGCGCGCCGGCGACCTGTTCGCCATGGACGACGTCTCCGTCGACATCGGCCCGACCCAGCACGGCATCACCCGCGGCAAGACGATTTACTTCTTCGACCCCTCGGGCAACCGCAACGAGGTCTTCGCCGGCGGCTACCGGGCCTATCCCGACCGCCCCTGCGTGACCTGGACCCCCGACCAGCTAGCCAAGGGCATCTTCTACGTCGGACGGGAGCTGAACGAGCGCTTCACCAGCGTGCTCACCTGACCTCGGCCCCGAACGACCCCCAGAAGAACCCAGCCGTGCGCCCGCGCCCAGGCGGGCGCACGGCCTCACCCAGCCCGGAGCTGCCGCATGACCCAGATCCACCGCATCACCGTGGAACCGATCGGGCGCGAGGTCGAGTGCCGCGAGGACCAGACCATCCTGGACGCGTGCCTGCGGGCAGGCGTCTGGCTGCCCCACTCCTGCACCCACGGCACGTGCGCCACCTGCAAGTCGGAGGTGCTCGACGGCGAGGTGGACCACGGTGAGGCGTCCGCCTTCGCCCTGATGGACTTCGAGCGCGACGAGGGCAAGACCCTCACCTGCTGCGCCCGGCCGCGTTCCGACGTGGTGATCGAGGCGGACGTCGATGTGGACGAGGACGTCGACGTCCACCCCGTGACCGACTTCACCGGCACCGTCGTGGCGCTGGAGGAGATCGCCCTGGACACCCGGCGGCTGATCGTCGAACTCGACCGCGACCTCGCCTTCAACCCCGGACAGTACCTGCGCTTCACCGTGCCCGGCGGCGACGCGGACCGCACCTACTCGATCGCCGTCCCGCCGTCCCGGCCGCGCACCCTGGAGTTCCACATCCGGCGCACGCCGGGCGGCCGGGCAACCGACGGCTGGATCTTCCGGACCCTCGCGGTCGGCGACCGGATCGCCCTGTCCGGACCCTACGGCCGCTTCGTGCTGCGCACCTCGCGTAACGAACCCGCGGTCATGGTCGCCGGCGGGACCGGCCTGGCGCCGCTGAAGGCGATGATCCTGCACGCCCTGGAGGACGGCGCCCACGACGGCCACCTCACGCTCTACCAGGGCGCCCGCACCCGGCAGTGGCTCTACGACGTGGACTTCTTCCGCGCCCTGGAGCAGCGCCACCCCGACCGCTTCCGCTACCGGCCCTGCCTGTCGGAGGAGGAGGCCGAGGGCTTCGCCGCCGGCCTCGTCACCGACGTCCTGGCCGCCGACCACGCCTCGCTGCGCGGCCACGTGGGCTACGTCTGCGGTCCGCCCGGGATGGTCGAGGCCGCCTTGAAGACGCTGATGAGCAAGAGGCTCTTCCCACGCGACATCTACCGGGAGGACTTCTTCGACGAGGGCGACCGGACGGGCGGCGGCGCCGTCCGCTCACCCCTGATCAAGAGGTGACCCAGGTGCCCGACGTCCCTGTGCCGGACGTCCCTGTGCCCGACGTCCCCGTGCCCGACGCCTCCGTGCCCGACGTCAGACACACCGCGACGCTGACGTACGCGGCCGCGCAGCGCATCGTCGCGGCGGCGGCCGCGGAAGCGGAGCGGCTGGGGGTCGCCGTCTGCCTGGCGGTCGCCGACAGCGCCGGCCACCCGCTGGCATTCGGCCGGATGGTCGGAGCGCCGCTGATGTCCGTGCAGATCGCGCAGGACAAGGCGTACACCGTGGCGGCCTTCAACGGCGTGCCCACACACCGCTGGTACGACATGATCTCCGGCGAGCCGGCCCTGCTGAACGGCATCGTGCACACCGAGCGCCTGGTGATCTTCGGCGGCGGCGTCCCGGTCCGGTCGGGCGACGCCCTGCTCGGCGCGGTCGGCGTCTCCGGCGGCAGCGCGGACCAGGACCGGGCGATCGCGGAGGCCGGCGCGGCAGCGGTGACCGGCTGACCCGCACCGCGCCAGGGACCCGCCGGCCGCACCGTCAGCGGCCCGCCCTGGTGCCTGGCCGGTGTGGACTCGATGCCGTTCGGCAGGTCGACGGCGGCGACGGCCCCAACCACCCGGCGGCCGCGGTCGGCGGCGCGGCGTCCGGGCAGCGGACCGCACCCGCCCCGGTCGTCGACGCCGACGACACCCTCTTACCGAGTCCCGCCCTCGCGCGTCGGGTCGAGCGGACCCCGCCTGTCACCGGTGAGCGGACCGCACCCGCCGAGCGGAACCCGCCCGGCACCAGGGAGCGGACCGCACCCGCCGGGCCGACTGCGCCCGGGCCCCCTCGGGCGGGCCCCGCCCGGTGTCGGTGGCGCGGAGTGCGTCCTGCCCCTCAGGCGGACCCCGTCCGTGGGACGGGCCGCGTGCCGCCCGGGCCTCTGCCCTTCGCCGCCAGTTGGCGGCCGAGGGCCAGCGCGGCGGTCCGTACGGCCGGGCCCATCCGCTCGATGTCCAGCTGGGTGCTCCGGCCGGTGGCCGACAGCGCCGCGATCGCCAGTCCGCCCGTGTCCAGGACGGGCGCCGCCACGCACACCGTGCCGACGCCCGACTCCTCCCGGTCGTAGGCGATGCCGGTCCTGCGGACGTTCTCCAGTTCCCGCAGCAGCGCCCCCGGGGCGACGACGGTGAACGGGCTGCACGGCGCCAGCCCCGACTTGATCCGCTCGGCCGGCACCTCGGGCGGTGAGAAGGCCAGGATCGCCTTGCCGACGCCGGTGGCGTGGGCGGGCATCCGGCCGCCGACCCGGGAGGGCAGGCCGGGGTAGGCCTTGCTGCCCAGGATCTCGATGTAGACGACCTCCACGCCGTCGCGCACCGCGAGGTGCACCGTGGAGCGGGTGACCTCGCGCAGGTCCTCCATCAGCGGCAGCGCCGCCTCCCGCAGATCGCGCTGCCGCGGTACCAACTGGCCGAGTTCGAACAGGTGCAGCCCCAGCCGCAGCCCGCGCGGCGTCTGCTCCAGCAGACCGAGCCGGCACAGCTCGACGGCCAGCCGGTGCACGGTCGATTTGGCCAGCCCGGTGCGGCGGCCGAGTTCCGAGACGGTCACCGCGGTGTCGTCCGGCGAGAACGCGTCCAGCACGGAGACGGCGCGGGCCAGGACGGAGAGTGCGGGAGTGTCCCGCTCAGTGGGAAACATCAGTTGCATTCTTGGCGAGATCTGAGCCACAGTCCAGGCACGTGCGGCTCTCAATGAGGAGGTCCCCAGTGGTTGCGATCACCGATCCGGCTAGGTCCGCCCGCGTCCCGGTGCAGACGCAGACCCAGGGGGAACCGCCCGAAACCGCGGACGGCGCCCTCAAGGACGGCGGGCTGAGGTCGGTGGGCGCCGCCCTCGACGTACTGGAGTGCTTCGCCCTGGAGGAGGAGCTGGGCGTCAGCGACGTCGCCCGGCGCCTGGGAGTGGCCAAGAGCACCGCGCACCGGCTGCTGAGCGCGCTGTGCGCGCGGGGACTGACGGAGAAGGATCCCGCCACCCGCCAGTACCGGCTGGGCATGCACCTGGTCGAGCTGGGCCAGATCGCGCACAGCCGGCTGGAGCTGCGCAAGGCCGCCTTCCCCATGCTGGAGGAACTGCGCGAGGTCAGCGGGTGCACGGTGCACCTGTCGATTCCGGACGGGGTCGACGTCCTCCAGATCGAGCGTCTGGAGAGCATCCGCGCCATCCCGCTGATGGCGCACGTCCGCCGCCGCTGGCCGCTGCACGCCACCAGCTCCGGCAAGGTCATCGCGGCGTTCGACCCCGGCTTGGCGGCGGCCCGCAGGACGGCCGGCTTCCCGGCCTGCACCGAGCGCACGATCCGCAGCGCCGACGAGTTCGACCGTGCGCTGGAGCAGGTGCGCCGTACCGGCTACGCCACCAACCTCAGCGAGGCCAAGGACGGCGCCGCCTCGGTGGCCGCCCCGGTCCGGGACCGGTCGGGCCGGTCCCGGGCCGCGATCTCCCTGGTCGGCGCGACCGCCGAGATCGCCAGGGACCTCGGCCGCCAGGCCCAGCTGGTGACGATCGCCGCCCGCAAGGTCGCCCAGTGTCTGGCGGTGTGAGCACGCACACGGCCTGTCCCGAGGAGAACGCCGGCACGGAGTGCTACCCCGGCTTCCGGCCGGAGTACGCCGAGTCGGCGTACGCGGTGGAGCCGTTCCGGCCCTTCGACGAGCCGGACGGCTCCCGCCTGTGGTTCCTCGACTTCCACTGGCCGCGCGGCCTGACCCCGCTCGGCCTGCTGGTCAACCAGGACGGCTACGGCTGGGGCTCCCAGCTGGCCGCGGAGTGCCTGCCGCTGCCCGGCAGCCGCGGGATCACCCAGCGCCTGGTGGGCACCCACACCTACGCCGCGGCGATCCCGGTGGCCTCCGAGTACGAACGCCGGGCCAGGGCCGACCGGCTGCGCGCCGCCCTGAACCGCTTCCTCGAGGAGTTCCCGCGGATCTGGGCCGCCCGGGAGGCGGAGGTCGAACAGTGGTGGCAGCGGCTGTGGTCGACCGACCCGGCCGGGCTGGACACGGCGGGACTCGCCGCGCACCTCGCCGAGACCCGGCGCTTCCACCGCCGCGCCTTCGAGATTCACTTCGAGGTGATGTACCCGCTGCTGGCCAACCACCTCGCCTTCCGCCGCCTGTGCGAGTCGCTGGACGTGGACCCGGCCCTGGTCGGCGTGCTGCTGCAGGGCGAGCGCACCCGGGTGATGGACACCGACCGGGCGCTGTGGAAGCTGGCGCGGGCCGCCCGGCGCGCGGGCGTGTCCGCCGCCCGGCTCACCGCCGGGCCCGGCGAGCGGGTGCTGGCCGGCCTCGCCGCGGCCGGCGGAGCGCAAGCCGCCTGGGTCACCGGGTTCGGCGACTTCCTGCGGGCGCACGGCCATCGTACCGAGGGCACCTCGGACGTCGCCCTGCCCGGCTGGCTGGAGGACCCCACCCCGGCCCTGAGCGTGATCGCGTCCTTCCTGGGCCTGCCCGCCGAGCACGACTTCG
This sequence comes from Streptomyces sp. GC420, assembly GCF_009916105.1. Lineage (GTDB taxonomy): Bacteria > Actinomycetota > Actinomycetes > Streptomycetales > Streptomycetaceae > Streptomyces. The sequence continues at coordinate 13,873 of NZ_JAAAXQ010000063.1, read as the reverse complement.
ACGCCGGGCTGGCCCGGGCCCGGGAGCAGCGCGATGCCGCCGCCGACGCGATCCGCGGCTCGCTCGCCGGCCGGGACCAGCGGCTGTTCGACGCGGCTCTCGCCTCCTGCCGGGCGGCGAACCTGCCGAAGTGGCAGGACGACCACAACGTCTCCATCGACCTGCGGGTCGCGCTGCCGCTGCGCCGGGCCGCCCTGCAGATCGCCGAGCGGGCCGGGGCGGACCGCCGCGACGACGCCGTGTTCCTGTTCTGGCCGGAACTGGCCGCCCTGGCCGAGGGACGCTCCGCGTACGCGGAGCTGCGCGGCCTGGTGGGGGAGCGGCGGGAGTTCTTCGAACGGTGGCGGGCCCGCCGGTCGTCGTTGCCGAAGGTGCTGGGCAGTGTGGCCGACGACGCGCCGCAGGACCCGGTGGTGGCCGAGGTGTTCGGCATCGACCGCACCTTCCTCGGCAACGTCCGGGCGTCGGCCACGCAGACGGTCACCTGGCTCGACGGCGTGCCGGCGGCCCGCGGGACCGCCCGGGGCAGGGCGCGGGTGCTCACCGACGCGGAGGGGCTGTCCCGGCTGCGGCCGGGGGACGTCCTGGTCTGCGAGTCGACGTCCCCCAACTGGACGCCCGCGTTCGCGGTGATCGCGGCGTGCGTGTGCGACTCGGGCGGGATCCTCTCCCACGCCGCGATCGTCGGCCGCGAGTACGGCGTCCCCACCGTCACGGCGGTAGGCGCGGCCACCCACGCCATCCGCGACGGCGACGAGGTCGAAGTCGACGGCACCCACGGCACGGTGCGGGTGCTGCGTCCATGAACACGCCGGCACGCCGGCCCGGTCACGCGGCGGGGACACGGCTCGGGGAGCACGGGGCCATCCCCGTCCGCCCGCTGGCCAGGGCGTGTTTCGAAAGTCCCGCCCGCCTGGGGACGCCCGGCACTCCCCCGTGGCCCTCCGGGCACGGGAGGTGCCCCCACGCGGCGTTGTCGGTCGTCGGCGCAGCCCGCTGCGCTCTCCTCCCTCCGCCTTGCGATCGCACGCACCGGACGCCCCCGGCCCCGCCCTGCGGGCGGACGACGCTACTTTCGAAACACGCCCCAGAGCGAATGCGAGGGCTCCATCGGCACGGTGCGGGTCCCGCGACCACGACGACGGCACGGCGGCGCGCGCCCGCGCCCGCACCGCCGCCCCGAACGCACGGGTCCATGCCTGCCCACGGCCCCTCCGCGCCTGCCCGCCGACCGTCCGGACCGGCCGGCGGGTCACCGGGTGAGCGGGCCCGGAAGAGGGAGGCTCCCCGATGACGGAGCACCCGTCCGTGGTGCCGACCGGGGACCTGGCAGGCCCCGGTGGCGCCGCCGTCGCGGGGGTCAAGCTGGCGCGGCTGGCTCGCCTGGGGCAGGCCGGGCTGCGGGTGCCGGGCGGCTTCGCGGTCACCGTTCACGCGTTCCGGCGTCACCTGGCGGACTCCGGCCTGGCAGGCGTCCTGCCCGCGCGGCTGGCCGCCCTGCCCGATCCGCTGGACCACGCCGCCCTCGCCGCCGCCTCGGCCGGCCTGGGGCTGCCGGTGCGCGACACCCCGGTCGCGGGGCCGCTGCGCGCCGAGATCACGCGGGCCTGCGCCCGGTACTGCCGCGGCACCGTCGCCGTCCGCAGCTCCGCGGTGGCCGAGGACGGGGCCGACCACAGCTTCGCCGGCATGTTCGACAGCTTCCTCGGCGTGCGCACGTCCGACGAGGTGGTGGCCGCGGTCCAGGGTTGCTGGGCGAGCCTGTTCACGCACCGCTGCCTCGCCTACCGGATGCACGCCGGACTGCCTGTCGACGCCCTGGCCATGGGCGTGGGGGTGATGGAGTTGGTGCCCGCCCGGGTCTCCGGGGTGGCCTTCTCGATGCACCCGGTTACCGGGCGCCGGGACCGGACGGTCGTCGAGGCCGCGCCCGGCGTCGGCGGCGCCGTGACCGGCGGGCCGGAGCCGGAGCGGCTGGAGATCGCACGCCCCGGCGTGCGCGTGCTGCGGCGCGCGTACGGCAGCACCGGACGCCCCCTGCTGTCGGACGCGGAACTCACCCGCGTCGTCGAGGCCGTGCACCGCGCCGAGGACGTGCTCGGCCACCCCGTGGACGTCGAGTGGGCCCTCGACCCCGAGGGCGGGGTGTGGCTGCTGCAGGCCCGCCCGGTGACCGGCATAGCTCCCGAGGGCGACGACAGGGCCTGGGATCCGGCCGCCTTCCTCAGCGACCTGTGACAAGGCACCTGTGGCAAGCCACCTGTGACAAGCCACCTGAGACAAGAGACCTGTGACATACACCACTTTTCCGGCCGTTCCGGACCATGGAACACGACGGGCGCCCGGCGCCGCACCTGCCTAGCGTCACTTCCAGGCGTACCGACGCGGCGCACCCGCCCGTCGGGCCGCATCCGAGTGCCGAACTGGAAGAAGGTCTCACGTGGAAGTGGTGTCCCGGGCCGAGGCGGCCGGGCTCCTGGCCGAGGCGTACGCCTCGCGCAAGCCCGTCGAGCCGCTCAGCGAAACGTACGACGGCATGACCCTGGAGGACTCCTACGAGATCCAGCTGCTCCAGATCCACGCCCGCCAGGCCGCCGGGGCACGGATCCGGGGCCACAAGGTGGGCCTGACCTCGCTGGCGATGCAGCGTCAGATGGGCGTCGACCAGCCCGACTACGGGCACCTGCTGGACGACATGTTCCACCTGGAGCACCAGCCGATCCCCACCTCCGACTATCTCCAGCCGCGCGTCGAACCGGAGATCGCGTTCATGCTGAAGCGCCCGCTGCGCGGCCCCGGCGTCACGGCGGCGGAGGCGGCCGCGGCCGTCGACTTCGTGCTGCCCGCCCTGGAGGTCATCGACAGCCGGATCAGGGACTGGAAGATCGGCATCCTGGACACCATCGCCGACAACGCCTCCTCCGGCGGAGTGGTCCTCGGCAGCCGCCCCACCCCGCTGTACCAGGTCGACCTGCGGCTGTCCGGCTGCCTGCTGCACCGCAACGGCGAACCGGTGGCCACCGGCGCCGGCGGCGCCGTGCTCGGCTCGCCCCTGAACTCGCTGGTGTGGCTGGCCAACACCCTCGGCGCGCGAGGCGTCGTGCTGCAGCCCGGCCAGGTCATCCTGCCCGGCTCGGTGACCGCGGCGGTCGCGGTCTCGCCGGGCGACTCGTTCACCGCGACGTTCGCAGGCCTCGGCTCGGTGACCGCGTGCTTCGCGAAGGAGAACTCATGAGCGTCGACGGAAAGCGCCGCGCCACCGCCGCCATCGTGGGCCCCGGCAACATCGGCACCGACCTGATGTTCAAGCTGATGCGGCACAGCGAGATCCTCCAGCCGCGGTTCATGGTCGGCGTCGACCCGGCCTCCGACGGCCTGGCCCGCGCGAAGCGGATGGGGCTGGAGGCCAGCCACGAGGGCGTGGACTGGCTGCTGCGCCAGGACTCGCTGCCCGACGTCGTCTTCGAGGCAACCAGCGCCTACGCCCACAAGGCCAACGCCCCCCGCTACGCCGAGGCGGGCATCGTGGCCGTGGACCTCACCCCGGCCGCCGTCGGCCCGTTCGTCTGCCCGCCGGTCAACCTCGACCTCAACCTCGACGCGACCAACGTCAACATGATCACCTGCGGCGGGCAGGCCACCGTACCGATCGTGTCGGCGGTGTCCTCCGTGGTGCCCGTGGAGTACGCCGAGATCGTCGCCTCGATCGCCTCCTGCTCCGCCGGGCCCGGCACCCGCGCCAACATCGACGAGTTCACCGAGACCACCTCCACCGCGATCGAGAAGGTCGGCGGTGCCGGGCGCGGCAAGGCCATCATCATCCTCAACCCCGTCGAACCGCCGATGGTCATGCGCGACACGGTGTTCTGCGCGATACCCGCCGAGGCCGCCGAGCCCGGCGCGCTGCAGGACAGAGTCACCGAGTCCATCCATGCCATGGTCGCCGCCGTGCAGCAGTACGTGCCCGGCTACACCCTGCGCGCCGAGCCGCAGTACGACCCGGCGCGGGCGCAGTGGCGCGGGATGGCCCGCGTCGCGGTGTTCCTGGAGGTCCGCGGGCGCGGCGACTACCTGCCCGACTACGCCGGGAACCTCGACATCATCACGGCCTCGGCCGCCCGGGTGGGCGAACTGCTGGCCGCCGCCCGCCTCGCCAAGCAAGGAGTGTCGGCATGAGCGCCCCACCCGAGAAGCCGCGCGACCTGCGCATCACCGACTCGACGCTGCGGGACGGCTCACACGCGATGAGCCACCAGTTCACCGAGGGCCAGGTGCGGGCGATCGTGCACGCACTGGACACCAGCGGCGTCGAGGTCGTCGAGGTCGCGCACGGCGACGGCCTCGGCGGCTCGAGCTTCAACTACGGCTTCTCCCTCGAGGACGAGTTCGACCTGATCGCGGCGGCCGTGGACGAGGCCGAACGGGCCCGGATCGCGGTGCTGATGCTGCCCGGCCTGGGCACCGTCGACCACCTCAAGCGGGCGCAGTCGGTGGGCGCGTCCGTGGCCCGGATCGCCACCCACTGCACCGAGGCGGACGTGTCCGTGCAGCACTTCGGCGCCGCCCGCGACCTCGGTATGGAGACCGTCGGCTTCCTGATGCTGTCCCACCGCATCGGCCCGGAAGCGCTCGCCAAGCAGGCCAGGATCATGGTCGACGCCGGCGCCCAGTGCGTCTACGTGGTCGACTCCGCCGGCGCGCTGGTGCTGTCCGACGCCCAGGCCCGGGTGCGGGCGCTGCTCGACGAGATCGGCGACCAGGCGCAGGTCGGCTTCCACGGCCACCAGAACCTCTCCCTCGGCGTCGCCAACTCCGTCCTGGCCTACCAGGCGGGCGCCCGGCAGATCGACGGCGCGCTGTGCGCCCTCGGGGCCGGCGCGGGAAACGCGCCGACCGAGGTGCTGGCCGCCACCTTCGACCGCATGGGCATCAGCGCCGGCATCGACGTCCAGGGCGTGATGTCCGCCGCGCAGGACGTGGTCAGGCCGGTCATCCCCCGGCTGCCGTGGATGGACCGCTCCGCGATCGTGCAGGGCCACGCCGGGGTGTACTCCTCCTTCCTGCTGCACGCCGAACGCGCCTCCGAGCGCTACGGGGTCCCCGCGCACGAGATCCTGGAGCGGGTGGGACAGGCCGGGTACGTAGGCGGCCAGGAGGACATGATCATCGACATCGCCCTGCAGCTCGCGGAGGAACGCGATCTCGGCGACCTCGCCGCCCAGGGGGTGCGCTGATGACGACGACCTGGGACGTCGACCGGGCCGCACAGGTGCTGCTCGGCTGCGAGGACGGCCGCAGGGACCGCTCGCCGATCACCGACGAGTGGCCGGAGCTCGACCTGTCGACCGCCTACCGCGTCCAGGACGAGACGCTGCGGCGGCGGCTGGACCGCGGCGAGCGGCTGATCGGCGTCAAGCTGGGCCTGACCAGCCGCGCCAAGCAGAAGCGGATGGGCGTCGACTCGCCGCTCACCGCCCGGCTGACCGACGCCATGGTGCTGCCCGCGGGTGAGCCCGTGCCGCAGGACCGGCTGATCCACCCCCGGGTGGAGCCGGAGATCGTCTTCGTGATGAAGGACCGCCTCGCCGGACCCGGCGTGACGGCGGCGCAGGCCCTGGCCGCGGTGGGCACGGTGTTCGGTGGCGCGGAGGTGATCGACAGCCGCTACCGCGACTTCCGGTTCACCCTGCCGGACGTGGTCGCCGACAACGCCTCCTCCGGCGTCTACGTCACCGGACCGGTCGGCCTCGACCCGCGGTCCCTGGACCTGGCCATGGAAGCGGTGCTGGTGGAGGTCGACGGCCGCATCGTCGACTCCGCCACCGGAGCCGCCGTGCAGGGCCACCCCGCCGAGGCGCTGGCCCTGGCTGCGAACGACCTCGGACGCCGGGGCCTGGCCATCGAGCCCGGCTGGGTGGTGCTGACCGGCGGGATGACGGACGCGGTGTTCGCGCCGCCCGGCGCGAGCATCGCCTGCCACTTCACGCACCTGGGCTCGGTGTTCCTCAGCGGCGGGCCGGCCGCCGGGGAGGGGGAGGGCTGATGCCGCTGGTCGAGGTCACCCTCACCGAGGGCCGTACCCCCGAGCAGGTGCGCGCGCTGATCAGCGAGGTGACGGCCGCCGTGGTGCGGGCGGTGGGCGCGCCCAAGCAGAACGTCCGGGTGGTGGTGCGGGAGATACCCGGGACGCACTTCGCCGCAGGAGACGTAACGATCGCAGAAAGAGAGTCGCCGCATGGCTGACAAGGAGTTCTTCGGGCACGTGATCGACGGGGTGGAGGGGGAGTCGCTGGACGGCGCCCGCTTCGACACCGTCGATCCGTGGACCCGTGAGGCCTGGGCCGAAGTGCCCCTGGGCGGCGCGGCGGACGCCGGCCGTGCGGTGGCCGCGGCGCGCCGCGCCTTCGACGAGGGCCCGTGGCCGCGGATGGGGTTCACCGAGCGGGGCCGGATCCTGCACCGGCTGGCGGACTTGATGGAGGAGCACACCGACGAGCTGGCGCCGGCCGACACCCGGGACATGGGCAAGCCCCTGGCCCAGGCCCGGCACGACGTGGCCCGCTCGGCGCAGAACTTCCGCTTCTTCGCCGACCACGCGCGCCTGTCCACCGGCGAGACGCTGCCGATGGACTCCGGCCACCACAGCTACACCCGGTTCGAGGCGGCGGGCGTGGTCGCGGCCATCGCGCCGTGGAACTTCCCGCTGATGCTGGAGACCTGGAAGGTCGCCCCGGCCCTGGCCTGGGGCAACACCGTGGCCCTCAAGCCCGCTGAGGACACCCCCGTCTCCGCCACGCTGCTGGCGCGGTTGGCACTCGAGGCCGGGATGCCGCCGGGCGTGCTGAACGTGGTCCACGGCTACGGCCCCGACTCGGCCGGGCAGGCCCTCACCGAGGACCCCCGCGTCGACCGGATCACCTTCACCGGCGAGTCCGGCACCGGCCGTGTCATCGCCCGCGCGGCGGCGGCCAACCTGACCCCCGTCAGCCTCGAACTCGGCGGCAAGGGCGCCAACATCGTCTTCGCCGACGCCGACCTGGACAACGCGGTCGACTGGTCGATCCAGGCCATCTTCCGCAACGCGGGCCAGGTTTGCCTGGCCGGCAGTCGGCTCTACGTGCAGCGGGAGATCTACGACGAGTTCCTGTCCCGCTTCGCCGCCGCGGCCGAGGCGCTGGTGATCGGCGACCCGAAGGACGAGGCGACCCAGTTCGGCCCGCTGGCCTCGCAGGAGCACTACGCGAAGGTCCGCGGCTACGTCGAGTCGGTCGACGAGCAGGGCGGCAAGATGCTCACCGGCGGCCTCGGCGACGGCTGGGTGGTTAACCCGACCGTCCTGGTCGACCTGCCGCTGGACTCCCGGCACGTCTGCGAGGAGATCTTCGGCCCGGTGGTCGTCGTCCACCCCTTCGACACCGAGGCGGAGGCGGTACGACTGGCCAACGACACCCCCTACGGCCTCAACGCCATGCTGTTCACGGAGAACCTGCACCGCGCGCACCGGGTCTCCGCCGCCCTCACGGCGGGCACCGTGTGGGTGAACTGCTTCTTCGTCCGTGACCTGCGCGCCCCGTTCGGCGGCGTCGGCGACTCCGGCGTCGGCCGCGAGGGCGGCAACTTCAGCCGCGAGTTCTTCACGGAACCGAAGGCGGTCGTCATGCAGATCACCCCGGCCTGACCGTTGCGGGAGTCGCTCCGGACGGCTGTCGCCCCGCTTCGGGGGGCTCCCCACAGGAGTCCCAGCCAGGCCGGGCAGCGCCACCGCCACCGCCGTGGTCACCCGCAACGCCGGGTTCAGCGGCGTCTGCGGACTCATGACGGGCCGCTGCCCTTCCGCGGCGGCCCACCGGCGTCCGGTCACCTCGCCGCGCCGGTGCCCCTGCGGCCCCGGCCGGTCAGCCGCCGGCCGAGCCGGCCGAACGCCCCGGGCCGGCTCCAGATGCGGAACTCCTCGGCCCGGCGGGGGCTCGTACGCTCCAGGCACCGCTCCACGGCGGCGGTGTCGTCGTCGGGCAGCACGCGCACGACCGGGCGCAGCACCGAGTCGAGCAGTGCCGCACTCGTTTCCTGCCAGGCCTCACCCGCCCGGGAGTGCGAACTCCACGCGGTGTAGCAGTCCGCCACGTACGCGGGGACGGTGCCCAGCCGGTCGCGCACCCGGTCCGAGCGTGCCGCCCGCCCGTAGGCGCCGATGAGGTCCGCGTCGCCGCTGTGGACGAGCGCGTACAGCTCGCCGTCCGGGCGGTCCTCGGAGAGCAGCCGGGACGCGAGCGCCCCGAAGGCGTGCTCCAGCACGGTGGGTTCCACCGGCTCCGCCGCGGCGCGCAGCGACAGCGCCCTCTCCGTCCAGCCCGGGCCCGCGGTACCGGCGCGCAGGTCGCGGGCGAACCCGAGGAGCAGCAGGGCGCCGCGTTCCCGCGGCCCCAGGTCCCCGGTGAAGCAGCGCAGCAGGTCGTGGGCGAGGTCCGATACGTCCGGGTCGTCCGCGGGCCCTTCGAGCGCGGCCCTGACGACGGCGGTCCAGGTTCCCGCCGCACGGTGCGGGTCGGAGCCGGTCTGGGCGAGCAGCATCCGGGCCTCGCCCGCGGTCGGGGTGCTGTCGCCCCACACCAGCCGTACGGCGGTGCGCAGCACCAGCGGCTCGGTGATGGGGGAGGCCCCGGAAGCACGCAGCACGGTGTTCACGGCGGTTACGCGGTCGCCGCCGCCCGCGGTGGCCCGCGGCGCCTCGGCGCACATCCGCAAATGGGGCAGGGCCTGGGTGGCGCTGAAGGGCAGCGGGACCCGCCCGAGCAGCCGGGCCGCCGAGGGCGGATCGCCCGCCGCCAGGTCGTCGAGCCGGGCCAGCACCGCGGCGCGCAGCTCGAACTGTTCCTCCAGCGCGAGGCGTACGGCCCTGGTGTACGCCGCCTCCGGGTCGGCGAGCAGCGCGCGGGACAGCTCGCGCGCCACCTCCGGCAGCAGGTCCGAGCAGTCCACGCCGAGCAGCTCGGCGATGCGCAGCAGCTCCACCGGGCGGGAGGCGTCCCCCCGGTCGGTGCGCGCGATGCCCGCCCGCAGCTCCGGGGCGAGTTCGGCGGCGAGCCGAGGTCCGAGCTCCCCGGTGAGGGTGTCGGGCCGCAGGACGCCGAGTCCCGGCCCCGACCCGGGCGAGCGGACCGCGCGGGTCAGCACCAGGGCCGCGAGCGGCCCGACGGCGGCGGCCGGTGCCCGGCCGTCGAGCGCGTTGAACAACCCGGTGAGAGCCGCCGCTTCGGCGTCCGTCCGGTCCCCGGCGGGCGCGCTCAGGGCCGCGAGCAGACGGTGCAGCCGCTCTTCTCCCAGCGCCTGCGGGTGTTCGCGGGCCCAGTCGGCCGCCGCCGTCCGGCAACCGGAGCCCAGCCCGAGGCCCGCGCACAGCGCGACGGCGGCGAGCGGGCCGGGATCCGCGGGGCGGCCGCGCGGCAGTGCGGCCGCCTCGTCGAACAGTTCGGGGCGCCGGCTCGTCCAGACACGGGCGGCGGCCTCCGCCCAGGCGTCGGTCACCGGTCGCGCGGGCGTGCGGTCGATGCAGTCGTGCACGCGGAAGCGCTGGTCCTGTCCGCCGAGGTCGCGGCGGTCCTCCGGCCGCACTCCGACGATCTGCTGCGGGGCGTGCCGGGGTCGCCGGGTGTAGGTGGTGAACGTCAGCCGGCGGGCCATCTCCTCCGGGAGCGCGGCGCAGGCCAGCGCGATCCACCGGGCGGTGTCGGCGCTGTCCCGCTCGACCAGGAGGATCCGCGGCGCGGCCTCGTCCTCGGTGAGGGCGCGCAGATCGGCGAAGAAGGCCGCGAGCCAGGGCGCACGGGACACCGCGAAGGCGACGAGGCCGGCCCGGTCCAGCAGGCCGGAGGGGCGCAGCGCCTCCAGCGGTTCCGGTACTCCTCCGTCAGGGACGGCTGTGGCCCACTGGGGCGAGTCCCACGCGGTGACGGGCAGGCCTCCGCCCGGCAGCGCCGCGTCCGGGGGAAGCAGTACGGCGTGCGCGTGGAAACCGCCCGGGTGCCCGCTGCCGTCGGCTCCCGTGCAGACCGTACGGGCCAGGAGCCGGCTGCCGTCGGAGAGCCGGCTGTGGCTGAACGCCACCGGGAACGAGGCGAGTTCGCGCTCCGTGGGGTGTGCCGGGGCGTCGCTCGGCGGCTCGTAGCCGATGAGCCGTCCGACCTCGGCGAGCAGGGGCCGGGGCACACCGGGGGAGAGCGCGGCGAACCGGAGACCGGAGCCTTCGGGGCCGGGCGGCGCCGATGTGCAGTGCAGTTGCGACAGGGTCATGCTCGGGCCCTCCCGGCTCCGCCCACTGGAACGAGGTGTCGTCCTGCGGGCCGCCGGCGGCGCGGCGCACCGCGACGGGAGTCAGGCATCAGGGTGCGCACCTCCTGGGCCCGGCCGACCGGTTCTCCTCGCAGAAGGCAGAGGGTAGTGGGCGGCGGGGAGCCCCGGGCACGCGGCCGGTCGCGTCGGCGGTCGAGGCGCCGCGGCGGGCGGGGAGGACGGCGCCGTGGGTCTTCCGGGCCGCCGCCCGCGGTGCCGCGGCGCAGGCGGCAGGGGGACGTGACAGCGCGGACAGTGCCCGGGGCAGGCCGAGGCGATGCCCGAACTCCAGCCCCACTGCGTGCCCCCGTGCTCACTGCCGACCACCGTGAGGGACCATCCCAGCAGATCGGCGGCCTCGGCGGGAGGCTTTCCGCAACTCCGCCGGCCGCTGCTCGTGGCGGGGTCAGCCACGCCCACCGGGGCGGGCGTGGCGGACCTCAGGCCGGGGCGCGACGATTCACCAGATGGCTTCGACCCACTCCGGGTGGTCGATGAACGGGTTGCGGTTGTGCTGGTACTGGTCGTAGATGACCTCGTTGCGGTTCTCCTCGAAGGCGTCCGGCGGGTCCTCGTCGTTCCACTGCTTGAGGACGGACAGGCGGCCCATGTAGGGCGCGGTGCCGTTGCCCACAAGGTCGTTGGGCTCCAGGTTGGGCCAGCCGTCGTCGCCCTCGTAGCGCACGGCCATGTAGAGGATCATGCGGGCCACGTCGCCCTTGACCGCGTCCCGGGGCTCGAAGGAGTTCGAGTCGGTGTAGTTGCCCGGGGCGCCGCTGACCGCGCTGCCGCCGTTGTCGAAGTCCTTGTTGCCGCGGATGCTGTTGACCGTGACGTCCTCGGGCCGGAGGTGGTGGAGGTCGGTGCCCGGACCGGTGGTCGTACCGAAGTCGCCGTGGGACTTGGCCCACACGTGCTCGCGGTTCCAGTTGCCCGTGCTGCCGCCGCTGAGGCTCTTGCTGCGCGAGGTGCCGGTGTACAGCAGGATCACGTTGGAGCTGTTGTTCGGGTCCTCGTCGGTGACCTTGAGCGCGTTCCAGACGGCGGAGTACGAGATCTGGGTGTTGCCGTCGACGATCCCGTGCAGGGCGCTCTTCAGCGAGGTGCCGGTCTTGCCGATGGCGCTCGCGTAGTAGGTGCTGTCGTAGTCGGCGACGGCTGCCGCGGTCACGGCCCCGGCCGGCGCAGCGGTGGCGGTCGCCGGCACGGTGACGCCGACCAGCACGGTGACGGCGGCCAGGGTCAGGGGCTTCCAGCGGCGTATGCGCGGGAGTGGCATGTGGGGGGAGTCCTTTCCCGGAGGCTCGCGCGCCGCGCACCGCCCCGTCGGCGGTCCGATCTACGCGAGTTGACAAGTGAGCCAACGGGAGAGTGGCATGTACATGGTTCCTGCGGTGTGAACGTTGTGGGTCGGCTCGGTGAAAATGTCATGAGCCCGACATCCAACGCGAAGCAGCTTTGGGCCGTCCGGCCCTGTCAGCCCCCGACGCCGCGTGACACGCTCGGAATGGAAACCATGCGCGGGCGGCCTCCGGCCGGCAGGCGGCCACGGAGGAACCGCACGGCCCGGGAGACCGGGAGAACCGGCAGCCGGAAGGTGCCGCCCCGCTCCGCAGCCGCCCAGTACGGCGCCGATCCCCGGAGCACGGCATGACGTACGACGACACTCCCGAACGACTGCGCGTCCTCGAGGAACGGGTGGACGCCCTGACCCAGGCCCTGCGCGCCCTGATCGACGGGCTGGAGGGCACGCCGGACCGGAACGTGGAGAGCGACGCGGCGGCACGCGGTGCCCGGCTCGCCCATGAACTCCTGCTCTCCCAGGAGGTGTCGGCCCAGCCGCGGGCCGCCGGCCCATGACCGGCGTCCTCGCCCCCGCCCGGTGGCACCGGGCGCGGCCGCGGCGTGGCCGCCGGACGCCGACGGCCGCACGCCGGACGGTTTGTTCGCACCAGCTTCACGGGCCTGGACGGCGGGGGCCGGCCTCGCCTTCCTCAACCCGGAGTGCTGCGTCTCCGGCCGGGGCGAGCTCCCCCGCCCGAGTCCTGCGGCCGTCCGGCCGCGGGCCGGTACGAGCGCGTCGCGGAGCGCGTCGTCGCGCCTGCGCCCGGCCGGGCACGGAGGCCGGGACGCCGGTGACCGGTTCGTCGTGACCGGTACCGGCGGCCGGGCGGAGTGCTCCGGGCCGCAGGCGCGGTTGACGGCGGCGGCCGGGGGGCCGAGCCTGGCAGCGGACTGCCACGCCGGGCCGGGTGCCCGGCGCGCACGGCGGATGGAGGCCCCGTGGATCAGGACGAGGACCGGCGCCTGAGGGCGATAGCCCCGGACGTCTCCCGGATATCGGTCGACCTGCTGCGCAGGATCGTCGGGCTGTACCCGGCCGAGCGCATCCCCGAGGAGGCACTGGCGGCCGCCGACCGGGTGCTGCGCGCCTACGGCACGGACGGCCTGCGCGTGCTCGTGATGAGCCTGGCGGGGTGGGCGGCCGTCGAGATCGAGCGGGACGCCGAGGTCACCGGCCGCACCCACGAGGCGGTGCTGGACGACATAGAACTGACCTGCCTGGAGGCCAACCCCGACGGCTGAGCCGGGCGCGTGCCCGTCACCCGCACCTCACCCACCCGGCCCAACGAGCCCGCCCGACGCCGGGCAGCCACCCCGGCCCGCCGACCGGCACGGCGTCCCGGCCCGGGCGGGGCCCCGCTGCCGGGTCGTCCGGCGCGAAGGACGGGGCCGGGCCCGGCGCCACGGTGCAGGACACGGAAGGCCGAGTCGGCCCGAACCGGCTGCCACTCGCCCGGCGGACCCCGGGACGGCGGACACCGGGACGGCGGGGCGCGGCATCCGGCCCGGAGGACGGGCCCGGGTGGGCTCTGCTCGCTCGGCGGATCCCGCTGCCGGGTGGCCCGGCGCGAAGGCGGACGGGACCGGGCGGTGGCGAGCCTGCCGCGCCGGTCACTCGGCGGGGCGGGGTTCCGGACCCGCCCCGCAGGGGCCGCCGGTAGCCGGGCGAGCGCGCCCGCCCTCCGGACGGCGCCGGGCGCGGACCGGGCTCAGGGGCCGGAGGTGCGGCCCGCCGCGGCGGTGATGCCGTGGAAGGACAGGTCGAGCAGCAGCCGCACCTGGGCGGGGGCGTCGGCCGTGCGGCCCTCCGCCCAGTCCCGCATGGCTGCCTCGTAGGCCCGCCCCAGGTGGGCGGCGAGCAGCGTACTGGGCACGTCGGTGCGGACCACTCCGGCCTCGGACGCCTCGGCGAGCATGCGCTCCACCGTGTCCAGGACCGGCGGCCGAGCGCCCTCGCCGAGCAGCGCCGCGTGGCGGATCGGCAGGGTGTACACGAATCGGGCCAGCACCTCGTCCTGCAGCATGCGCTCCGCCGTCGCGACCAGTAGCTGCCCGATGCGTTCCAGTGCCTGACCGGTGCCGCCGGGCGGGGCGGGGACGGGGTCACGGCCGAGCAGCCGGGCGAAGAGCTCGGCGAGGATCTCCTCGCGCTCGGAGAAGTACTTGTAGAACGTGGCGCGCGAGATGCCCGCCTCCGTGG
>NZ_JAAAXQ010000639.1 GCF_009916105.1 Streptomyces sp. GC420 | reverse complement strand
GGTCAGGAGGCCTTCGCCTTCTGGGCCCCGGCGGAGGAGGCGGGCCGGGCGGCGGACGCGGGCGGCGGCGCCGGCTTGGCGGCCTCGTAGAACTCCTCGCGCGGCGAGTGGATGGCGCCGAGCGAGACGACCTCGCGCCGGAGGAACGTCGCGAGGGTCCAGTCGGCGAAGACACGGATCTTGCGGTTCCAGGTCGGCACGGCGAGACCGTGGTAGCCACGGTGCATGTACCAGGCGAGCCGTCCCTTGAGCTTGATCTTCATCTTGCCCATGACGATCATCGCCACGCCCTTGTGCAGGCCGAGGCCGGCGACCGCACCCTTGTTGGCGTGCTTGTACTCGGTCTGCGGGAAGCCCCGCATGCCCGAGATCACGTTGTCGCCGAGGATCCTGGCCTGGCGCAGCGCGTGCTGGGCGTTCGGCGGGCACCAGGCGTTCTCGTTGCCGGCGGCGCGGGCGGCCATGTCCGGGACCTGGGCGTTGTCGCCGGCGGCCCAGATGTAGTCGGTGCCCTTGACCTGGAGGGTCGGCTCGGTGTCGACGTGGCCGCGGGGGCCGAGCGGCAGTCCGAAGCGGGCCAGGGCCGGGTTGGGCTTGACGCCCGCGGTCCACACGATGGTGCTGGAGTCGACTTCCAGGCCGTTCTTGAGCACCACGTGCCCGTCGACGCAGGAGTCCATCGAGGTGGAGAGGTAGACCTCGATGCCACGGGCCTCGAGGTGCTCCTTGCCCCACTTGCCGAGTTCCGGCCCGACCTCGGGGAGGATCTTGTCCGCCGCGTCGACGAGGATGAACCGCATGTCCTCGCGCGACACGTTGTTGTAGTACTTGGCGGCGTCGCGGGCCATGTCCTCGACCTCGCCGATGGTCTCGGCACCCGCGAAGCCGCCGCCGACGAAGACGAAGGTGAGCGCCTTGCGGCGCACGTCCTCGTCCGTCGTGGAGTCGGCCTTGTCGAGCTGCTCGAGGACGTGGTTGCGCAGGCCGATGGCCTCCTCGACGCCCTTCATGCCGATGCCCTGCTCGGCGAGGCCGGGGATCGGGAAGGTGCGGGAGACCGCGCCGAGCGCGATGACCAGGTAGTCGAAGGGCAGCTCGTACGCCTCGCCGACGAGCGGCGCGATCGTGGCGGCCTTGCGGTCCTGGTCGATGGTGGTGACCCGGCCGGTGAGGACCTCGGCTCCGGGCAGCACGCGTCGCAGCGGGACGACGACGTGCCGGGGCGAGATGTTGCCGGCGGCGGCTTCGGGGAGGAACGGCTGGTACGTCATGTACGAGCGCGGGTCGACGACCGTGACGGTCGCCTCGCCGTAGCGCATCTTCTTCAGAATGCGACGAGCTGCGTACAGGCCTACGTACCCACCGCCTACAACGAGGATCCTGGGACGCTCCGTGGTGCTCATGTTTCGAGTATCCAGCACCCCCCGGAGGGGTGCTCGTGAGCCCCTTCACAAGGTTCTGGGCCCCTTCTGCTACACTCCCCGGCCCCCGTGACCGAGGTCATGTCACGGCCGGGGAACCACCCTCCCCCGGAAGCCGTTGAAACCCCCTCTGAGCTGCTCCTCTCCGCTCCGCAGGGGCGTGTGTGAGGGATTCACCGACGCGCCTTCGATATGTCGGCAACTGTCGCGTATGGCTTGAGATTGCGAGCCCGAGCAGGCCGGCGCTCAGATGTATGGGGGTGTCGCGGGGTTCCGCGCACCAAACAGGGGGTCACTGGCCATTTTTCCTTGTGAAGAACTTCACGAACTTTCTCGCGGCGGCCCTCCCGGACAGCCCGGAATCGGCCTCACCACCCCCTCTCCGCCACGCCGGGAGCGGGTTCGGGCCGGGGTCAGGCCGGGATCGGGCCGGGCGGGAGACGCATGCGATCGGATCGTCCTCGGATCGGAGGGTGGGCAGGGCGGTGCACCGGCCCGCGGGCATGGAGCACTCACGACCGGGACCGGCCCCATTATTGAACACGTTCAACACCGGGGTCCACCCGCCCCGACCCTGCGCACCTTCCTCCACGGAGGGCACCCACCGGCCTGCGATCTATGATGGAAAGATCAAATCGGTACATTCTGCACACCTTCCCTAGGGGCAGCATGGACGACAACGAGACCGCCCGGGAGCCGGACGAGCTGTACGCCGAGGAACCGACGGGCCCGGACGACTACGCCGAGGACTACGCGGAGGAAGAACCCGTCGGAGCCCTGTCCGCGGAGCCGGACGTCCTTCTCGACGTACCCCTGCTGAAGGTCGACGAGATCACCCTGGACGTCGAGGACCTCCGGGCCCGGGTCTCCTTGCAGGCGGAAGTCCTCGACCTGCTCAGACTCAATGTGGGCGCGGACGTGCAACTGGGCGCCGTGCACCTCGACATCAAGGGAGTGGAGGCCCAGGCGCTGCTCAAGGTGCGACTGGACAACGTCGCCGAGGTCATCGGCAGGGTGCTGACGACGATCGACCGCAATCCGCAGATCCTCCGGGACGTCACCTCGGGCATCGGGTCCGCCGTGCGCGAGGTGGGCACCGGAGCGGGGCGCACGCTGGAGGACGTGGGGCGCGGTGCCGGGGCGGCGGTCGGAGACATCGGCCGCGGGGCCGGAACGGCCGTCGGAGACATCGGGCGCGGCGCGGGTGCGGCCGTCGAGGACGTGGGGCGCGGGACCGGAACGGCGGTCAGCGACGTCG
>NZ_JAAAXQ010000638.1 GCF_009916105.1 Streptomyces sp. GC420 | reverse complement strand
CGACCAGGAGCGCCGCCGGGCGCGGGGGAGCCGGGGGCGGGCCGCGTCACGGGCGGCCCGCGATCTGCGCGAAGGCGGCCTCGTGGGCCCGGCGGCGATCCTGGTCGCGGGCGAAGACCTCGCGGGTGACGGCGGCGAGACCGGTGGCCGGAGCGCGCAGATCGAGGCGGCTCGACTCGGACACCTCCTGCGCCCAGTCCCGGGGGATCGCGGACTCGCCGCGCAGGGCGCCCACGACGGCGCCTGCCATGGTGGCGATGGAGTCGCAGTCACGGCCGTAGTTGACCGCGCCGAGCACCGTACGGCGGTAGTCGCCGCCGCCGGCGAGCAGCATCCCCAGGGCGATCGGCAGCTCCTCGACGGAGTGCAGTCGTGACGGGCGGCGCGCACCGAGGGAGGGGGCGCGGTAGTCGGGGCCGACCGTGTCGAAGGGGGCGACGGCGGCGCGCAGCGGCCCCCGGGCGGACTCGGTGTCGGTGTGGGCCGCAGCGGTCTCGCAGACCGCCTCGATGGCGGCGCGGGTGCCGTCCTTGGCGAGCGCGAGCGCGTGCGAGACGACGGACTCCGGGGTCGCGCCCGGCAGGAACGCGGCGGCGACCGCGGCGGCGAAGACCCCGGCCGCCTCACGTCCGTACGAGGACTGGTGCGCGCCCGCGATGTCCAGGGCCTCGGCGTACGCGGCCGCCGGATTCGCCGCGTTGACGACGCCGACCGGTGCCGCGTACATCGCCGCCCCGCAGTTGACGATGTTGCCCGTGCCCGCCTCGCGCGGGTCGACATGGCCGTAGTGAAGCCGTGCGACCAGCCATTTCTCGGCGAGGAAGATCCGCTGGAGGGGGAGCGCCTCCGCCTCGAGCTCCGGGATCCAGCGCGGGTTGGTGATCAGGTCGGGCACGAGGTGATCGGCGACGGCGTACGCGTCGAGGTGGTCGCGCACGGTCTCGTAGACCCGTACCAGCGCGTGCGTCATCAGGGTGTCGTCGGTGACGTGGCCGTCGCCCTTGTGGTACGGCGCGATGGGCCTGGCGGTACGCCAGTCCTCGTACCAGGGCCCGACGATGCCGCGCACCGGGCCGCCGTGCCGCCGGGCGATCTGCTCGGGCGTCCAGCCCTCGACCGGACCGCCGAGGGCGTCGCCGACCGCGGCGCCGACCAGGCAGCCCGTCGTCCGGTCCTCCAGTGACAGTGCGGAAGTATGGGGTGATGTGAGCGTCATGCCCGAATCATCCCTCCGGGAGGGTCAGTTCCGTGTGCGCGAGCAGCCCGGCGAGTTCGACGAGATCGGTGCCGGCCAGCCGGGGCAGGACGCAGCCGGACAGCGTCCTGCACGCGCTCCGCCAGGTGCCCGGGATCCCGTCGGCGCCGGTCAGCGCTCCGGTCAGGGCGCCGACGAGGGCCGGCGCGGAATCGGCGACCCGGGACAGGCAGGCGGCGGAGGGCACCGCAGCGGTGAGCGCTCCGCGGGCGGCGGTGGCCAGGGCGAGGGCGACCGGGACGGTTTCCGCCGCGGCGATGCCGTAGCTGTAGACGTGGTCGACGATCTGGTGCTCCAGGACGGGCACCAGCGCGAAGGCGTCCGGGGTCGCCCGGGCCAGGCCGACGGCGTGACGGGCGTTGCGGCCGATCTCGGTGGCCCCGGGCAGCTGTGCGAGCGCGGCGTCCACGCAGGCGTCCACGGGGGCGCCGCCGAGGGCCGCCGCGACGGCCGCCGCCATGGCGCGGGCGCCGTGTACCCCGTCGCCGTCCTGGCTGTAGCGGGCGTCGAACTCGGCCAGTTCGGCGGCGGCGCGCGGGTTCCCGGCGTGTACGACGGCGAGGGCGCAGGCCCTCACACAGGCCGCGTCGTCGAAGTAGTGGGGATTGTCGTGGCCCGTCGCGGGCGGGCGCAGGCCGGTCGCAAGGTTTCCGAGCCCGGCGCGCACGGAGATCCGGGCCCGCAGCGGGATCGCGGCGGACTCGATCTCCGGTGCCTGGTCGGCGGCCGCGGCGACCTCGTCGGCCAGGGCGTTCCACGCGAGGTCGATGGCAGCCCGCATCCGGCGGTCCTTGCTGAGGTCGCTCAGCAGCGCCCCGGCCGCCGTGAGCACCGACTCGGCGGCGAACGCCGCCCACTCCGCGTCGTCGGACGGCCCGAGCCGCAGCGGCTCCGGCGGCTGGTTCAGGGCGATGGGGACGGGCAGCGTGGTCGTGGCGTTCTGCTCCGCGAACGTGTCCAGCTCGCGGGTCAGCCGCCGCGTCCACTCGGGCATCCGCGCCGCCCGGTGCCGGGCTGCGGGCCACCCGGCGGCGTCACCGGAGGCGAGCCCGAGCAGCAGCCCCTCGATCCGGCCCGCGTGCGCGGGCCCCTCGGCCCCGGCTCCGGCCCCGGCCCGTACGACGCCGCGCGCGTGGACGACGACCGGCGGGCCGCCGACGGCGGTCACCGCGGGAGCGGACAGGCCCGGCGACTCCGCCAGGGGCCGGACCGGTACGCCGGTCGCGGCGAGTGCGCACGCGTCATCCGCGGCCGGTGCGCCCGGCGCCTGCGGGGCGCCGGGTTCGGTTTCCGTCGGCAGCCCGGGCCGAACGGTGAGGCGGTCCTGCCGCGCGGGCTCGGGAGGGGCCGGGTACACCGGCGCCGGGCTGAGCGCCGTGGTGGGCGCGGGCGTGGGGTGCGCCTGGGGCCCGGAGGGCGCCCGCGCGGGCTGGGCGGGGCCGGGGG
>NZ_JAAAXQ010000637.1 GCF_009916105.1 Streptomyces sp. GC420 | reverse complement strand
GCACCGGGACGGTGAACCCGGCGCCCGTGCGGTGCCGCGCGGCCGCGGTCACGCCGGGCCCGAAGCGGAGGACGCTCCCCTCGACGCGGTCCGGTCCCACCTCTTCCCGGCGGGTGGCGTCGGGTCCGGCGCCGCCGACGGCCGCGGCAGCGCCCGCCGCGAGCACAGCCGGAAGCGTGCCGGAGCCCGCGGCGCCGGCCGTGAGCATCCGGGTCCGCGGGTCCTGTGCGGCCGGCAGGGTCACCGCCACGGTCGCCCCGGGGGCCGGTGCACCGGCCCCCGGTTCGGCGGAACCGGGTTCACCGGAATCCCCTTCACCGGAATCGGGTTCAGCGGGTCCGGCTTCAGCGGGCCCGGGGTCGCCGGGCCCGGGTTCAGCGGGTCTCTGGATCCAGTGGCTGGCCAGCTGTGTCGCGCTGTAGTCGTCGTCCTGCTGCTGGTCTTTGCGCTCGTTCATCGGAGGATGCACCGTCGGGTGAGTAGCTGCTGCGAGGCGCCGCCGTCGGCGGACGCCGGGTCGGAGGTGACCTGCACCGCCCAGTAGCACCCCAGGCCCTGGAATGTGTGGTCGGCGGTGAACGTGTACTGGGTCGCACCGCTGCGCTGGAACGTCTGAGTCCCGTCCAGGGTGCCCAGCCGGCCGTACGCGTCACTGACGTACCAGCCGACCGTGATGGAGACCGGTCCCGTGCCGTCCGTGACGACGTCGACGGTCGCGGTGGCGGTCGTGCTGCCCGTCTGCTGGAAGCCGCTGACGGTGATGTCCTTGACGTTGGGCGCGGACGGCGGGGTCGGGGTGGCCGTCGTCGGCTCCGTCGTGGGTGTGGCCGTGTAGGTGGGGGTGGCGGTCGTGCCGCCGGGGGTGTCGCCGTCCCCGCCGTCGGTGGCGGTCGCGGTGGCCTCGTCCGACGGCCCGGCGGTGGCCCCGCTCTCCGAGGGAGACGGAGAGGCCCCGGGCGAGGCCGACGAGGACGCGCTGCCGGAGGGCTCCGCCGTCCCGGTCGGGCCGCTGCTGACGCCGGGCTGCGCGCTGGTGGTGGCGAGCGCCTTCCCCGCCTGCTGCGTGGAGCCGGCGTTGCCGGGTTCGACGCCGTATGCGAGCACGAACGCCAGGCCCAGTGCGGCGGCGGAGGCGAGCAGGGCGGACCGGCTCGGCCGGAACGAACGCACCCAGCCGCCGCCTTGGTCCAGCATCGTGGTGGCGGTGTCCGTGGTGGTCTGCGGGGTGTCACCGGCCGACGGGAGCAGCAGCGGGAGCAGCGCGACCAGGGCGGCGAGCCTGCCGCGGCCGTTCTCCTCCCAGTCGGGCCCGTAGGCGCCGCCCGCGATCTGCTCCAGTTCCCCGACGAAGGCCTCGGCGTTCTCGGGCCGCTCCTCCGGAGTCTTGGCCAGACCGCGCAGGACCAGCGGCCGCACCGGCTCGGGCACCTTGTCGACGGGCACCGGCGCGTCGACGTGCTGGAGCGCGAGTTCGGCGAAGTTCTCCCCGGTGTACGGCTTGCGCCCGGTCAGGCACTCGAAGAAGGTGGCGGTCGCCGCGTACACGTCGGCCGCGGGCGAGGCGGGCGCGCCGCTCCACTGCTCGGGGGCCATGTAGGCGGGGGTCCCGGCGATACCGGCACTGGTCCCGTCGCCCGCCGCGATGCCGAAGTCGACGAGCTTGGAGGTGCCGTCGGCGGTGACCAGCACGTTCTCCGGCTTGTAGTCGCGGTGGACCACGCCCACCCGGTGGGCGTCGGCGAGGCCGAGCAACGAGCCCTTGAGGACCACCAGGGCGGCCTCCGGCCCGATCGGGCCCTCCCGGGACAGCAGCGCGCGCAGCGCCAGACCCTCCACCAGTTCCATGACGATGGCCGCGCCGTCCGGGCTCTCGACGTACTCGTAGAGCCCCGTCACGTGCGCACTGTCCAGCCCGGCCAGCAGCCGCGCCTCGGCACGGAAGTCGTGTACGAAACCGGGGCGGGTCAGCAGCGACTCGCTGAGGTACTTGACCGCGACCGGGACTCCGGTGTCCTCGTGGACGGCCAGCACGACGCGCCCGCTCGCACCTGCGCCCAGCTCCCTGGTGCCCGTGTATCCCGGTACCGACCATGCGTTCATTCGATCCCCCATGGCGTGGCGTCTCCGGAGTGTCCGGATCCCCTCGCGAACCACGCCGCGTGCAGTGTGGGACATGTTTCCGGCCATTTCGGTTCCGTCAAGGGGTACCGGCCGATCGATACAACGGCGGGACCGGGCCGGTGCCGCAGACTGCGTGGCGATCCGGACCGTGACCGCCGCCGGGAGGGCCCCGTGACCGAAACCGCCCCTTTCGCGCGGACGCCCGGCCGGCCGGGTGGGTGGAACGGCAGCGCACGACGGCCGGGACCGCGAGGAGGCGCGGCGACCCACGTCCAGCCCGCGGGTCGCCGGTCCGGTGCGCGGCCCGGGACGAGGGACCGCGGCACGGTGCGGTTCAGGCGGTGCGGCGGGATTTGCGTCCGGCGGTCTTCTTGGCGGACGCGGCCCTCTTCGCGGCAGGCTCCCCGCCGGCCGGTTCGCCGGCGGCGGTCCTCTTCGTGGCCGACCCCCCGGCCGCGGACTTCTTCGCCGGCTGCGCGGCGGTCTTCTTCGCGGTCTTCGCGGTCTTCGCGGTCTTCGCGGTCTTCGCGGTCTTCGCGGTCTTCGCGGGCCGCTTCCCGGGCATCTCGTGGACCGTGGCCTCCTCCCCCGCCGCAGCCTCACCCTCC
>NZ_JAAAXQ010000636.1 GCF_009916105.1 Streptomyces sp. GC420 | reverse complement strand
GCCCTAGGCTTCCCATGGCGGCGGCAGGCCCGTGTTCCTCCTTTGAGGGGAAGCACGGGCCTGCCGCCGCCATGGGAAGCCTAGGGCTGCGACCCTGCCGGTATGGCGCACATCGAGCAGTTGCCGGGCCGGGGCGCGGACGTCGCCTTCTGCGTAGACGCCGTCATCGACCGGATGCGGGCCCTGGATGCCGCCCTGCCCCCCGGGGACGGTGTCGGGGTCTTCAACCGCGTGTATCTCACCGTCACCGAGGAGGTCGGCCACCGCATCACGGCAGGCGACTTCCCGGAGCCGCACGCGTCTGCCGTCCTCGGCGCGTGCTTCGCCCGCCGCTATCTCTCGGCGGTCGACACCTGGGCGGCGGGACACCGGCCGCCCGCCTGCTGGAGACCCCTCTTCCAGTACCGGCGCCACCCGGGCGTACGCCCTTTGCAGTTCGCTCTGGCGGGCATCAATGCGCACATCGGGCACGATCTGGCGCTCGCCGTCGTAGACACCTGCGGTGTGCTGCGCTGCGCGCCGCCCGATCTGGAGAGCGCCTTCGACCGCGTCGGGGACGTCCTCACGGCCCTGGAGGAGCGAATCCGGGAAGCACTGATGCCCGGACCCGACCTGCTGGAGATCGCCGACCCGCTGACCCATCTGATCGGCTCGTGGAGCATCGACCGCGCCAGGGACGGCGCCTGGCTCGCGGCCCGCTCGCTCTGGGCGCTGCGCACACTCCCGGAGCTCGCCGGGGAGTTCACCGAGCGGCTCGACGACTCTGTCGGCCTGGTGGGGCGCTTCCTGGTCACCCCGCTCCGCCGGTCGCCCAGTCGCTCCGCCCCGGAGTCCGGTGGGTGACCGCAACCGTGCGGGTCGGTCGTGGCTTTGCCGCGCCCCGCGGCAAAGCCACATGCTGTCGCAGCCCCGCGGACACCGGGCCGCCGTCGTCCGGTCCCGCGCCGCCCTCCGGTCCTTCGTCAGTCCTCCGGCAGCTCCACCGGCGCGAGTTCGTCGAAGCGGTCGCCGGGCCCGGGGTTGGAGGGGTCGGTCTCCCCGCCGAACTGGTGCATGATGCCCCAGACCGCGTTCAGGGCGGTCTGCACCGCGCCCTCGGCCCATCCAGCCGTCCACGAGATGTCGTCGCCCGCGAGGAAGATGCCCCGCTTGTCCTGCGGCAGCCGGTCCTGCATGAAGTGGGTGAACAGCCGCCGCTGATAGCGGTAGTGACCGGGCAGGTTCGCCTTGAACGCCCCCATGAAGCAGGGCTCGTTCTCCCAGGAGACCGTCACCGGGTTGCCGATGACGTGCTTGCGGATGTCGACGTCCGGGTAGATCTCGCCGAGCGACTTGAGCATGACCTCCATCCGCTCGTTCGCGGACAGCGGCAGCCACTTCAGGCTGTCGTCGCACCAGGTGTAGGACAGGCAGATCACCGCGGGCCTGCCGGGTCCGTTGTCGAGCAGGTAGGTGCCCCGGGTCATGCGGTCCGTGAGCGTCATGCTCATCACGTCGCGTCCGGTCAGCTCGTCCTTGTCCAGCCAGAACGGCCGGTCCACCGGCACGAACAGCTTCGAGGACTCCATGTAGTGGGTGCGCTCCATCGCCGTCCAGTGGTCGATGGGGAACAGCGAGTCGTCGCACTCGATCTTGGACAGCAGCATCCAGGACTGCGCGGTGAAGATCGCCGCACGGTACGTCCTGATGTCACCGGAGGCGTCCGTCACCGTGATCCGGTTCCCGGCCGTCCGGTGCAGCCGCGTCACGGCCGGCCGCGGCTTCCCGTCGTGCAGCGACTTCAGCGAGGTGCCGGGCGACCAGTGCACGATCTTCCGCGGTTCCCGCTCCCACAGCCGCAGCGGCAACTGCTGGGAGCCGCCCACGATGCCCCGGTGGTGATCGTCGGCCTCGGTGTAGACGACACGCAGGATCTCCAGGATGGAGTTCGGGAAGTCGGTGTCCCAGCCGCCCGTGCCGAAGCCGACCTGCCCGAAGATCTCCCGGTGCCGGAACGACCTGAACGCCTGCGAATCGCACAGGAACCCGTAGAAGGTCTGGTTGTCGAGCTTCTCGACGAGCCGGGACCAGATCTCCCTGATGCGCGGCACGTCGCGCTCGCGGATCGCGGTGTTCATGTCGGAGAAGTCGGCGCCCTCCTCCAGGCAGGCGTTCCACGCGTCCATCACGTCGCGGTAGACCTGCGGCAGGTCGTCGATCGTCTCCGCGTAGTGCGACTCGCCCTTGAGGTCCACCACGGTGGAAGGCGTAGCGGGCGACAGCGGGTTGGGGAACTCCCTGGTCTCCAGGCCCACCAGATCGATGTAGTGGCGGAGCGCGGTCGACGACGGCGGGAAGCGCATCGCGCCCATCTCGGCGGTCAGTTCGGGGTCGCAGCCCTCGAAACCGACGGTGCGCAGCCGCCCGCCGATCCGGTCGGCCTCGTAGACCACGGGCTTGAGGCCCATCTTCATCAGCTCGTACGCGGCGACGATGCCGGACAGCCCGCCGCCGACGACCGCGACCTCGGCGCCGTGCTCGGTGGCCGGTATCTGCCCCAGGCCGGCCGGGTGGGCCAGGTAGTCGTCGTAGGCGTAGGGGAAGTCCGGCCCGAACATGGTGATGGGCGGCCGGATGTCCCGGGACTGCTCGTCGTGGACGGCGGTGGGCACCGTGGACGTCATGGGTGCGGACTCCTTGCAGAACTGTGCTCGGTGAATCGGGAGGTCAGGGGGCTGGGGGAGACCCGG
>NZ_JAAAXQ010000635.1 GCF_009916105.1 Streptomyces sp. GC420 | reverse complement strand
CCCCTTGAAGGTCCAGCAAGCCGAACCCAACAGGAGCAGCGGGCGGACACCGCCTTCGCCCGGTGTCCTCTGACAGATGATCTTGACCGCTTGTCGGGTGATCTTGACCGGTGTGGCTGAACGTCTGTCGGTGTCGCCCCAGCAGCCCGGCTTGGAGTGGTCCGGCACGGCCGCGACCAGTGAGACCGGTAGCCTGCCCGGCGGAGACTGCTAGGGGGTGTAGCTGCAGTCCCATGTCGGGCACCGGCAGGCGTCGTGGAGCCGGTGCCTCCAGCACCCAGGAACAGGACGACGGTGGACGACTACCCGCTTGCGGTAACCGAGGAGCACGGCGCCCGAAGCGGCCTTGCTGACCATCTCCCCGTGATCCACGCTGCGCTGGCCTCAGCTGCCGCAGACGTATGGGAGGCTCCTCCCTTCGAGCTGACGATCGTGCTCTCCGGTGATCTTGCCGCCTCGATCGCGGACCGCGAGGTCGGCTTCACCCCAGAGCGGCTCGGCGGTGGAACGGTCGGTGGCAAGACGATTCCCGTGCAGCGTGACTACAGCGTCGTCGAGATGCTCGTCGGCGCCCCGACCGGTGACGACTTCGACCAGCTGGAGTGGATCCACACCGTCCTCCACGAGTACGGCCACGTCATCCTGGGCCGCCTGCGCGCCGCAGCCGGCACCCGGCCGTCCTACCCCACCCGAGACCAGACGCTGCCGGAGATGGCCGCTATCTGGGCCTTCGAGGCCGCCGACGAGTACCGATGCGAACTGCTCTCCGACCACCTGATGAAGGGGCTGCAGCAGGCGGGCGTCCTCAGCAGCCCCGATCCCTCGGCCACCATCAGCCTCGAACTCCTGGTGCAGGACCGGTACTGCAGCACACTCACGCACCTGCTGGACTCAGTCGTTCATCCTGGCTGGCCGGACCTGGCCGACTCCTGCCTCGACGGCAACATCGACATCGTCACGATGTTCAACCAACTGGTCGCCGAGACCGGCCACCTCTTGAAAATGCTGGGCTACGCTGACGCGCTGGAGCGCACGGCCGGCCGAGGCCGGATCCTCGACCACTTCCTTGAGCATCTGGGCGCCTCGCTCTACCTGGCTCCCGCCTGGGACCCCATCGTCGAGTTGTTGGAGAGCACACCCTTCATCCCCACGCTGTCCGAGTTTGCGGATGTGGACACTCGGCTCCAGTCCCTGGGGCAGGGGATCGTCCGCATGTGGGAGACGCTCGGAATCACTGGCTACCTCACGGCCGGGAACCGCTTGGCGGTGGAGGTCGAGCCACCGCTCCGTTAGGAGTTTGGCCGCGAGCGGAGCTTCTGCCCAGAGGCCCGCCGGTTCCCGCCCGCTGATCGCAGAGTAGCGACGGACGTTCAGTCACGCCGGTCAAGGCCAGCTGGCAATCGATCAAGATCACCTGTAAGAGGACACCCGGCGTCCGAACGACTCTGGAAACTCGTCCACCCTGACTGTCACACCGCGCGCCGTCCGCACACCTGTACCAGGTGACAGCGGACCTCACAGCGGGAGCAGCACGTGACCCACACCGACACCCTCACCCCGTACACACCCCGGCAGCAGCAGGGCCTTCGCACGACCGAGGCGGCCGTCTCCCCGGTCGCCCTGCGCCAGATGGCCACGGGCGAAACCGAAGAGACGGCCCGAGCCGAGCTCACGGACTTCGCGCACCTCATCCCGACGCCCACGCCCGACCAGGCCCGAGGCGAGGCACGGATCTTCCACGCGCTGATCACCGCCTACGGCCGTCACCGCCCCACCCTCACCGGCGGCCCGTTCGGCATCCGCAGTCTTACCCCCCGCCCCGACGAACTGGTGGTGCGGATCGCGCCCGCCCAGATGGACCGATGGATCGACGCCCTCGCCCACCGGCCGGGCGGGACAGGCGTCGCGGGCCTGCGCTGGGCCGGCCGCCGAGACGGGATTGTCCTGACACTGCCCGGGATGAGGATGCTCCTCGCCGACATCAGCGAGACCGACTGGCGTGCCGCACTCGGCCGCCGGTCCGCCGACCAGAGCGGCCTGATGCCGCACTGGATCCCCCAGTTCCGCCGCGAACCCGAGTACGCAGCCGCCCAGGACGCCGAACTCGCGGGCCTCGCCGGCCACCTGTGCGCCACCTTGCGCCGGGTCCGGCTCCTCGACGCCCTCACCCGTATCAACGGGCACGTCCACCTTTTCACCACCCGCCACCACGGCGACCTCCACCTGATCGAGGCATGCGAGGCCACCCCCACCGTCCTGCCGCTGTGGACCTCCCGGTCCGTCCCCCTGGCCCTGTGGCCCGCCGGGCCGATTCTCGCCCCGGGCCCTGCCGATCCGCGCACAGCTGTGCTCGACCTCCTCACCGAGACCGAACCCGCCCGCGCACCCTCCGGCACCGCCGAGCACCCCGCCGCCCGCGCCCTCTGCCACATCGCCGGCCTCAATGCGGACCCTGTCCTGGTCCAGGCCGCCGAGCACGTTCTCGACGTCGCTACCCGCGTCCTCGCCGATCCCGCCCACGCCGGCGTGTACGCCGCCGGCGGCTGGGCAGGCAGCTGCCGCACGTACCCCGAAGGCACGGTCCACGGAAGCGACCCCTGCCTCCCGCCCGGCGCCGAGACCGTCACCGACCTCCCCGAGGAAGCCCTCCAGCGCCTCGGCCGGCACTTCTGCAGCCGTTCCTCGGACACCTCCCGCACCGACCTCGCCAGCGCCGGCCAGGAAGAGCTC
>NZ_JAAAXQ010000634.1 GCF_009916105.1 Streptomyces sp. GC420 | reverse complement strand
TTCCGGGGCGGAGGGTTCCGTGCCGGGCGTCGCGCCCGGCCTTGCCGCGTTCCTGAGCACGATCGCCACGGTGAACAGCACGGCCGCGGTGATCAGGGCGGCGGCCCACGCGGGCAGTGCCAGGTCGAGGAGCAGCACCAGGCAGGCGGTCAGCGCCGCGGCTCCGAGCAGCGCGGCAGCGCCCGAGCCGCCGTACAGCTTGGCGGTGCGTCGCTGCTTGCGCGTCTGCTCGCGCAGCTCGGCCCGCAGCTCGGCCCGCAGCTCGGCCCGCAGCTCGTCCCGCAGGGTGTCCCTGACGACGTGGGAGAGCTGCTCCGACAGTTTGTTGTCCGGCTTGACGTCCATGCGGGCCGGGTACCCGGGCGTCCACACCCTTAACGGGGAGTGACGCCACGTGCGCCCGCGCTGCCGGCGTGGGGATGGGCTGAACGCCCTCCGGGTGCCCCGGCGCGGGGCGGCCACGCGCCGATCAGGCCGCGGCGGCGTCCCCGGGCGTGGTGAAGGCGGCCACGACGAGGTCGGCGAGGCGGGCGGCGACCGAGCTGTCGGGGTCCAGGTCGGGATCGTAGATCGTGAGGTTGAAGCCGACGCAGCGCGGAGAGTTCACCAGGGTGCGCAGCAGCGTCAGCACCTCGTCCTCCCACAGCCCGCCCGGGTCGGGGCTGTCCACGGCCGGCATGACGGAAGGGTCGAGGACGTCCGCGTCCATGTGCACCCAGAAGCCCTCCGTGACCGGCACTTCCAGGGTGAGCAGCAGCGCGTCGGCGAGGTCCCGCGCCCCGTACCGCCTGATCTCCTCGACGTACAGCGCGGGGATCTTCAGCTCGGCGAGCTCCGCGCGGTCCTCCTCGTCGTCACGCAGCCCGATCAGCCGTATGTCCTCCTCCTTGATGTACGGGCGGAGCCCTTCGATGTCGGCGAGGTCGGCCTGCCCCCGGCCGGTGGCGAGCGCCAGCTCCTCGCCCGCGGCGGCGCCGACCCGGTCGGAGTTCCCCGGGTGGCGGAAGTCCGAGTGGCCGTCGAGGACGGCGAGCCCGTAGCGGCCGAGGCGGCGCAGCGCGAGCGAGGCGCCGAGCTGGATGCTGCAGTCGCCGCCGAGGACGAACGCGAAGTCCCCTGCCGCAACGTGGTGTTCGATGCGATCGGCGAGCTTCCGGGTGTACGCGGCGATGCCGGCGGCGTTGAACACGCCGTCACCCTCCTGCCAGTCGCCCCGGTCGTAGCGGGGCGGGACGACCACTCCGCCCTCGAAGGCTCCGAGCCTGGGCAGCAGCCGCTGTTCGCGCAGCGCGCCCGCCAGTTTGTAGCAGCCGGGCACGGTGCCGGGGGCGGGCGGCCGGAGTCCGAGGTTGGAGGGGGCGTCGATGACCACGATGCGTCGCATCCCGCCATACTGGTCCAGGGGTGCCGGTCGGTCGAGCGGCTCGGTGGTGTCCGGGCGCCGGTGACCCGTGTCCGTCATCTGCGGCGCCAGAACAGAATGATGCCGCACAGCAGGCCTATGACGCCCATCACGAGCAGGGCCGCCCACAGCGGCATGACGACTTCGCGAATGATCACCCGGATCCTCACGTCCTGGGTGTTCTCGGCGATGAAGACGATGCCCAGGACGGCCGGGACGCCGGCCACGATCCTGCCCGGGGTGAGGTAGCCCCCACCGCGTCCCGTGGCGGTGCGGCCGCCGGGGCCTCCACTCGCCGTTCTGCGGCTCATGACCTGCCTCCTTCCCGCCCCGGGGTGCGACGGTGCCCGCGCCTCCGCGTCCAGGACGGGGCCGGGCAGCGGCGGCCGCATCCAGGGCGGGCACGTGGGTCGGGTCAGCGGGAACATGGGTCAGGTCAGGGCGGGCACGTCGAGGGTGAGTGTGCCCGCCTGCGCGTCCAGTACAGCGGGTATGCCGAGCGGCACGGTCAGCGCGGTGTCGCAGTGGCCGAAACCCAGTTCCTCGACGACGGGGACCCCGAGGCCGCCGAGCCGGTCGCGCAGGACCGCCCGCACGTTCTCGTACGGCCCGCAGTCCTGCCAGGAGCCCAGCGCGATCCCGGCGACACCGTCCAGCAGGCCGGTGCGCAGGAGCTGGGTCAGTGCGCGGTCGATGCGGTAGGGCTCCTCACCGATGTCCTCCAGCAGGAGGATGCCGCCGCGTGCGGAGGGCCGGGAGTGGGGGGTGCCGGACTCGGCGGCGAGCAGCGAGAGGCAGCCGCCCGTGGTGATGCCGCGCACGGGCGCGCCGGGGACCAGGCCCCGGGCTGACTCGAGGGTGAGGGTGCGCGCCGCCTCGGGTTCGAAGAGGGTGGTGCGCAACGACTCCTGGGTGCGGGCGTCCTTGAGGAAGGTGACGGCGGCCACCATCGGGCCGTGCAGCGTGGAGAGGCCCAGGCGGACGGCGAATGCCTCGTGCAGGGTGGTGATGTCGCTGAAGCCGACGAACGCCTTGGGGCCGGCGGCCCGCAGGGCCTCCCAGTCGAGGAGGTCCACCATGCGGGAGACGCCGTATCCGCCGCGTGCGCACAGCACGGCAGCGACACCGGGGTCGCACCACGCCTCCTGGAAGTCGCGCGCCCGGTCCTCGTCGGTCCCCGCGAGGTAGCGGAAGTCCTGGTGCCGGTCCAGGACGTGGGGTGCGACCACCGGGTCCAGGTCCCAGCCCCGCAGGATGTCGAGTCCCGCCTGCAGCCGCTCCTCGGCAACCGGCCCGCTGGGCGCGACCACGGCCACCCGGTCGCCGGCGCGCAGACGCGGGGGCCGTGTCAGCGGCGCGAGGGGTG
>NZ_JAAAXQ010000633.1 GCF_009916105.1 Streptomyces sp. GC420 | reverse complement strand
GGTGGGTTGCGTGAGGTGGCGGCGTCGTTCGTGGTGCCCGGCCCGTCGGGGGTCGCGATCCGCACCCGGCTCAAGGGCCTGAGCGCCGGGGACGAGACGGTGCTGCGCCTGGTCGGGGACCATCTCGGTTCGCTCGCCTCGCGTGACCTGAGGGTGCGGTGCGCGGCCGGGCCGGTGCACGGCAGTGGGCAGTGGGCCGAGCGCAAGCGTGTCCTGACCGCGGAGTCCTCGTCGCGCTGGGCCGGGGCGATCACGAAGACCACCAACGATCAGTGGGCGCTGGCCCGCAGGGCTCAACTCGCCCACATCCACGGCCTCGAGGCCGGAATCAAGGCTATCGGGCACCGGCTGTCCCGGCCGGTGGGCGAGAAGGGCACCAAGCGGGCGCCGGGTGGCTACCGCTCGCGGCGGGAGTGGCATGCCAAGTCCCGCCGCCTGCGGGTGCTCGAAGACCGGCTCAGAGCCGTGCGGGCCGAGCGCGACGCGGGTGTGGTTCGGGTGGTGCGCGGCGGCAAGCGGCTGCTGAACACCCGCCACCACCTGGAGCAGGCCCACCTCACCGATACCCAGTGGCGTACGCAATGGGAGGCGGGGCGCAGGTTTCTGGCTGCGGACGGCGAGTCCGGCAAGCGGTTCGGCAACGAGACCATCCGCGTCACCCCCGACGGCGAGGTGTCGATCAAGCTCCCGGTGCCGCTGGCGTACCTGGCGAACGCTGCGCACGGCCGGTACATGCTGGCCGCGAAGGCGTCGTTCGCGCACCGGGGCGAGCAGTGGGCCGACCGCGTGGCCGCCCACCGGGCCGTGGCCTACCGCATCCACGAGGACATCACACGCCGGCGCTGGTACCTCACCGCCTCCTGGACCATCCCACTGGTACAGGCCGTCCCCTTGGATGCGGCCCGCGCACGGGGCGTGGTCGGGGTGGACACACCAACGCCGACCATCTCGCCGCCCGGCGCCTCGACGCCCACGGCAACCCGGTCGGCGAACCACTCCGGTTCGACTACGACCTGTCCGGCACCACCGCCCACCGCGACGCACAGGTCCGCCACGCCCTGACCCGCCTGCTGCACTTCGCCCGACGCCATGGCCTCGCCGTCGCGGTCGAAGACCTCGACTTCACCGACTCCACGACCCGCGAGAAACAGGGACGCCGCAAACGCTTCCGCAAGCTGATCTCCGGCATGCCCGTCGCCGGGCTGCGCGCCCGGCTCGTCAGCATGGCCGCCGAACTCGGCATCACCATCGTGGCCGTCGACCCGGCGTACACCTCCCGCTGGGGCGCCGAGCACTGGCAGAAACCCCTCACCACCAGGACCCGCAGGACCACCCGCCACGACGCGGCAGCCGTGGCGATCGGAAGACGCGCCCTCGGGCACCCGATCCGGCGACGGACGGCACCGCCCCACGACGACCGGAGCGATCGTCGCGGGCATCGGAACGCCCAGGCCGGACACGGCACCCGAGGGCATGAGGAAACCCGCCCCCCGCATCCCCGGACCACGCACACGATGCGTGCCGCCGGACGCGGAGCGAACGCGGGCGACCAGTGCATCCACAACCGTTCGGGATGCGCCAGATACGCAGGATTGGGTCCAAGACTCACTCCTGCTCACTGATTAGGAACGGTGGTCTCCTCCAGGATGACGGCCTGCGCCACCCTGAAGGCGGAGTTGGCGGCGGGCACGCCGCAGTACACGGCGGCCTGGAGCAGCACTTCCCTGATCTCGGCCGGGGTCAGCCCGTTGCGCAGCGCCGCGCGGGTGTGGACGGCGAGGTCGTCGAGGTGGCCCCGCGCGACGAGGGCGGTGAGGGTGACGCAACTGCGGGTGCGGCGGTCCAGTCCCGGCCGGGCCCAGACCTCGCCCCAGGCGTAGCGGGTGAGGAAGTCCTGGAAGTCCCCGGTGAAATCGTCGGACCCGTCGAGGGCGCGGTCCACGTGGGCGTCGCCGAGCACCTCGCGGCGCAGCTTCATGCCCGCGTCGTACGCGCCGGGGCGGGGGCTGCCGGGCGCTGCCACGGCCTCGGGCTGTTCCGGGGCCGAGTCCGGGCCCGCTGCCGGGACCGGTGACGTTCCGGCGGCGGGCCCGGCCGCCGGGCGGGCGGCGAGGACGGGCCGGGCGAGAGCCGCGGTGATCGCGGTCTGGCCCGTGGTGGAGGCGGATTCCGTCTGCCAGGACGTGGAAAAGTGGTGGACGAGGAGGTCGGTGACGGCGGCGGGCTGTTCCACGGGCGCCAGGTGGGCCGCGCCCGGGACGACGGCGAGCCTGGCGTCGGGGATGCCCGCGACGAGCGTACGGGCGTCGGCGGGCCCGGTGACCCGGTCCTCGGCGCCGACCAGGACCAGGGTGGGCAGGCCGATGCTGAGCAGTCCGGCACGGATGTCGAAGGCGGCCAGGGCCTCGCACGCCGCGATGTAGCAGCCGGGGTCGGTGGTGCGGACCATCTGCACGGCCCACTCGACGATGGCGGGCTGGTTCGCGGCGAAGGGCTCGGTGAACCAGCGGGCGGGCGCGTTGCGGGCCATCGGGTCGAGCCCGTTGGTGCGGACGACGACACCGCGCTGGCGGAACTCGTCGGCGGTGCCGAACCGCGGCGAGGAGGCGATCAGGGCGAGCGAGGCGACCGACCCCGGGTGGCGCAGGGCGAGGTCGGCGCCGACGGCGCCGCCGATGCCGCAGCCCGCGTAGCCGAAGCGCGGGACGCCGAGCCCGCCGAGGGTGGCCAGCAGCCGGTCGCCGAGTTCGGCGACGGCTGAGTGCCAGCAGCGTCT
>NZ_JAAAXQ010000632.1 GCF_009916105.1 Streptomyces sp. GC420 | reverse complement strand
CTCCGTGATGGCGGTGAGCGAGACCTGCATGCCGCCGAAGACGGCGCCGATCCCCAGGAAGGCGACGGCGAGCACCCGCACGCCGGGCACGGACAGTGCGGAGGTCCGCGCCCCTCCGGTTCCGGCGAGCGGTCCGTGCCGGGGTTCGCCCCGCCGGCCGTTTCCGCCCCGCCGGCCGCCGTTTCCGCCCCGCCGGCCGCCGCTGCCGCCCCGGCCTCGCCCGGCACACGCGGCAGCATCCGCTCCAGCCGGCGCGGCATCCACCACGCGGCCCGGCCCATGAGGGCCATCACCGCGGGCACGAGCACCAGGCGGACCAGGGTGGCGTCGATCGCGATGGCCACGGCCAGCCCGAAGCCGAACAGGTTGACCACCCGCTGGTCCCCGAGCAGGAAGCTGCCGAACACCACGACCATGACCGACGCCGCGGCCGTGATGACGCGTGCGGTGGCGGCGATGCCCTGCCTGACCGAGCCGCCGGCGTCGTCCGACGCCAGGAACTCCTCGCGGACCCGGCCGAGCAGGAACACCTCGTAGTCCATGGACAGGCCGAACAGGACCGCGAACAGCATGATCGGGGCGAACGACTCGATCGGCCCCGGCTCGGCGCCGAGCAGTCCCGAACCCCAGCCCCACTGGAAGACCGCGACCACGACGCCGTAGGCCGCCCCGACCGACAGCAGGTTCATCACCGCCGCCTTGAGCGGCACCAGCAGCGAGCGGAACTCCACCGTCAGCAGCAGGAAGCTCAGGCCGACGACGAAGCCCATGAACCACGCCATGCGGCTGCCGAGCCGGTCGGCGAGGTCGATGGCGCTCGCGGTGGCACCGCCCACGTGCGTGCCGGTGGCATCGAGTGCGTCGGCGGACCGCGGCAGGACGTCGTCGCGCAGCCGGTGGACGAGGTCCTCGGTGGACTCGTCGTCGGGCGAGCCCTTGGGCACGACGGTGTACACGGCGGTGGTTCCCGCCTCGTCGACGCGCGGCGGCGGCACCTCCCGTACGCCCTCGGTCGCCAGCAGGTCGGCTCGGAGCGAGGCGGCCCCCTGCCGCGCGGCGGACGCCTCGCCGAACTCGGCGGTCACCATGAGGGGCCCGGTCCAGCCGGCGCCGAAGTCCTCGGCGACCAGTTCGTAGGCGCGGCGCTCGGTGGAGTCCTCCGGCGCCGAGCCGCCGTCGGCGGTGCCCAGCCGGAGGGAGAACAGCGGCAGCGACATGGCGACGAGGACGCCGGATGCGGCGATCATGTACCGCCAGGGGCGCCGCTGCACGTGCCCGGTCCAGCGGTGCCAGCCGCTCACCCGGCCCGCCTCGTTGTCGTACTTGAGCCTCCTCACCCGGTAGCGGTCCAGGTTGTCCCCGAACACGGCCAGCAGGGCCGGCAGCAGGGTCACCGCCGCGAGCAGCGTGGCCGCCACGGTGATCGCGCTGGCCAGGCCGAGCGCCGAGACGAAGGGAATGCCGATGAGGTAGAGGCTGAGGATCGCCACGATCACCGTCGTCCCCGCCACCAGCACGGACCTGCCCGCGGTGGACAGCGCCACCGGTACGGAATCACGGGCGCGCAGACCGGACCTCATGTTCTCGCGGTGCCGGGTGACGACGAGCAGGGCGTAGTCGATTCCCACCCCCAGGCCGATCATCGCGGCCACGACGGGGCCCGAGGTGCCGATGGTGGTCCACTGCGCGACGATCTGGACGACGGACATCCCGAGCCCGAGCGCGAACAGCGCCGTCACCAGCGGGACGGCCATGGCGAACAGGGATCCGAAGGCCACCAGCAGCACCACCACCGCGGCGGCGAGCCCGATCACCTCGCTGCCCGAGGGACCGCTCTCGGCCTGGAGCACGGCGCCGCCGAACTCCACCCGGACACCGAGGTCACGCACCGGTCCGAAGGCCTCCTGGACCTCGTCCACCGCGTCCCGCGGCACATCCTTGGCCCGCTCGGTGAACTGCACGGTGGCCATCGCCGTACGGCCGTCGCCGGAGACCATGTCGGGCCCCGGCCGGTACGGCGACTGCGCCGTCGCGACGTCCGCGGAGCCGCGCGCGGCGGCGACGGAGTCGGTGACGGCCGCCCTCACCTCGGGGGAGGTCACTCCGGATTCGCTGTGGATCACGACCTGCATCCCGTCGCCCGACAGTTCCGGGTAGCGCTCGCGCAGGGTGTCGTAGGCGGCCTGGGAGTCGGAGTCGCTCAGCGTCAGGTCATTGCCGAAGGAGCCGCCGGTGGTGCGGCCGGCGAGGGCAGCGCCCCCCAGCGCCAGCACCCACAGGGCGATCACCAGCCATCGGCGCCGCACCGCGAAACGAGCCAGGGCAGAGAGCAAGACGGCCTCCATGGTCCGGACGAGCAGCGCTCGGCGCACACTCGGCGACACTTGACTTGACGCAAGAGTAGACACATGTCTACGCATCTGCCAAGCACGTGTTCTGGAGGGGTAGGCGATGGCGGGGCGGTGGTGGGAATGCCGCCGCGGGGTCCGCGGGGCCCGGGCCGCGTGCCCGGGCCCGGGTACGGCCTGCGCACGGCCTGCGGCGGTGGGACGGGCTCGGCCGGCGTTGCGAAAGGGGACGAATGCCGAGGAAGATCGGGGACGACCCGGTCGGCGCGACACCGACCGCAAGCGACGCGTCGGCGCTACCCGGCGAATCAGGAGGACAGATGACCGTACGGCCCCCCGGTTTCGGCCGGCCCCGAGCCGACCGGCGGGAGAAGGCCAGGGATTTCTTGGTGGAGACGGCGCTGCGGCTGTTCTCCGAGCGCGGCTACATCGGGGTC
>NZ_JAAAXQ010000631.1 GCF_009916105.1 Streptomyces sp. GC420 | reverse complement strand
CCCCGACCCCGTCGAGGAGCCGTCGAGCCCCTCGCATCCGGAGCAGAGGAGAGCGGCGGCTGCCGCCACCCCCGCGGCGCGGAGGAGGCGAGTGTGCCCGGCCCTCCCGTGCCTCATGTCCCTCTCGGCAAGCACAGTCGTCGGCTCCCTTTGCGAACTGGGCACGTACCCCGGTCTTCCGGCGGTCCGCCAGTTTGTCATCCCCGGCGGCGGCCACGCGCATGAGGCACGTACGCGCGCCCCCACGCGCGTACGTGCCTCATGCCTGTGGATACGGCGGAAGAGACCGCCTCCCCTCCGGGCGGCCTCTTCCGCCGTAGCGCGGGCCGGCGCGCCGCGTTCCCCCCTGGTACGCGGCCCGCCGTGCCCGCCGGTCCGTCAGGCCGTGGTGAGCCCATCCAGGTCGACGATGTCCTCGTCGGCGGGGGGCTCGGCCCGGACCGGGTCATTGAACTGCGAGAACTCGATCGTGCCGGGTTCCTCGCCGCCCTCCTGGACGATCTTCAGGATGTAGGGCTCGCCCTCGGTCGCGACGTAGACCGTGTAGGTCTCCGCGCC
This sequence comes from Streptomyces sp. GC420, assembly GCF_009916105.1. Classification (GTDB taxonomy): domain Bacteria; phylum Actinomycetota; class Actinomycetes; order Streptomycetales; family Streptomycetaceae; genus Streptomyces. Next base: position 2,227 of record NZ_JAAAXQ010000631.1, on the reverse strand, counting down.
GTCCGTCTCGGTGAGGGTCAGGGCCTCACGGCCGCGGATCTCGGTCACCTCTCCCTTGCGGGCGAGGTTGTCGCCCTCCTCGAAGCCGGCGAGGAGCTTGTCCAGGTCGCAGACCTCCAGTGCCTCCTGGGCGTCGGGCTCGTCGGCGTCGGTCCGCACCCAGCGGCCGGCGAGCATGTCGACCACGGCGTCGGTCTCCTCGGTGCTGTCGCCCGCGGCCTGCTCCCGCAGGAACGTCTCGTCGTAGCGCATGTAGACGTCCTGGTTCGTCTTGATGACGTCCACCGTGCCGGAGCCGCCCATGTTCATGCCGCCCTTGCACTGGCCCGCCCGGCTGGTGTCGAACCGCGCCTTCATCGGACCGTCCGCACTGGCCAGGTCGAGGTCGAGGGACAGCGAGGAGGCCCCCTTCGTCGCCGTGATCGCGCGGTTGACGACCTCCGGGCCCGAGAGGTCCGCGAAGGGCTCCTCGGCGGCCGGGGACGCCGTGTCGTCGCCGGCCGCCCGGGAGGCGCTGGGGCCGCCGGTCTTCTTGGCTCCCGTCCCGATCGAGAGCTCCGTGCAGGCCGACAGGCCGAGCACGGCGACGGTGCACAGGGTCGCGAGGGCGCCTCGCCGGATGTGGCGCCTGGTGGAGTGAAGCATGGGTCCCCCGGTTGAGAAGAAGCCGATGAAGCGCGCCGCGCGGGCCGTTGAGCGGAAACGGCGCCGTGAAGCGATGAGTCAATGACAGCAGGCTCTGTGAACCGAGTCAACACGACCCATTGAACATATTGAATTCACGCCGTGAATCGTTCTCTCTTGCGTACATCGGTATGATCGGGGCCACACGCAGAGCGCACGAGGGGAGCCAGCCGGGTGCCGGACAACGCAGCAGAGGTGACCGCCGCCGAGATCGCGCGGCTCGCCGGGGTCGGCCGTGCCGCCGTCAGCAACTGGCGGCGCCGTCACGCAGACTTCCCCAAGCCGGTCGGCGGCACCGAGACCAGCCCGTCCTTCGCCCTCACCGACGTCGAACGGTGGCTGCGCGAGCAGGGGAAACTCGCCGAGGTCCCGCTGCGTGAACGCGTCTGGCAGCAGCTCACGGCGCACCCGGCGGGCGCCGTGCCCGCCCTCGTCCACGCCGGCTGCGTCCTCCTCCTCGTACGTGACAGGCCCACCGCCTGGCTCCAGCTCGGGCCGCTCTCCGACGAGCGGCTGTCAGAGCTGCTCCCCACCGCCCTGGACGAAATCCTCATCGCGCGCTTCGGCGAACGGCACCGAGCCGTCCGCACCCCGAGGCCGCACGAGATCCGGGACTCGCTGCCCCTGCTGCGCGGCGCGGCCGAACTCGCCGCCGGACTCGGCGCCCGCCAGGCGTACGAATTCCTCCTCGGCCGCCATCTCGACGCCAACCCCAGGCAGTACACCCTCACTCCGCCCGGCCCGGCCGAGCTGATGGCCGCGCTCGCCGGCCGCGGCGCGAAGGCCCCCAGGACCCTGCTCGACCCCGCCTGCGGCACCGGCACCCTGCTGCGCGCCGCCGACACCGTCCGCGCCCAGGCCCTCTACGGCCAGGACAGCGACCCGGACCTGGCCGCCATCACCGCGCTCCGGCTCGCCCTGCTCGGCGGCCCCGAGGTCAGGACCGCCGCCGCCGACTCACTGCGCGCCGACGCCTTCCCCCAGCTGACCGTGGACGCGGTGCTGTGCCACCCGCCGTTCAACGAGCGCAACTGGGGCCACGAGGAACTCGCCTACGACGCCCGCTGGGAATACGGCTTCCCGGCCCGCACCGAGTCCGAGCTGGCCTGGGTCCAGCACGCGCTGGCCCGCCTCAGGGCCGGCGGAACCGCCGTCCTCCTCATGCCTCCCGCCGCCGCCTCGCGCCGCTCGGGCCGGCGTATCCGCGCCGACCTGCTGCGCCGCGGCGCGCTGAGGGCCGTCGTCGCCCTGCCCGCGGGCGCCGCGCCCCCGTACGGCGTCCCGCTCCACCTGTGGGTGCTGCGCAGGCCGGGCACCGCCGACCGGCCCGCGCCCGAGGTGCTCCTCGTCGACACGGCCGGGCTGTCCGCCGCGGGCCGGGACAACCTCGACTGGCAGGCCGTGCAGAGCACCGTGCTGGAGGCGTGGGAGGACTTCGACCGCCAGGGTGCGACCGAGGAGCGGCCCGGGATCAGCCGCGCGGTGCCCGTCATCGAACTCCTCGACGACGACGTCGACCTCGCCCCCGCCCGCCACCTCCCCC
>NZ_JAAAXQ010000630.1 GCF_009916105.1 Streptomyces sp. GC420 | reverse complement strand
GTGGGTGGACGGCCGCTGGTCGGCGTCGTAGCCCCAGTACTTGCGGGCGACGGCGAAGTCGGCCCAGGTGCTGGTGAATCGGGTGGCCTCGGAGAGGATCTGGAAGCCCATGTATTCGGCGAAGGACTCGTTGAGCCAGATGTCGTCCCACCACTTCATGGTGACGAGGTCGCCGAACCACATGTGGGCCATCTCGTGGGCGATGACCATGGCGCGGGTCTGGCGTTCGGCGTCGGTGACGGCGGAGCGGTGGATGAACTCGTCGCGGAAGGTGACGAGTCCTGGGTTCTCCATGGCGCCGGAGTTGAACTCGGGCACGAAGGCCTGGTCGTACGAGTCGAAGGGATAGGGCTCGTCGAAGATCTCGTGGTAGCGGTCGAAGCAGCCGCGGGTGATGTCGAGGAGTTCGTCGGCGTCGGCGTCGAGGTGGGGGCCGAGGGAGCGGCGGACGTGCAGGCCGAAGGGGATGCCCTTGTACTCCGTCGTCACGGAGTGGTAGGGGCCGGCGGCGAGCGCCATCAGGTAGGTGCTGATGGGGGGTGTCTTGGCGAGTTTCCACCGGGTGGCGCCGTTGTCCGTCTCGCCGGACCTGGTGGCGCGGCCGTTGCCGATCACCGTCCAGTCGGCGGGGGCGGTGACGGAGACCTTGAAGACGGCCTTGAGGTCGGGCTGGTCGAAGGCGGCGAAGACCTGGTCCGCGTCGGTCATGCAGCACATCGTGTAGAGGTATGTCTCGCCGTCGGCGGGATCGGTGAAGCGGTGCATGCCCTCACCGGTGTGCGAGTAGGCCATGTCGGCCTCGATGCGCAGCTCGTGCCGGCCGGCGGTGAGGTCCTTGAGCGGGAACCGACCGTCGTCGAGGAGGGCCGGGTCGAGTTCCCGGTCGTCGAGGAGGACCCGGTGCAGGGTACGGGGCCGCAGCTCGGCGAAGGTGTCCGCACCGGACTCGCGGACCGTGAAGCGGATGACCGTCGTGGAACCGAAGACCTCCTCGCCGCGGGTCAGGTCGAGGTCGATGGTGTAGCGGTGGACCTCGAGGGCTCCCGCTCGTGTCGTCGCTTCTTCGCGCGTCAGTACGGACATGGCCATATCGTGCCGTACGCCGGGGGCCGTGTGCAGGGCGGATCAGGAGCGCGCGATGGTCTCGTGGTGGCGGATCACCTCGGCGATGATGAACGTCAGGAACTTCTCGGCGAAGGCCGGGTCGAGCTTGGCGTTCTCGGCGAGTTCGCGCAGCCGGGCGATCTGGCGGGCCTCGCGGGAGGGGTCGGCGGGTGGCAGTTTGTGGGCGGCCTTGAGGCGGCCCACCTGCTGGGTGCACTTGAAGCGTTCGGCGAGCATGTGGACGACGGCGGCGTCGATGTTGTCGATGCTGTCGCGGAGCCGTTCGAGCTCGGCCTGCACGGACGGGTCGACGCCGGTCCCGGCGGCGGCCGGGGTGCCGTGAGCGCGCTGGGTGCCGTTTCCCGGGGCGGGGGTCCCCTCGGTGTTGCTGGTGGTCATGGGAGACGAGCCTAGTCAGCGGCCGGGCGGCCCGTGAGCGCCGGGGCCCGGTCCGTGGGATGCGGGCCGGTGGGCAGCGGGTCTCGGCGGGCCGTCCCGCGGTCGTCCGGTGACGGTGCGCACCTGCCCGGTGCGTACCTGTACGCGTACAGGTGAGCGGTTGGGCGGGGAGGACCACCGCCCGGCGCGGACGGCGGACCGGTGCGGATCGGGGGTGCGGCGCGGATCGGGGGTACAGGCGGGTGTACGGACGGGGTACGGGCCCGGGGCGCTCGGCCCCGGGCCCGCGGTGTGACGCCGGCGTGCTTCCGGCCTCGGTGTGCCGGCGTCTGCGCGTCGGCGCCGGGCGTCGTCGCTCAGAGCGTCGAAGCCGCCTGCGCTATCGCGGAGGCGAAGGCCGAGACCTCCGTGTACACGCCCGGCTTGCCCGGCCTGGCGCAGCCCTCGCCCCAGCTCACGATGCCGACCTGGATCCATTCGCCGGCGTTGTCCCTGCGGAACATGGGGCCGCCGGAGTCGCCCTGGCAGGTGTCGGTGCCGCCCTCGTCGAAGCCGGCGCAGATCTCCTCGGCGTCCACGAGGTCGCCGTAGGAGCCGCCCGCCGCGCGGCAGGTGGCGTCGTCGACGAACGGGACGGTCGCCTTGAGCAGGTAGCGCTGCTGGGACCCGCCCTCGCGGGCCGCGCCCCAGCCGGCGACGGTGAAGTCGCCGGTGTTGTACTGCGCCGTGGTGGCGGTCTTCAGGGTCGGCAGGTTGATGGGCTGGGCGAGCTTGATGAGGGCCCAGTCCTTGCCGGTGCCGTTGTAGCCCGGGGCGCGCAGGACCTTGGTCGAGCGGACCTGTACGCGACCGCTGGAGCTCTGGAGGTCCACCACGCCGGCGGTCGCGGTGATGCTGGTGTTGTTGCCGGAGGCGCCGACGCAGTGCGCGGCGGTCAGCACGATCTGCTGGGTGTAGAGCGCGCCGCCGCAGCCCATGGAGAGCCGGACCATGAACGGGAACTCGCCCTGCGCGGCGCGCGTGCCGCCGACGACGGGCGCCGGGGCGGCCTGGGCTCCGGCGGGCTGGAGGCTGACGACGGCGAGCGCGGCGGCGCCGGCGACCGCGCATCTTTTGAGCGCCTTGATGAGGTTCTTCAACGTGATGCCTTCCGTGGGGGGTTGACATACGAGGCAGAAATGACAGGCCCATGCCAAAGACCGAAAAGAAACGGGCACTTTCTGGCATGGCCCGCTCAAATCTGTTGCTGGATTATGAGAACGCTGTGAGCGCGGCCACAAGGGGCGGGATCCGGCCACCCC
>NZ_JAAAXQ010000062.1 GCF_009916105.1 Streptomyces sp. GC420 | reverse complement strand
AACGGCCTGGGCGAGGCCAACGGCGCCTACGGCGGAAACGTGGAGGGCATCGCCCAGAAGCTCTTCACCGACTACATCTTCGCCTTCGAGATCACCGGCGCCCTGCTGATCACCGCCTCCGTCGGCGACCGGCTCGGTTCGGCCGGAGCGCTCGAACCGCCCTTCTCCGTCGGCGAGGCGAAGATGGTGGGTGCCGAACGCGCCACCGACGGTCTCGTCTTGGTCGATCCGACCACGAAGTGCACCGTCAGGATCACCGCCGTGACGCTGACGGCGGTGCACGACAGCCATATGAGCAGGTAGCGCAGGATGCGGGACACGACACCATAGTGGCGGACCGGCTACCGTGCTCGACCATGGCATCCGTGCTTCTCGTCGAGGACGACCCCGTGATACGCAGCGGTCTGATCGAGGCACTCTCCGCACACGGCCATGTGGTGCACAGCGCGGCGCAGGGCTTCGAGGCGCTGCGCGAGGTGACCCGGCGTCCCCCGGACATCGTCGTGCTCGACCTCGGGCTGCCGGACCTCGACGGCACGGACGTGCTGCGCATGCTGCGGGGCATCTCCCAGGTCCCCGTGGTGGTCGCCACCGCCCGCGACGACGACGCCGAAGTGATCAAGCTGCTCAACGCGGGCGCCGACGACTATGTCGTCAAGCCCTTCTCCGGCGGGCAACTGGCGGCCCGCCTGGGCGCCGTGCTGCGGCGCACCGACCGGGATCGGACCGCCGGATACGGACCGCCCGGCGGCGGGCCGGGACCCGCGGAGGCGTCCGGCGCCGATGCCGGTGCCGGCGCCGGCACCGCGGTCCAACGGCCCAGGACCGTTCAGGTCGGCGAACTCGTCGTGGACACACTGGCCCGCAGCGCCCACCTCGCGGGCCGTGAACTGAAGCTGACACGGCGCGAGTTCGACCTGCTGGCCTACCTGGCCGCGCACGCGGACCAGGTGATCTCGCGGCGGCGGCTGCTGGCCGAGGTCTGGCGCCGGCCGTACGTCGAGGACCAGACCATAGACGTCCACCTGTCGGCGCTGCGCCGCAAGATGGGCGAGCGGGCGGCGCGGCCCCGCTATCTGCACACGGTGCGCGGCATCGGCATCAAGCTGGTGGCACCGCGGTGAGGCGGGCCCTGGCCGGCGTGGCCCTCGCCGTGACCTCGATGGTCGCGCTGTCCTTCCTCATCCCGCTCGCCCTGCTGGTCCAGTCGGAGGCCAGGAGCCGTGCGACGACCGAGGCGGAGCAGCGGGCCGCGGCGCTGGCTCCCGTGCTGGCGCTCACCACCCGCCCGGCCGACGTGCGGCAGGCCGTCGCCGGCCTGGATTCCGACGAGCGGCTCGGGGTGCATCTCCCGGACGACGAGGTCATCGGGATCCAGCACGCGCCGCAGGACTCGGTCGACCGGGCTGCCCGGGACCGCGAGACACGTGTGCTGTCCACGGACGACGGCTGGCTGTTCCTCCAGCCCGTGATCCTGTCCGAGAACCGCGTGGCCGTCGTCGAGTCCTTCGCTCCCCGCGAGGACCTCGAACGCGGGGTGACCCTGTCGTGGGTGGTGATGTCGCTGCTGGCCACGGCACTGGTGGTGGGGTCCGTGGCGGTTGCCGACCGGCTGGGCGCCCGCGTCGTGCGGTCCTCCAGGAGCCTGTCGCGCGCCTCGAACGCCCTGGGGTCGGGCGATCTGGGCGTACGGGTCGAACCGGCGGGTCCCCCCGAACTGCAGGAGGCCGGGGCTGCCTTCAATTCGATGGCGGACCGGGTGACGCAACTCCTGGCCATGGAGCGCGAACTGGTCGCGGACCTGTCCCACCGGCTGCGGACGCCCCTGACGGCGCTCCGCCTGGAGGCCGAACGCATGGGGGACACGCCGGGCGGAGAGCGGATCGGTGCGGCGATCACACACCTGGAGGACGAGCTCAACTCCATCATCTCGGCGGCTCGCAAGCCCCTGGCCACCGGGCCGCTGGGCGGCATACCCGGCGGAGCCGTGACGGGCGGCGACGGGTCGTCAGGCCCGCGCGAGGAGTGCGAGGTCGCGCCGGTGGTCAGGGGGCGGGTGGAGTTCTGGGCGGTGCTGGCCGAGCAGCAGCACCGCGCGTGCACGCTGACCGCGACGGCCGAGGAGACTCCGGTGCGGCTGCCGCACGACGACCTCGCGGCGGTGGTGGACGCGCTGATCGGCAATGTCTTCCAGCACACGCCGGAGGGGACGGACTTCTCCGTACGGGTGGAACGCGCCGCTCAGACGGTGGTTCTGGTGGTCGAGGACGCGGGGCCGGGCATCCCGGACCCGGACAGCGCGCTCTCGCGCGGCATGAGCGTGGGCGGTTCCACGGGCCTCGGCCTGGACATCGCGCACCGGGCGGCACGCGCCACGCGGGGCGGGGTGGAGATCATCCGCGGCGCCATGGGAGGGGCGGAGGTACGGGTGACTCTGGGCCTGGCCACGGAGGCGGAAGGGCCGGCGGGCCGCTCCTCACGGCGTGTCCGCCGCCCATGGCCCCTGCCCCTGCCCCTGCCCGGCACCGCCCGCGGCCGGGTCCGCCGCTCCCGGGGCCCGCACCCGGAGGGGAGCGGCGCGAAGCCCGACACCACGGAGGGGAGCGGCGCGAAGCCCGACACCACGGAGCGGATCAGCACGGACTGAGCGGCCACCTTACGGGCACAACGCCCCCCCGGGGGGGGCGGTCAGCGCGTTCTCGCCCTCGCAACGCTCCGGGGCCATCAGCACGTTCCCGCCCATGCGGCGCCCCCTCTGGTACCTCGGCCGGCCCCGGGCGGGATCACCGGCCGGCCGGGGCGGAATCACCGGCCTGGTCGACCGGCTTGTCAGCGCGCCCCGCGCCCGGCGGGGCGGCCGCCCGGCACGGCAGACCCCTACGACGCCCCGGGCGGAGCCGCGGCCCCGGGCGGCAGGCACAAGCCGGCGAAGGGGGACACCCCGTGTCGTGGCCAGGGCGGCGAACGGCGCACCCGGGCAGGCGAAACCCGAGGACGGTCCGGGCGAACAGTGCTGCGGGCGCCGTACTGACTCGGGCTTCGAGCGCGCCGCACACCGGCGCGGGACGGCCGGCGGGGCGGGGCGGACGGCAGGCGGTTCAGGGCCGCGTCGTGCGCCGCGCGCCCAGCGCCCCGTGGGGGGGCGGGCTCAGCGGGCGGCGCCGAAGTTCTGGGTCCACCAGGGGCCGCCGCTGTCCTTGACGAGACCGATGCCGATCTCCTTGAACGAGCAGTTCAGTATGTTCTCGCGGTGGCCCTGGCTGTTCATCCAGGCGTCCATCACGGCGTCCGCGTCCGCCTGTCCCCTGGCTATGTTCTCCCCGACCGTGGACCAGAGGTAACCCTCGCGTTCCACGCGGTCCGCGACCGACGAGCCGTCCGGGCCCGTGTGCGACATGTTCTGCGTCTCGGCCATGACTCCGGAGTACTTCTGCGCGGCCGCCGTCAGCTTCTCGTTGGTCGTCAGCGGGCTGCACCCGGCGGCCGACCGGGCGTCGTTGACGAGTTCGAGCACCCGCGCCGTCTCCCCCGTCGCGGCGGTCTGTGTCCGGCGCGAGGCGGTGCCGTTCCCGGACGCGGCGGTCGGGCTCTGCGAGGCGGCCGGGCGCGCGACGCGCGTGGGTGCCGGGTCCGGTGTCCTCCTCGCCGTCCGTGTCGGGCTCGGCTCGGCGGAGGACTTCCCGGCCCGCGGCTTGCGGCTCTCGGTGGCCGACGGCGACGCCGTCGTGGGCGCCGCCTCCTCGGCCGTGGGGGTTGCCGAGGAAGCGGCGCGGTCCGAGGCGGCCCGGACTCCGGTCGCGGCGCCGTCGCCGTCCCCGGATCCGAGGACGGCCACGCCGGTGCCCACGCCCGCGACGGCCGTGAGCACTCCGGCGGTCACCACCAGCCGCCGTGCCGCCCCTCCGGCGGCGCGGCCGGAGGCACGCCGGTGGGAACGCGGGCGACGACGGTGGCGGCTGCTCATGGTGATTGTTCTCCGAAGCGGTAGGGGCATGCGCCGGCCCGGTCACGGCCGATGTCGCAGACAGACCCTAGGCCGGGCGACCGCCTTCGAACGATGTTCGGCCAGGATCTTCAGAAAGCCATAAGGATCCGCTGAGCCGGTCTTCGGGATGGCTGCGGGCCGCAGCCGATTGACAGCGGCCGTCCACCGGCGCAAACTCAGCACGGCATAAATCTCGAACAAAAGTTCACTGGGCGAACACCGCTGAGCGAACACGGGATACCGGCGGACTGGAGCGCGAACAGATGGACAAGGTGGCGGAAAGCGCCGCGGCGGCTTTGGCGGATCTGCCCGACGGCGCGTCGCTCGCCGTCGGCGGCTTCGGACTCAGCGGCGTTCCCGAGGTGCTGCTGCGGGCGCTGTACGAAAAGGGCACCAGCGGGCTGCGTGTGGTCTCCAACAACTGCGGGGCCATGGACCGGGGCCTCGCGGTGCTGCTCGCCGCCGGCCGTATCGCCCGCGTCACCGGCTCCTACATCGGCGCGAACAAGGAGTTCGCGCGGCAGTACCTCGCCGGCGAGCTGGAGGTCGAGCTGATACCCCAGGGCACGCTCGCCGAGCGGCTGCGGGCCGGCGGCTGCGGCATTCCCGCCTTCTACACGCCCGCGGGCGTCGGCACCCAGATCGCCGAAGGAGGACTGCCCTGGCGCTACGACGGCAGCGGCGGGGTGGCCCTGGCCTCGCCGCCCAAGGAGGTTCGGGAGTTCGACGGCGTGGAGTACGTGCTGGAGCGCGGTATCCGCACCGACTTCGCCCTGGTCCGCGCCGCCCGCGGCGACCGCCACGGCAACCTGGTCTTCGCCAAGTCGTCGCGCAACTTCAATCCGCTGGCCGCCATGGCCGGCCGGGTCACGGTCGCCGAGGTGGAGGAGCTCGTCGAGCCCGGCGGGATCGACGCGGACGAGGTGCACCTGCCGGGCATCTTCGTGCAGCGGGTCGTGGCACTCACCGCGGAGCAGGCCGCGGACAAGCAGATCGAGAAGAGGACGGTACGGGACTCATGAGCTGGACCAGGGACGAGATGGCGGCCAGGGCCGCCGCCGAGCTGGAGGACGGCAGCTACGTCAACCTCGGCATCGGCCTGCCGACGCTGATCCCCAACCATCTGCCCGAAGGCGTCGGCGTCGTCCTGGAGTCGGAGAACGGCATCCTCGGCGTGGGCCCGTACCCGGCCGGGGACGAGGTCGACCCCGACCTGATCAACGCGGGCAAGGAGACGGTCACGGTGCTGCCCGGCGCCGCCTACTTCGACTCCGCGCTGTCCTTCGGCATGATCCGCGGCGGCCACATCGACGCGGCCGTGCTCGGCGCCATGCAGGTGTCCGCCCGGGGCGACCTCGCCAACTGGGCCGTCCCCGGCAAGCTGGTCACCGGCATCGGCGGCGCCATGGACCTGGTGCACGGCGCCCGCCGCGTCATCGTCCTGATGACCCACACCGCGAAGGACGGCAGTCCCAAGCTCGTCCGGGACTGCACCCTGCCGCTCACCGGCCGGGCATGTGTCGACCGTGTCATCACCGACCTCGGCGTCCTGGACGTCACCGACGACGGCCTGGTGCTCGTCGAGACCGCACCCGGCGTGAGTGCGGAGGAGATCATCGAGAAGACGGCCGCCCCCGTGCTGGTCCCGTCGCCCGCAACGAACTGACCCCCGGACGCCCCGCCTCCGGCGTGGACACACCGGCCTGACCACAGCGGCCCCCGCGCTCACGGAGCGCGGGGGCCGGTGCCGCTCCCGGTCTCAGTCCTCTTCGGGGACCATGCGCAGGGAGATCGAGTTGATGCAGTACCGCTGGTCCGTCGGCGTCGGGTAGCCCTCGCCCTCGAAGACGTGTCCCAGGTGGGAGCCGCAGCGGGAGCAGCGCACCTCGGTGCGGACCATGCCGTGGGCGCGGTCCTCGATCAGCTCGACCGCGTCGGAGTCCTTGGGGTCGTAGAAGGACGGCCAGCCGCGCCCGGCTCTACCCGAGTGGCCCTATAGCCCAAGGCCGTGAAGTTGTCACTACAGACGACGGATCGCCGACGAAACCGCCGGGGCGATCACGAAACCGTACTGCAGTGCTAAGCGGCGCCAATAGTGCGGTCACCGTACTCGATCGACACTGTGATACGAGCGCCCAGCACCGCGGCATATGTGCGCATCGTCTCCAGGTTGTGGATCTCGCCCCGCTCGATCTGCGACACCCGGGCCTGGGAGATACCGACCGACGCAGCGACCTGCGCCTGGGTGAGGCCTTGCTCCTCACGGATCTCACGGAGGTGATGTCCGAGCACGTAGGCCTCTGTCGCGGTCCGCGCCGCCTGCTTCCGATCCTCCCATTCCGCATCGGAGACCTCGGACCGGGCCTCGCGTACCTGCCGCTTCACCGCAGCCCAGCTGCTGTGACCGCTCACCGGACATCCCCGTCCTCTCCTGCACGTCGCACATCAGTCAGGTACTCGTCGTAGCGGGCCTCGGCGAGCGGGATCGCATCGACATACCACTGGCTCCAAATCCCGGCCTTGTCTCCCGCCATGAGAAGGATCGCCTCACGCTCGGGATCGAACACAAACAGGATGCGCACCTCCGCACGGCCCGCGCTCGCCGGGCGCAATTCCTTGAGCTTGTGGATGCGGCTGGCGTGAATACGGTCCACGAGCGGCCGTCCGAGCGCCGGGCCGCACTCGGCCAGCATGTCGATCGCCGCTTCAACCAGATCGGCGCTGCCCGGGTCCTCATCCGCAAGCTTCAGCAGCCACAGATCCACCTCGGGATGGAGATTGATCTCCCAGTTCATGCTCTGCATCTCAGCGTACGCCGCCGACCTTAAAAAGGAAATCCTTATACCGCCAGCTAAAAGGGTGAAAACAAGCGCCACCCCTTACCTCCTCCGGTCAGCCCTCGTCCGGGATCAAGCGCAAGGAGATCGAGTTGATGCGGTACCGCTGATCCGTCGGAGTCGGACACCTCCCACCCTCGAGCACGCGTCCAAGACGGGCTGGCGCTGCGTCGCACCGGCTGGGACGACTGGAATCGCCCGGGAACGGTCACACTGGTCCCTCCGGCGGGGGAAACCCGGCGGCATGGGTGGAGTTGAGCGGGTTCGGCCTCGTCAACCACCCGTTCCGGATTCTCCGCAGCCGTCGACTGCTCTTCCTTCAGGGTGACGCCGAGAAGCCGCACAAGGACAAGTGGGTCGTCGCCGTCGAGCCGGTCGGCCCGATGGGCGAGCCGGTGGTACGGCAACTGTTCCCGCTCGAGTGGGACTCAGAGCAGGCGAGGCATCTCTTCGGCGGACGGGGAGTCGAGACAGGCACCGTGGAGGTCCGGGACCTGGTGCACGCGGGTGCGGTGCACAACGGGGCGGGCCAGCCGGGCCCCGGCCGACGTGCGGCCGGGGCCCGGGCGGAACGAGAACGGCTCAGTCCTCCACCGGCTCCAGCCGCAGCGAGATGCTGTTGATGCAGTACCGCTGGTCCGTCGGGGTCGGGTAACCCTCGCCCTCGAAGACATGACCCAGGTGGGAGCCGCAGCGGGCGCAGCGGACCTCGGTACGCACCATCCCGTGTGACTGGTCGGGCACCAGTTCCACCGCATCCGAGTTGCGTGCATCCCAGAAGCTCGGCCAGCCGCAGTGGGACTCGAACTTGGTCGCGGAGGTGAAGAGTTCCGCACCGCAGGCCCGGCAGGAGTAGACGCCCGTGGCCTTGGTGTCGGTGTACTCGCCCGTGAAGGCGGGCTCGGTGCCGGCCTGGCGCAGTACGGCGTACTCGGCGGGAGTGAGCTCCGCGCGCCACTGCTCGTCCGGCTTGTCCACGTCGTACGGCATGAAGATTCGCTCCCTTTAGTCGGACAGGCGGGCGAGGATCCTCGGACCGAGGTCGGTGACATCGCCCGCACCCATGGTGAGAACGAGGTCGCCGGGTCGGGCCATTCCCGCGACGGCGCCGGGGACGGCGTCCTTGTCGGGGACGTGGGTGACGTCCGCGCCCGCCGCGCGCGCCGCGTCGATGATCAGGGCGCTGGTGACGCCAGGGACAGGGTCCTCGCGGGCCGGGTAGATGTCCAGGACGACGGAGGCGTCGGCGAGGGCGAGGGCCTGGCCCATCTCCTTGCCGAGCTCCTGGGTGCGGGAGAAGAGGTGCGGCTGGAAGACCACCAGCAGGCGCGAGGAATCCCCCGCGGCGGCGCGCATGGCCTCCAGGTCGGCGGTCATCTCGGTGGGGTGGTGCGCGTAGGAGTCGATGACCTGGACTCCGGCGGCCTCGCCCTTGAGCTGGAGGCGGCGGCCGACCCCGGTGTACGCGGTGAGGGCGCCCGCGATCTCGGCGGTCGGCAGGTCGAGGACCCGTACGGCCGCGGCGAGGGCGGCGGCCGCGTTGTGCGCGTAGTGCCGGCCGGGCACGGAGACGGTGAAGCTCAGCTCCGAGCCGTCGAGCAGGACGGTGACCTCGCTGGTCATGCCCTTCGCGACGAGGGAGACGATCCGGACGTCGGAGTCGTCGGACTCGCCGACCCGGACGATCTCGAGGTCCGGGCGGGAGGCGACACGGCGGGCGAGTTCCCGGGCACCCGCGTGCTCGCCGACGACCAGTGTGCCGCCGGGCCTGATCCGGGCGACGAATGCCTCGAAGGATTCGTAGATCTCGTCCATGGACGCGTAGTTGGCATGGTGGTCCAGCTCCACGTTGAGGACGACGGCGACCTCGGGGTCGTACTTCTGGAAGCTGCGGTCACTCTCGTCGGCCTCGGCCACGAAGACCGCGCCCTCGCCGTGCCGGGCGTTGGTGCCGGGCCCGGCGAGGTCGCCGCCGATGGCGTACGAGGGGTCCTGGCCGAGCTCGGTCAGGGCGACGGCCAGCATCGAGGTGGTGGTCGTCTTCCCGTGGGTGCCGGCGACGGCGACGGACCGCGTGCCGCCCATCAGGGCCGCCAGCGCGTCGGAGCGGTGGACGACCGGGATGCCGAGCTCGGCGGCGCGCACCAGTTCGGGGTTGTCGGCGCGGATCGCGGAGGAGACGACGACGGCGGTGGCGTCCTCGGCCACGTGGGAGGCGTCGTGACCGATGTGCACGGTGACGCCCAGCGCGCGCAGCGCCTCGGCGGTGGCGGACTCCCTGGCGTCACTGCCCGCCACCTTGGCACCGCGCTGGGCGAGGATCTTCGCGATGCCCGACATCCCGGCGCCGCCGATGCCGATGAAGTGCGGTCGGTCCATGGCGGAAGGAATGGCCGGTGCCATGCGTTCTCTCCCCAGCTAGTGCGTGAGCCAGTGCGTGTGCGTGCACCCGCGTGTGCTTCGGCGCCCGCGGGAACGTCGGCACCCGCGTGCGCCCCGCGGCGGTGCCGGGGCCAGCCTATTCGCTGTGCGCCCGGTCCGAAGTACGCCCACCGCCTCCCGCTGCCCCGCGGGCCGCCGTCCTCGCCGCGCCCGCTGGGCGCGAAGGGCTCTACTCGCTGTGCGCGAAGAGCTTGAGCACCGGGACGCCGACCTTGTGGCGGGCCCGGGAGGCCCAGTCGCGGTGGAAGAACTCCTCCACGAAGTGCGGGGCGGTCAGCACGATCACCTCGTCGGCGCCGGTCTCCTCGACGACCGACTTGAGGTGGTCGAGCGGGTGCTTCTCGACGATTCTGCCGACCGCCTGGCTGCCCGCGACGCGCAGCGCCTCCACCGAGTGGGCGAGGGCCCGCTCCGCACCGCCGCCGGCGGTGGGTTCCTCGCCCTCGTGCACGACCTCGTCGAGTTCGCCCAGGGCGACGTCGTCGATGGCGCGCAGCAGCCGGTCCTGGTCGCCCCTGGGCTGCATGAGCACGACGAAGGAGACGGGATCCGTACCGTGCAGGCCGGTCACGAACTCCACGTCTACGGAGGTCAGGGGTTTCTCGATCATCAGTACGCTCGTGAACACGGCGCGTGCCCTTCTTCTTCGTGGGCCGACGGCCGGCCCCTGCGGAAACCATCCTGCCCCGTAACCGCACGGGGTCTGCGACTCAAGTCTGCCCGGCACGCAGTAACCGGAACAGCTAATTCCGATCATTGCGGGGCACTGGGGCTCCGACGGTAGCGAGTGAAGAGGAAACCGCCCTCTTCCAGCAGTGACACCAGCGAGAAGCGCTCCGGCACCGCCACCGCCGGCCCGTCCGCGATGCGCTGCGCGGATCCCGCGGTCAGCAGGGGGGCCAGCGTCAGGCACAGCTCGTCCAGTACGCCGGCCGCCACGAACTGTCCCAGCAGCCTGGGGCCGCCCTCGGTCAACAGCCGGGTGTGGCCGCGCTCCGCCAGGGCCCGTACGGCCGCCGCGGGATCGACGCCGGTGCCTTCCCCGGCCACGACCACCTCCGCACCCGAGGCGCGGGCCTCACGCAGCGCGGCAGCGGGGGCGTCCGCGCCGGTCAGCACGAGAGTGCGGACCAGGGGCTCGGTGAACAGAGGCAGCGAGAAGTCCAGGTCGAGACGCGCGCTGACCACGGCGATCGCGGGCGCGGGCCCCTGGCCCGCGGCGGCCCGCCGCGCGGCGAACGCCTCCCGCGCCCGCGCCGGGCGGTAGCCCTCCTGGCGCACAGTCCGCGCGCCGACCACGACGGCGTCGGCGAGGCCGCGCAGGGTGCCGAAGATCCGCATGTCGGCGGCTCCGGACAGTGGTTGCGAGCGGCCCTCGTGGTGGGCGGCGCCGTCCAGCGAGGAGACCATGTTGGCCCGCAGCCAGGCCCGTCCCGGTTCCGCTCCCCCGGCCGCGCCCTCCGGGTACGCGTAGGCGTCCGCGAGCTCGTCGAGGCTCCACTCGCGGTCCTCGGGACCGGGTTCCGTGACGGTCGTCGTCGCAGGCAGGGGGAACAGGCGTCGCATGGGCCCGAGTCTGGCACGGGCTCCCCGCCGCGGGCCGACCGGGCACGCCCCGGCGCCGCGAGGTGCTGCGGGCGGCGCGAGCGGTCCCATCGCCGCGGCGATCCGGCCACCGCGAGGCGCCCCGCGAAAGCCGGGGCGCCCACGCCGCCCGGAGGACGCCACCGCGAGCCGACCCGGGCACCGCCCCGGCCGCCGCGAGGCCGTCCCGGCACCGCGAGGCGCCCCAGAGACGCGAAGTGCCCCGCCCGCCGCAAGGCGATCCCAACACCGCGAGGTGCCCCGCGAAAGCCGGGGCGCCCACGCCGCCCGGAGGACGCCACCGCGAGCCGACCCGGGCACCGCCCCGCCCGCCGCAAGGCGACCCGGTGAAGCCGGGGTACGCCTGCGGCACCCGCGCCCCGGCGGCGTCCCCGCCCGGCCTCGTAGGACGCCGCCGCGAACCGCCCCGCAAACCGTCCCAGCCGCCGCCAGACCGTCCGCCCGCCGCGAGGCGACCCGGAGACGCGAAGTGCCCCGCCCGCCGTTCCGTCAGGAGGTGCGGCGGACGCCGCGCGCCGCCTCACGTGACCGGACGCACATCGAGGTCTCCCCCCGGAGGGACTAGGCTGGATGGTTGTGTCAACCCCATCTTCGCCAGATTCTTCCGCGTCCGGGTCAATAACGGCGCCGCCCCCCTCCGGGCCCGTGCCGTACGCACTCTGCTCGCGGGAGCCGTTCGTTCCCGCGG
Organism: Streptomyces sp. GC420; assembly: GCF_009916105.1. Classification (GTDB taxonomy): domain Bacteria; phylum Actinomycetota; class Actinomycetes; order Streptomycetales; family Streptomycetaceae; genus Streptomyces. The sequence continues at coordinate 15,778 of NZ_JAAAXQ010000062.1, read as the reverse complement.
ACCGGCTGGTCGCGGAGATGGTGCCGCCCCCGCGTTTCGACTCGGTGCGCTTCGCGACGTACGTACCGGACCCCGGACAGCCCAGCCAGTCGCAGGCCGTCGACGTGCTCGCCGGGTTCGCCTCCGGTCTCGGCGGGGCGCACGCGAGCGGTGACGGGAAGCGGCGCTGGTTCGGCGGACGCACGAAGAAGCCCGCGGCCCCGGCCGGCCCACGCGGTGTCTACCTCGACGGCGGCTACGGCGTCGGCAAGACGCATCTGCTGGCCTCGCTCTGGCACGCCACCCCCGCCGAACCCTCCCTCAAGGCCTTCGGCACGTTCGTGGAGCTGACCAACCTCGTCGGCGCCCTCGGCTTCCAGCAGACCGTGAAGACGCTGAGCGGCCACCGGCTGCTGTGCATCGACGAGTTCGAGCTCGACGACCCGGGCGACACCGTCCTGGTCTCCACGCTGCTCGGCAGGCTCGTGGAGGCGGGCGTCGCCCTGGCGGCCACCTCCAACACGCTGCCGGGCAGGCTCGGCGAGGGCCGGTTCGCCGCCGCCGACTTCCTGCGCGAGATCCAGGGCCTGTCCGCCCACTTCCGCACCCTGCGGATCGACGGCGAGGACTACCGCCACCGGGGGCTGCCCGAGGCTCCGCCGCCGTACTCCGACGAGCAGGTCACCAAGGCCGCGTACGCCACCCCGGGCGCCTCCCTCGACGACTTCCCCTCGCTGCTCGACCATCTGTCGAAGGTGCATCCCAGCCGCTACGGCGCGCTGACCGACGGCGTCGGCGCGGTCTGCCTGACCGATGTCCGGCCGGTGCCCGACCAGTCGACCGCGCTGCGTCTGGTGGTCCTCGCCGACCGGCTGTACGACCGCGAGGTGCCCGTCCTGGCCTCCGGAGTGCCGTTCGACCGGCTGTTCAGCGAAGAAATGCTGAACGGCGGCTACCGGAAGAAGTACTTCCGGGCAATCTCCCGGCTCACCGCACTCGCCCGCGACGCGAAAGCGCTGATGGACCAGTAGGTTTGGGGCCTGTAGCCCATTCAGAAGGGAATCATCATGGCCACCACGCGCGTCGCCCACACGGTTTGGGAAGGCAACCTGCTGGAGGGCAGCGGCAATGTGTCCCTGGACTCCTCGGGCATCGGCACCTACGCGGTCTCCTGGCCGTCCCGCGCCGAGCAGGCGAACGGGAAGACCAGCCCCGAGGAGCTGATCGCCGCAGCCCACTCCAGCTGCTTCTCCATGGCTCTCTCGCACGCCCTCGCGCAGGCCGGCACCCCGCCGACCCAGCTGACCACGCAGGCGGAGGTCACCTTCCAGCCGGGCACCGGGATCACCGGCATCGCCCTGTCCGTGGAGGGCCAGGTCCCCGGCATCGACGAGGAGGCCTTCGTCGCCGCGGCCGAGAACGCGAAGAGCAACTGCCCGGTCAGCCAGGCGCTCAAGGCGGTCCCGATGACGCTCACCGCCAAGCTGGCCTGAACCCCGTTCCCGCGGCCGCCCGGCGGCCGCGGGAACGGCTTTCCCCCGGGCCGTCAGGGTCGCGGCTGTCAGGGGCCACGCCCTGCGCTCCGCCCGCGGCGGTTTCCCGTTCGCACATCTGCCCGACCGTCAACTCCCGTGCGTTGCAGCAGCGTTGGGGTGCACCAGTTCCCGCCCGGCGCTGACCAGGGGCTGTCCGGCCGAGGAACACGACGCCGCGACGCGCGTAGTTCACGCGGCGTTCATCCCGTGATAGACGTGGCGGGGCGCATTCCTGCCGACCGGGCAGCGAGCCATCCGTGCGAAGCCTGCCGGCGGCAGGAGGTGCCCCGTGTCCAGCCTGTCCGCCAGCAGGGAGCCTCTTGTGTCCGACCTGTCAGCTCACTCAGCTCCGTCAGCGACACGACGTCAGGTTCTGGCCCGTACCGGCGCGTCCGTCGCCGGCATCGCCTTCGCCGGGGCCTTCTCCGAGATCTTCGCCGGGAGCGCGGCCGCCGCCACCCGCGGCACCGCCGGTTACGGACCCCTCGTCCCCGACCCGGACGGACTGCTCGATCTGCCGGAAGGTTTCCGCTACCGGGTCCTGTCCCGCGAGGGCGAGCCGATGCGGTCCGGCGGCGGCCCCGTGCCGAGCAACCACGACGGGATGACGGCCCTGCCGGGCAGACACGGCACGGTCCATCTGGTGCGCAACCACGAGAACCGGCACAACGGCGCAGTCCCCGTGCCCGCCGTCGAGGGCCTCACCTACGACCCGGCGGCCAGCGGCGGGTGCACGGCGCTCACGCTGGACCGACAGGGCCGGCTCGTCGGCGAACGCGTGGCCATCGCCGGTACGGCCGTCAACTGCGCCGGGGGCCACACGCCTTGGCATACCTGGCTGACCTGCGAGGAGAACGAGGACAAGGCCGGCACCAACGGCTACACCAAGGATCACGGCTTCGTCTTCGAGGTGGACCCGGCCGACCCGTTCCGCTCCGGCGCCGTGCCGCTGACCGCGATGGGGCGCTTCCAGCACGAGGCGATCGCCGTCGATCCGAGGACCGGCATCGTCTACGAGACCGAGGACGCCTTCCAGAAGCCCTTCGGCCTCTTCTACCGCTTCCTGCCCCAAAAGCCGCTCGGCGGACCGGGCTCGCTGCGCGCGGGCGGCCGTCTGGAGGCGATGCGGGTCCCGGGCGTGCCCGACCTGTCGGTGGTCCAGGAGCCCGGCGCCTCGTTCGACGGCGTCGAATGGGTGCCGGTACCCGACCCCCTCGCGGAGGAGACGCCGGTCCGGCTCCAGGACTTCGGCCCGGGTGGCATCACGCACGCGCAGAAGCTCGAGGGCTGCTACTGGGGCGACAGGGCGGTCTACTTCGTGTCCAGCTTCGCCGTCAGCGCGCAGGGCTCCGCGGCCGACCACTACGGCCAGGTCTGGAAGTACGAGCCGCACCGGCACCGGCTGACCCTGGTCGTCGTCTTCGGCCCGGACAGCGACCTGCAGCTTCCCGGCGAGTCCCCCGACAACATCTGCCTCGCGCCCAGCGGCGGCCTGATGGTCTGCGAGGACGGCAACGGCGCCCAGCACGTCTACGGCCTGACCCGGCACGGCGAGGTCTACCCCATGGCCCGCAACCGCATCAACACCGGCACGGCCGAGGAGCCGGAGTACGGGGAGTTCGCGGGCATCGCCTTCTCGCCGGACCGGCGCACGATGTACGTGAACGTCTACAGCCCCGGTACGACGTTCGCGGTCACCGGCCCCTGGTGCTGACCCGGTGAGAAGCGGCTCGGGCCGCCGAGCCCGGAACCCCCGGTCCCGGAACGGAGGCGAGCGGCGGCACCCGCGCCGGTTCAGCCCGAGCAGGCCGAGCGCTGCGCCTCCTGCCACTCGCACACCGGGCACAGGGTGATGCCGGGCGTGGAAGCCGCGTACTCGGTGGGTTCCTGGCAGAGCACGCAGTCCGCGTACGGCGGCCCGGAGCGGGGAGCCGGGGCCGTCGTACGGTCGGGTGCCGCGCAGTGGTCGGCGCTGTCCTCGTCCATGACGCCGAGCCTACGCCCGGCGCGAGGCGGACCGGCGGGCGAGCGCGGTCACGTCGGCGCAGCCACGTCGGCAGGGCCGCGTCGGCGCCCCACTCCGTGGAGCCTCAGCTGCTCTGCGTCTTCTCGGGCCTGGCCTCGCTGGGCCGCACGATGACGAAGCCCTCGCCCTGGAGCATCAACTGGACGGCCTCGCCCGAGCCGCCGCGGATCATCGAGCCGATGCTCTGCGAGCGGTGCAGCGAGGTGTTGAGGTGGGCGCTCCACCCGACGACGGCGTCGGTGTCCACGTACACCGGCTGGTTGGCGCTGACCGGGATGACGATGGGATTGCCCTCGCACATGACGCCGAGCTTGCCGTAGCCGGTGAAGACACTGTTGAAGATGCCGCCGCCGGTCATGCCGGCGCCCTTCACGGTCTTGATCTCGTACGACAGAGTGCTGTCGAAGCAGAGCACGTTGCGGCCGTTGATGGTGAGCGCGTCGCCCTGCTCGATGTCGACGATGAAGCAGTTGGCGGCCTCGTGCGCGAACCACGCCTCGCCCTGCCCGCGCACGGCCATCAGCGGCAGGCCCTCACCGGTGACGGCCCGCTTGAGCATGCCGCCGATGCCCTGGCCCTTGCGTTCGAACTGCAGGTTGCCGCGGAAGGCGATCATCGATCCCTGCCTGGCCAACATCTCGCCGTTCACGGCGTACTTGACGGACTTGGCGTTCTGCAGGCTCATACCGGGGGCGGTGGCCTGCTGCACCAGGTTCTCGGATGCGAAAAGATCACTCTTCATGACAGGCATCCTGTCCCGGAACGGACCGCTCCGACAAGGCGCCCCCAGTAAGGCACCGGCAGGCCCCGGATCGGCGGCCGTGCCGCGTTCTTGGCAGACTTGACGGTGTGACCAGTTCCAGCCAGGACAGCCCGTTCCGCCACGAGCGGACCGAACGCGACCTCGCCCCGCAGTTCGTCCTCCCTCTCGTGGTCCGTATCGAGAAGACCGCGCCCCCGGCCCGCACCGACGCCCTGGAGACCGCGGCACGCGCCGTGCTGGTGCTGCTCTCCGACGAGCGCGCGCTCGGCGAGGGCGAGTGGGCCCGCGCGGTACGGGACTGGCAGGACGCCCGCATCCGCAAGGTGGTCAGGCGCGCCCGCGGCGCCGAATGGCGCAGGGCCGAGACGCTGGACGGCATCACGGTGACGGGCGAGTCGGCGCAGGTCAGGGTCTTCCCGCCGGTGCCGCTGGACGGCTGGCCCGGAGAACTGGCGAAGCTCCAGGTCTCCGGCACCGACCTGGACGACCCGGGGCCGCATCCCGCGCCCGACCCCGCGGGGCCCGTGCTGTGGCTGAACCCGGAGGTGCGGATGTCGGCGGGCAAGGCCATGGCGCAGGCCGGGCACGGCGCCCAACTGGCCTGGTGGGAACTGCCGGACGCGCTGCGCACGGCCTGGCGCGAGGCCGGCTTCCCGCTCGCGGTGCGCACCGCGGATCCGGGCCTTTGGCGTGAACTCACCGGTGGTGGGCTGCCGGTCGTCAGGGACGCGGGTTTCACCGAGATCGCACCGGGCTCGTGCACGGTGGTCGCCGACCATCCGGCACTGCGAACGCTCCGCCGGGTGGACTGATCCCGACCGGCTGTACCGGCTGTCCCGGCTGTCCCGTCCGGTTCGCTGCGCCGACCGGGTCGTGGTCGAGTCCGCCTTCAGCGACGCACCGGCCGGACGCCGGGCTGATCAACGCGGGATCGCGGCACCTGCACCGGACCGCGACGGACGGCGGGACATCCCGCAACACGTTCTGTGACGACCGCCGAGCGTATGGTAAGCCACGACGAACGGTTGACGCAGACTTACCGTTAGCGCAAACTAACGGTATGACGACGGCAGCGATGGTTCTCGACGCCCTCGGCGACGCGCGGCGGCGCACGATACTGGAGCGGCTCGCGGACGGGCCGCTTCCGGTCGGGGTGCTTGCCGAGCAGCTCCCCATCTCGCGTCCGGCGGTTTCGCAGCATCTGAAGGTCCTCAAGGAGGCGGAGCTCGTGGTCGAGTCCGCCGTAGGCACCCGCCGCCTGTACCGCGTCAACCGAGAAGGGCTGGAGCTCGTGCGCGACTACCTCGACCGCTTCTGGGCGACCGCCCTGGACAACTTCGCGGCACTGGCAGAGGCGGAAGCCGCCTCCCCCGAGCACAAGGAGATCTGACATGAGCGCCAAGCCCACCACCGGGATCGCCGTGCGCAAGGCGATCAGTGTCCCGCTCGCCCCGCCACGGGCCTTCGAGCTGTTCACCGCCCGGATGAACGCCTTCTGGCCACCCGAGCACCACATCGGCGAATCCCGGATGGCGGAGGTCGTCGTCGAGCCGAGGGCCGGCGGCCGGTGGTATGAGCGGGGCGTCGACGGCAGCGAGTGCGACTGGGGCCGGGTCGCGGCATGGGAGCCGCCCGGCCGCGTCGTCCTGGTGTGGCAGATCAGCGCCGAGTGGAAGTACGACCCCGGCTTCGAGACCGAGGTCGAGGTGACCTTCACGGAGGAGGCACCCGGTCGCACCCACGTCAGCCTGACGCACCGCCACCTCGAGCGCTACGGCAAGCAGGCGGAGGCCATGCGCGCGCTCTTCGAGTCCCCCGCGGCCTGGGCCGGCACCCTGGCCCGGTTCGCAGAAGCCGCCGCCGCATGAGCATGACGACGTACAGCAGCCGGTACCGCGCGTCATAGGCGCGGTACCGGGTTGCGCGTCCTCCATGTGCAGGAGTTTCGCGGGTAGTCCTTGAGATCGCTCCGGGCTCGTGCACGGTGGGCGCCGACCGTCCGGCGCTGCGCGCACGCCGGGACGGCCCGACCGCGGACACGCCCCCGGGGACGACCGCGAGCACGAACGCCCGCACCGACTCGTGGCGGAACCAGCAGGACAGGGAACACGACAGGAACCGGCGCCTGCCAGAGACGTGAGACACACCACGTCACGGCATTGAACACAGCCCGCTCAGCGCCCGTATCCTCCTGCGACCGCGCCATCGGGCCGATCGGGAGAGCGGGGCTGCCGAACCCGGCCCGCGGTCTCGACGGTCGTGACACGAATTGGCCCAGGAGAGAGATTTGCGACGCATCAACGGAACCGCTCTCATCGTCGCGGCGCTGGTCGTGACCATAGCCTCGCTCGCCTTCCCCGTATGGTCGTACGCGAACCGCTCGGGCACCGGCCAGGCGAACCTCAACGCGTCGACCGTCGCGACGCAGTGGGGTCCGCTCTCCGCCCTCGACCGGGACTTCCTGGTGAAGGTGCGGCTGGCCGGTCTGTGGGAGCTGCCCGCCGGGCAGCAGGCCATCGAACGCGCTCCCAGCGAGGCCATCGTGGAGGCGGGCGACCACCTCATCGTCGGTCACACCGACCTCGACCAGCGGGCCCGGTCCATCGCCGCGAAGCTCGGCGTCGAGCTGCCGAACCAGCCCACGGAGCAGCAGCAGGGCTGGCTCGACGAGCTGACCGCGGCCGGCGGCAAGGAGTACGAGCGCAAGTTCGCGAACCTGCTGCGCAACGCGCACGGCAAGGTGTTCGGGGTGATCGCCGAGGTCCGGCACACCACCCGCAACACGCTCATACGCCAGCTGGCCAACGACGCCAACCAGACCGTCCTCGACCACATCACGGTGCTGGAGAACACCGGCCTCGTCGACTTCGACGCGATCGCCAACGAAGCCGCCAACGGCAGCACGGCCAGCCCGACCGGCCCGCCGCCGCCGGACCCGGGCGTGCTGCCGCCCTCGGCCAGCGCCGTCCAGCCCAACGGCGACATCGACACCACGTCCCGGCCGTCGGCCCCGCCGATCACCCAGGACCCGAGGGACTTCCAGGTCCCGACGGGCCGGCCCTCACCCTCCTGAGGACCGCCAGAACCGCTCCCGGCACCCATCGCGGCATCGTCGTGCGTCGTGCGGCGGTGCCGCGGCGCGTCACGGGCGATGTGCAGGCCGTACCGCTCGCGCTGGATGGCGACTTGGCCGCCGACGGCCGCCCCCCAGGTTGACCTCGGCATGACGGTATTCACCGACCACGCCTCGCCACTTCCGAGAGAACCGGGAGAAAACGGGTTCCGGACCTGAGTGGTGTCACAAGCCGGCAGCGGTGAGGATTCGATACATCCGGGTCGGCCGCAGCGTGGGGTTGGCAGCAGCATCGTCGGCGACCTGCCGTCGGTCCTCAGACCGTGGCCTATGCGGTGAGGCGGCGTCCGGCCACGGAGCCTCCGCAAAAAGCCCGTTGGCGGGCCACGGGCGACCGTTGCCAGTGCCGCGTCGGTCGGGGTTTGCCCGCTGAGGAGCGGCGTCCGGTGCCGGGGGCACCTCCCGCCGGAGGCAGGGGGAGCGTCGCAAGGCGGCCGGAAGCCCTCGTAGTGGGCCTGCTCGGGCTTTCGGCCACGCAGCGTGTGGGTACCTCCCGCACCCGGATGGCTGCGGGCGAGTGCCGTGCAGGGCGTCGCGACGGGGCGAACCCTGGCTGACGCGGCACCAGTCTCCCGGAGGCCGTGCGAGAGAACGAGGAGGTGGTACCCGTGAACGCAGTATCGACATGGGTGCTCCCCTCCGGGGTCACGGTCGGGCGATAGGTCGTCCGGGAGCGCCGTCTCTGAGCCCTCCCGAAAGGCACGGCCGTGCGATTCATCTCTGAACAACTCCTCGACGACGGCGTCCTCGAGCGCGAATTCACCCTCGGCGAGATCCCCGGCACACTGTGGACGCCTGGATCCGCACCGGCCCCGCTGGTCCTGATGGCCCACAACAACGGCCTGCCCAAGGCGGAGCCCCGGCTGGTGGCCCGGGCCCGGTACACCGCGGCTCGCGGCTACGCGGTGGCCACCATCGACGCCGCCGGGTGCGGCGACCGTCCCCGTTCCGCCGCCGACGAGCGGGCCCGCGCCGACCTCCGCCGGGCGATGCAGGCCGGCGGGCCGGTCGATGAGATCTTTGAGTCCTTCATCGGCCCGCTGGTCGAAAAGGCCGTCCCGGAATGGCAGACCACTCTGGACACCCTCCTCGAGCTGCCCGAGATCTGCGGCCCGGTCGGGTACTCCGGGGGGTGGACCGCCCTCGGCATTCGGCTGGCGGTGGTCGAGCCGCGCATCGCTGCCGCAGGCTTCTTCGCCGGGGGGTACGTGCCCCGAGCCCAGCGCGAGGAGGCCCGGCAGGTCGCCATTCCGCTGCTGTTCCTGCTGCAGTGGGACGACGAGGGGAACCCCCGGAACGGGCCCTGGACCTGTTCGACGCCTTCGGCAGCAAGGAGAAGACACTGCACGCCAATCCGGGAGGGCACACCGGCACCCCGTGGTTCGAACTGGAGGACGGGTGCCGGTTCTTGGACCGGCACCTGAAGTGAGGCCGGGCCGTCTGGCGGGCAGCAGCCGGGACCATGCCGTAAGGCACTCGACCCGTACCCTGCGGATCGCCGGGCAGGTGGACTCGGCCACCAGCGCCCGGGCCGGGCCGGGGCTGGGCACAGCCGTCCCGGCGAAGCCGGGGCCGGACCAGTCCGGAAGCCGATGTCGGATCACAGCGGATCTTCTGAACTCGCCCTGGTGACCGATCAGTCTCGCGCGGCGCCACGTGCAGCGGCGGGCCGTCAGAGATCCAGGACGAGGCGGGGGCAGGCGGCACGCGAGACGCAGATGAACATGGTGTCGTTGGTGGCCTGTTCGTCCGGGGTGAGCAGGGAGTCACGGTGATCCACGGCCCCGTCCAGGACGGCGGTCTCGCAGGTGCCGCAGGTGCCCTCTCGACAGGAGGACAGCACCGGCACACCCGCCTCCTCGACGGCCTGGAGGACACTCAGGTCCGGCGGCACGGACACCGTGACACCGCTGCGGGCGAGCTCCACCTCGAACGCCTCGTCGGGACCCTGCGGGCCTCGGTCCCTGGGAGCGAACCGCTCCAGGCGCAGTACGCCCGGCGGCCAGGTGGGTGAGCAGTGCCGCTCCACGGCCTTCAGCAGACCCTCGGGCCCGCAGCAGTAGACCAGCGTGTCCTGCCGGGGGGTGGCCAGCAGCCCGTTCAGGTCGAGTGCGCCGCACTCGTCCTGGGGATGGAGGGTGACCCGCTCTCCGTACGCCGCCTGGAGCTGTTCACGAAACGCCATCGTGGCGCGTCTGCGTCCGCCGTAGGCCAGGTGCCAGGTGGCGCCGTGCCGCTCCGCCTGGCCGATCATGGGAAGGATCGGGGTGATGCCGATGCCACCTGCGATGAACAGGTATCGGGGTGATGTCTCCAGTGGGAAGTGGTTGCGTGGCCCGCGGACCCGCACCTGGGTCCCTTCGTGAAGGTGTTCGTGGACTTGTTCCGAGCCGCCGCGGCTCTCCGGTTCCCGCAGGACCGCAACCTGCCACCAGGAGCGGTCGGCCGGATCGGAACACAGCGAGTACTGCCGTACCAGGCCGGGCCCGAGACGCAGATCGACATGGGCGCCTGGGGTCCACTCCGGCAGCGGTGATCCGCCGGGATGCGTGAGTGTCAGGCGTACGACGCCCTCCGCGACGGCCTCCTTGCGCGCCACGGTCAGATCGAGTTCGACCTCGGCCGCGACGCCCGGGGTGATCATGGCGGTCACGGTTCATCCTTCGCTGTGCCTGGGACGGGGTGCGGCCGGGGACGGGTCGTGTGGGACCCGCCGGGCTCGACGGCGGTGCCGGGGTGGTGGTCTTCGGGATGGCCCAGCAGCCAGTCCCACAGCTCCTCCGGGTCCTCGAACTGACGCTCGGTCCCGCAGTGGCAGACGGCCAGCAGCCGGTCCGTGCCCAGCAGCCAGTGAATACGGAAGATGCCGTCGCCCATCAGGACGGCGGGGTGGAGGGCTTTCATCGGGCCACCGTGGCCGGCTGATCCGCACCGGTCTGTGCCAGACGGGCGAGGATCCGCCGGGCGGCGAGGCCGCCGGTGTCGATGTTGATGCTCAGCTCCTGGTAGCCGGCCTTCTCGGTGTCCAGGGACTTCTGCAACACGTTGAGAGCCACCACGTCCTGCATGACCACGGTGTGGTTGTTGGTGTGCAGGAACTCGGTGACCTTCTCGTCGCCGAGGGCGAAGTCGCGGGCGACCGCCCAGAAGTCGTACGTGGTCCGCTCGGTGGAGGGGGTGATGCCGTAGACGACCTCCACATGGAAGGCGTGCGGGTCGCTGCCGTCCGGGTTGGGGCCGGGTGCGCCGACGGGGGCGATGCGGGAGTGGAGCAGGTAAAGGCCCGGGGCGTGGTACTCGATGTCCTGCCACCGGGTGATCCGGGTTTCGATGCCGGTGGACTTCGCGTAGAACGGCGGGCACTCCGCGTCGTCCATGTGCCGGCTCACGTAGACGATGCCGGCCGCGTCGTCGACCTCGGTGGTGATGGGCGTCTGCGCGACCTCCGGGGTGCCGATGTAGCCGCTGTGCAGGTAGGTCTCGTGGGAGAGGTCCATGAGGTTGTCGACGAGCAGCCCGTAGTTGCCGTCGATCGGCTCCATCCCGGACACGACGGTGTAGTCGGGGGAGTCCAGCCAGGGGGCACGCGGCGGCACGATGTCGCCGGGTTCGTGGTCGCCGATCCACACCCATACGAAGGAGTCCTGCTCGATGACCGGAAAGGTCTTCAGGCGTGCCGTGCGGGGGATGCGCTGCTGTCCGGGTACGAAGACGCAGCCGCCGTCGGTGCCGTAGGTGAAACCGTGGTAGCCGCACATCACTTGATCACCGTCCAGGCGGCTCGGTGCCTGGGACAGGGGGAACCGGCGGTGCACACACCGGTCGGACATCGCCACGGGCCGGCCGTCCTGGGTGCGGTACAGCAGGATCGGCTCACCCAGTACGGTGCGTCCGAGGAGTTCGCGCCCGACCTCGCGGCCGTGAGCGGCGACGTACCACTGATTTCGCACGAAAGCGGTCATGGTTGTTCCCTTGAGGTAGGGGGGCCGGTGCCCGTTCTCGGCGGGCCTGGGCCGCAACAGTCGGCAAGTCCAAAGGGGGCGGGGTGCGGCAGTTCTCTGTGGCCGTGTGCGGTGCGGCGTCGAAGCCGCGGCGCGCACTGGCCGGCGCCTGTCGGCGAGTGGCGGTCCGGACGTCGACTTGTCGGTTCATGGTGCCGCTGGGCCGACCCTGTCGCCCAGGCTCTTTTCCGGATGCCGGGAAACATTGTCGAAGTGCTCACCGGCGTGCGTGTGTGCGGGGCGTGGGTGTGTGCGGGGCGTGCGTGCGTGGGTGTGTGCGGGGCGTGGGGCGACAGACGGTGTTCCGCCGCCCGCAGTCACGCGCCTGAAAGGTCGAGTGGGCGGTGACCTCAGGCGCGCGGGGCGGCCATGGCGCGGGAGATGGCCCGGGCGCTGGTGCAGACGAGTTGCGCCAGGGCACGCGGGGAGGCACTGCCGTGGTGAACCACCAGTGACACCGCGGCGATCACCGCGTTCTCACCGTCGCGCACCGGGGCGGCGACCGACAGTGAATCCATCGTGACCTGACGCTCGCTGACTGCGTAGCCGTTGGTCCGGATGTCGGTCAGCATGCGACGCAACACCTGCGGATCAGTGATTGTGCGGGAGGTGAAGTGCTCGATGGGGCCGGTGAGCACCTGCTGTTGCACCTCGGCTGGGGCATGCGCGAGCAGCACCAGTCCGACGCCGGTGGCTGTCAGGGCGAACCGCCCGCCCACGCGGGTGAGTACGGGTACCGCACCGGACCCGGCGATGCGCTCGACGAAGACGAGTTCGGTCCCTTCACGCACAGCCAACTGCACGTTCTCGCGGGTGATCTGGGAAAGGTCTTGCAGGAACGGCATCGCGTGTTCCCGCAGTCCTTGGCTGCGCGGTGCCAGCGAGCCGACCTGCCACAGCCGCAGGCCAACGCGGTAGCGGCCGTCTGCACCGCGTTCCAGAGCCCCCCAGGCCGTCAGCTCGCCCAGCATCCGGTGCACGGTCGACACCGGAAGACCGGACTTTCGGGACAGCTCGCTCAACGACATCTCGGGGCGGTCCGTGCTGAAAGCGCCGAGGATCTGCAGTGCCCGGCCCAGCACGGGTCCGCTGCCGGACTGGGGGACGCGGCGGATCTTGCCGGGCTGTCCCGTCCGGGGGAGCTGTGAACCGGGGCTGTGCGCGAGCGGACCTGTGCGGCTTCCTCGTCCCTGGGCCCGCGGCTCCGCCGACGGCGGTTCGCGCTTGCTCTGCCCGGTTGCGTCCGCGGCCGCGTTCCCCACCGGCACTCCCGTCTTCTCTGTTCGCCGTGCCCGCCAGGAGCGCACCGGATGCCTGCTTCCCCGCCGCGCTGGTCAGTGTGCAGGAACGCGGTTGCCGTGTCGAGATTCTCGGCGCAGCCCCCCGCGCGCCGCCTGCCACCGCGTCGGACCCGCCGCCAGGCAATCGTGGCGGTCCCTCGCTCACCGGATGCCGCGGACCCGACCCAGCCCAGCGCGAGCCGTATGCGTGCCGATCCTCGCTCGGCGTGCGTTGCCGAACGCCGCCGCCTTCGTTGGTGGTGCCCGCCCGCGCGCAGCCGTGGGTGACCCGCTGCGGGACGCCGGGCATCACCGGCAGCACCGGCTGGGACCGGTCCAGGGCCTGAATCTGCGACTTCTCGCCCACACAGAAAACCAAGGCCCGCTCGGGCGGGTCCAGGAGGGCGCCGCTCGGGACGGCCGAGGACCGCCGGGTTCCCGCCCGGGAGCCGGGGCCCGGTGGCGGCCCGGGGGACCCGCCCGGGAGCCGGTGGCGGGCCCGTCGCCGGTCACGGGAACCTCAAATGAAGCTCTGAACGTCTCCTCCGGCGGGTTCGGACGCATTCTCCGGGGCCATGACACCTGCACCCGCCGAGGTGAGGCGGTGTGAAGGAGGGGGAGCATGAAGCGTCTGGGTGTGGGTATCGGCTGGCGGCCCGAGATCTCGGGGGCCGTGGAGGAACTGCCGGGCATCGACTGGGTCGAGGTCGTCGCGGAGAACATCTGCCCCGGCCATCTGCCGGACTCCCTGACACGGCTGCGCGAACGCGGTGTCACGGTGGTCCCACACGGCGTCTCGCTCGGCCTGGGCGGCGCGGACCGCCCCGACGAGGCCCGGCTGACGGCGCTCGCCGAGCGGGCCGAGGCACTCGGCGCGCCGCTCGTCACCGAGCACATCGCCTTTGTACGGGCCGGGGGGCCGCTGACCGCCTCGCGTCCGCTGGAGGCGGGGCACCTGCTGCCGGTGCCGCGCACCAGGGACGCCCTCGACGTGCTGTGCGAGAACGTCCGGATCGCGCAGGCCGCGCTGCCGGTGCCGCTGGCCCTGGAGAACATCGCCGCGCTGCTCTCCTGGCCGGGCGAGGAGATGACGGAGGGCCGGTTCCTGGCCGAACTGGTCGAGCGCACCGGCGTACGGCTGCTCATCGACGTCGCCAACCTCCACACCAACCACGTCAACCGCGGCGAGGACCCGGTCGCGGCCCTGGACGAACTGCCGGTCGAGGCCATCGCGTACGTGCATGTCGCGGGCGGCATCGAGCGTGACGGCGTCTGGCACGACACCCATGCCCACCCGGTCACCCGGCCGGTCCTCGACGTACTCGCCGAACTCTGCGCCAGGACCGTGCCGCCCGGGGTTCTGCTGGAACGCGACGAGAGCTTCCCGGCGCCGGCCGAACTGGCCGCGGAACTGGACGCGATCCGGGAGACGGTGTCGGTGGCGGCGCCGGCACGGCGGGCGGCAGCCGGGGCGCCTGCGGCAGAGGCCGCGGCCCGGTCGCGTTCCGGGGCGGCCCGCGCGGCCGGGGGCGCCGTGGAGGGCGCTCCGGGCGACGGGCCCGGGGCGGTCAGGGAGCGGCTCGCGCTCGCACAGACCGCGCTGCTGTCGGCGCTCGCGGCCGGCACACCGGTGCCGGAGGGCTTCGACCGGGGCCGGGTGCTGGTGCAGAGCAGGGCGCTGGCGGCCAAGCGCTGCCAGGTGGTCGGGAAGGTCGCACCCGAACTGCCGTCCATCCTCGGCGACAACTACCGCAGGGCCTTCCTGGAGTACGCGCAGGTCCGCCCGATGCGCGCCGGGTACCGCAGGGACGCGCTGGACTTCGCGGAGCACCTGCTGATGGCCGGCGAACCGGAGGACCCGGGCACGCGGCGACGGCTGACCCGGTGGTGGGAGGAGCGTTCGGGACCGGCCCCGCTGTCCGCCAACCCGGCGGCGCGGCTCGCCCGCGCGGCCCGCCGCGCCCTGCGCCGCGGACCCGCCGGCCACCGGCACCGCCACGACGAGGAGCAGTCGCGGGCACAGGCACACGCCCGGTCCGAGAGGCAGGGGCAAGCGCAGGCACACGCGCGGCCCGAGACGCAGGCGCAGTCGCCGGCACAGGCGCAGGCGCAGGCACAGGGGCACGCGCGGAACCAGTCGCGGGGCGAGTCGCTGGAGGTGGGCGCATGATCCTCCTCCTCGTGCTCTGCTACCTGGTCCTCGGCGGCCTCGCCGTCGCCGCGGTCACCGCCGCCGTCAGAGCCAACCGCGTCGGCCGGAACGCCCCCGCCGACCGGCGGGTGCGCGATGTGCTGGAGGCGGCCTTCCTCGCGGGCGGGCCCGGCAGGGTCGCCGACACCGTCATCGCGGCCATGCACGCCCGGGGGCGGCTCGTCCTCGCCGGGCCCGGCATCGTCCGCATCGAGCCCGGCGTGGTGCCCGAGCACCCCGTCGAGGAAGCCCTGCTGACGGTGCACGCCTCCGCACCCAGCGGGGCCCTCCAGTGGCTGCGGGCCGGCGTGATGCGCAGTCAGGCCGTACAGGGGATCGGTGACCTGCTGGCTGCCCGCGGCCTGCTGGCGCCGCCCCGCACCGCGCGGGGCGCCCGCACCCCGGCCGCGATCCTCGCCGCGCTGTCCTTCCTGGGCTTCCCGGTGGCGCTGGTACTGACCTTCCTCCAGTACGTGGCCTTCGAGTCGGACACCGACCTGGAGCTGCCTTTCGTGCTGCTGCTGGCGCCGGGGCTGATCACGGGCCTGATCATCGGTCTGGTGTGCGGCTCCATGACCGGCCGCCGGATCACCCCGGCGGGTCGGCAGGCCCTGAGGGAGTACGGCCCGGCGACCCATGGGAGCACCGATCCCGCGCAGCAGGTCGCGGTGGGCGGTGTCCGGATGGTGGCCGATCCGCTGCTGCGGGCCCATCTGAGCACCGCGGCCCGTGCCCGCGGCGGGGCACGCCACGTCACGGCCTCCTCACCCTCCCACACCCACTCCCCCTCCTCGAGCGGCGACCACTTCCCGGTCGTGGTGTGGTGCGGGAGCGGCGGGTCCGGCGGCGGCTGCGGGGCGGGCGGTGGAT
>NZ_JAAAXQ010000629.1 GCF_009916105.1 Streptomyces sp. GC420 | reverse complement strand
ACCCCGCCCCCACCACCGGCGGCACCCGCGGCACCCGCGAGGGAGGCGAACCCCGATGACCACCGCTCCGGCCACCCCACGCGACACCCGCGACCAGGCACCCGGTTACGCCGACCACAAGGCCGACCACCTGGCCCGCCTGAACAAGATCGAGGGCCAGATACGCGGCATTTCCCGCATGGTCGCCGACGACCGCTACTGCATCGACGTCCTCACCCAGATCACCGCCGCCGGCCGCGCCCTGCAGGAAGTCGCCCTCGGGCTCGTCGACGACCACGTCCGCAGCTGCGTCACCAACGCCGCCCGCACCGACCCCGAGCAGGCCGAGGACAAGTTCGCAGAACTCAACGACACCCTGCGCCGCGCACTGCGTCTGTAGCCACCACCCAGTGCCCCCCGCATCCCAGTCGTCCCCCTTACCCCTGCCGGGTATATTGACGGCGACCAGCCGTGTCACATTGCGAACGGACGGAAGCCATGACGACAGCCGACCACCGGCCAGGCGGTGCTCGCGGCGCCGCGCTCCGGTGGACACGCGCTGCCGTCATCGCGCTGGTGGCGGCGCTCGCGGTTCTCGTCCACCACGAAACGGCCGCCGCGCTCACGCACGTGCCGCCGGCCCGGGCCATGGAGGGCACGCACCACACGACCACGCTCGCGATGTCCGTCCACACGAGCGGACACGCCATGCCGCCCGGCGTCACAACCTCAACTGCGGCTCATGACGATGACGGGGCGTGCTCAGGCACAGCGATGCAGCACTGCGCCGCCGCCGACACCGGCAGCATGAAGCTCCCGCCCGACCACGAGCCCTCGATCGACTGCGCCCCGGCCCCGGGTTCCGGTGCAGCCGCTGGCCGTGACGTCCCGGGAACCACAGGCCGGGCCCCACCCGATCTTTCCGTTCTCTCTCGATTGCTGCTGTAGGCCGCGCCCGCGGCTGCACGCGCTCACGCGCGCGCTCAGCCGCGCCTGCACGCGACCGGACAACAGCGATATCGAGAAGAAGGACACCCTCTGTGAACAGCATGAACCGCCGCTCCGTCCTGCTGGCCGGGCTCGGCGTCGCGGGCGCGGGCGCGCTCGCCGCCTGCAGCGGCTCCGGCAGCACGCCCGCCCTGGTCAGCCCCTCCGGGCCGGCCGTCGCAGCCGCCGATGCGAAGCGCGCCAGAAGTGGCAAGACCCACCCACTGACCCTGACCGCCGCTCAGGCCACGGTCGAACTGGGCGCCGGGATCACGGCCAGGACCTGGGCCTTCAGCGGCCGGCTGCCGGGCAAGGAACTGCGAGTGGCGGCCGGTGACACACTGGACGTCACGCTGTCCAACCAGCTGCCCAAGCAGACCACCACCTCCATCCACTGGCACGGCATCGCCCTGCGCAACGACATGGACGGCGTACCGCCGGCCACCCAGACAGCCGTCCGGGCAGGACGCAATTTCCCCTACCGGTTCACCGCCGACACCCCCGGGACCTACTTCTTCCACCCGCACGTCGGTGTGCAGCTCGACCGGGCCCTGTACGCGCCGTTGATCGTGGAGGACCCGAGGGAGCCGTTGTCGTACGACGAGGAGTGGGTGATCGTCCTCGACGACTGGCTCGACGGCGTCATCGGCAGCCCGGACGACGCCTTCGCCGAGTTGAAGCAGGGCATGGGCCGGATGCACATGGGCGAGGAATCCGGCAGCTCCTCCGGCCACGAGGGCCACGACATGGGAGACATGGCAGGGATGGACATGGGCAGCGGCACGGGGGCGACGAGCACCTCACCGTCCCCGTCCTCCGGCTCAGGCATGTCGTCGAAGTTCATGCTGATGGGCGCCCGGAGCCGACTGCTCGGAGGCGACGCAGGCGACGTGAAGTATCCCCACCACCTGATCAATGGCCGTGTCCCGGCCGACCCGGAGGTCTTCCGAACCAAGCCAGGCAAGCGCGTCCGGCTGCGTCTGATCAATGCCGGCGGCGACACCGCGTACCGCGTCGCCCTCGGCGGCCACAAGCTCACCCTCACCCACACCGACGGCTTCCCGATCCGGCACCAGCAGGTCGACGCCGTCCTCATCGGCATGGGCGAGCGCTACGACGCCCTCGTCACCCTGGGCGATGGCGTGTTCCCCCTCGTCGCACTGGCAGAGGGCAAGAACGCTACCGGTATGGCGCTGGTCCGCACAGGATCGGGCCGTGTGCCGAAGCCGACGACACGCCCGCAGGAGCTGAACGGAACGATCACGACCGCGTCGCGCCTGCGCGCCGCGGACGACGTGCGTCTGGCGCCGAAGACGGCGGATCAGGTCCACCGCATCGAGCTGACCGGCGGCATGATGACGTACGACTGGGCCATCAACGGCAAGCGGTTCGACATGAACGACCCGACCGCGCATCCGATCACCGTTGAGCAGGGCCAGCGGGTCCGGCTCGACTTCGTCAACACCACCACCATGTGGCACCCGATGCACCTGCACGGCCACACCTACCAGCTCGGCAGCGCCGGACCGCGCAAGGACACCACGATTGTGCTGCCGATGAAGACAGTGTCGGTGTTCTTCGACGCCGACAACCCGGGGCAGTGGATGTTGCACTGCCACAACGCCTACCACGGCGAGGCGGGGATGATGGCGCTGGTTGCCTACGAAGCCTGATCGACCCGCACGCGGCTGGTGCCGGGGCAAGCCCTTCCGAGCCGACTCCCCGTAGGAGGGCCGGTTCCGGCAGCGCCCCCGTTCGCGTCGGGAGAGCCATGGACGGCGCACGCCCGTACGGGTTCACGGCGGGGCTGCCCGATGCCGTAGGTGTCGGCATCGGGCAGCCC
>NZ_JAAAXQ010000628.1 GCF_009916105.1 Streptomyces sp. GC420 | reverse complement strand
CTAAACGCCCCCGCCCTCCGACGGGCCCGCCCGCGCCGTCCGCCGCCGTGGCGCCTCGAAGTCCGCGGCGGCGGGCGGCGATCCGTACCGGGGGCTGCCGGAACGCGTGGCCGGAACCGATCGGGGAACCCAAGGCACGCGGGACCGGCACACCTGCTGCGCGCAGTGGGTGAGAGACGGTGTAATGGCGAAATGGCGGGTGATGGCGCGGTGAAGACAGGAGCCGGGTCGGCGCGTGCCGAATCCGCCCTGGAGGCGCTGCCCTCCGATCTCCCGGCCGACGAGCGGACACGGGCGGTGCTGGAGCTGGTGCTGGTCTTCTCCGGCGCCGCGCTGGCCGCCGTCTACGCCCCTCCCGACGGCGGGGGGGGCCGGCTGACCGCCTCCGCCGGGGTGCCACGCTCCGTGTACGCGCTGCCGGATCGCTGTCCGGCCACCGAGCCGTGGTCCGTCGCGGTGAACGCCGGCCACTCCGTGTGGCCGGTGGGCCGGGAGGCCGCCGCCTTCCTGGACCTCGGCCACGCGCACCCCGCAACCCCGCCCGAGAGGCTGCAGCTCGGTCTGCTGCCCCTGCGCGGGGTGGGCGAGACACCAGGAGGCTGGCTGGTGGTGGTTCGCGAGGGCGAGAGAGGGTTCGACGCCACCGGGCGCGCCTGCCTGGAACTCCTCGCCTCGGCGCTTCCCGGCCCGCCCGGTGGCGGCGCCCCGCCGGCCGAGACCGCCGACGGCGTCGCCGGCAACGCCTTCAGCCTCGACCTGCGCTCCGGCCGGCTCCAGGCCGGCGAGGGCGTGCTGGAACAGTTCGGGCTGACCAAGGACTTCGACGGCAAGGTCGAGAGCCTGCTGGCGCTGACCGTGCCCGAGGACCTTCCGACCGTGATGTCCGTGGTCGAGCCGGCCCATGCCGCCACCGGGCAGCGCGAGCTCGAGTTCCGCATCCGCCGCCCCTCGGGCGAGCTGCGGTGGCTGCATCTGCGCGGCCGGCTCCGGCCCGGCCCCGACGGCAGGCCCGCGCAGATACTCGGCACCGTCTCCGACGCGACCACCGCGCGCACGGCCGGCACCGGGGACGTCCGGCGCATCCAGCAGCTCGCCGCGGCCCTGGCCGGCATCAGCACCGTCCGCGACGTCAGCTCCGCAGTCGCCTCCGCCCTGCGCCAGCGCCTGGGCGCCACCCGGATCGCGGTCGCCGAGACCGAGGCCGACCGGCTGGTGGTCACCGTCCTGGACCCGCCGGAGCCGGACGCCTGGCCCGATCTGTGGCGCAGCGAGTGGCGCACCCAGTGGCCCGATGCCCCCATACGCGCCATGCCGACACTCGCGCAGGTGGTCGAGGACGGCCGGGTCACGGTGTTCCCCGCCGGCACCCCGCTGGAGCCGGCCCTGGCCACGGTGGGCCCCGGTGCCCTGGCGATCCTGCCGCTGCCCGCCGCGGGGCGCACCGTCGGGGTGGCACTGATCGGCTGGGACGAGCCCTTCCGGCCCGGCCCTGACGAGCGCACGCTGCTGACCGCGGCCGCGGGCCTGGCGGGCGGCGCGCTGATGCGGGTACGTGCCCTGGACGCCGAGCACGAGCTGGTGGGTCTGCTCCAGCGCAGCCTGCTGCCGCGGCGGCTGCCGCTGCTGCCCGGCGCGGTGGCGGCGGCACGCTACCTGCCCGCCACCGTGGGGCTGAACGTCGGCGGGGACTGGTACGACGTCATCCCACTGCCCGAAAACCGAGTCGCCCTCGTCATCGGCGACGTCCAGGGCCACAATGCCCAGGCGGCCGCCCTGATGGGCCAGATGCGGGCCGCGATCCGCGCCTACGCCGTGGAGGGCCATCCCCCGGACGTCGTCGTCTCCCACGCCAACCGGCTGCTGGCCGGGATGGAGACCGATCTCTTCGCCACCTGCTGCTACACGGAGATCTCCCTGGAGGAGGGGGCCGGCTGGTGCGTGCGCGCCGGGCACCTGCCCCTCGTCCTGCGCCTGGCGGACGGCGGCACCCGCCTCGTGGACGAGGAGGGCGGGCCGCCGCTGGGTGTGCTGCCCGACGCCGAGTTCCCGCTGACGCCGCTGCGCCTGATTCCCGGCACCGTCGTCGCCCTGACCACGGACGGCCTGGTCGAGTCGGCCGGCCTCCCGCTCGACGACGGCCTGGCGCTGCTGCGCACAGCGCTGGCGGGCATCGATCCGTCCCGCCTCGACCAGGCCGCCGACGCGCTGCTGCACGACGCCCCCAGGAACGACGACATCGCGTTGCTCCTGCTGCGCTACGACGGCATGGCCCAGCTGCCCGTACGGGAGAGCTGGACGGTGTGGCGGCTGCCCGACGCAGCCCTGCACGCGCGCCGCTTCACCGCGCGCACCCTGCGCAGGTGGGGCCTGGCGGCGGACGACATCGACACGGCCCTGCTGATCGTCTCCGAGCTGGTCACCAACGCGCTCATCCACACCGACGGGCACATCCGCCTCGACCTGGCGCACCACAACGGGCGGCTGCGGATCACCGTCACGGACGCCTCGCCGCGCACCCCGATCAAGCCCACGACGCCGAGCTGGCACGCCACCGGCGGGCGCGGGATCCTCCTCGTGTCCGCGATGGCCCATGCCTGGGGGACGACGCCGACCAGCGGCGGCAAACAGGTATGGGCAGAGGTCGTCCTGATGCCGCGGCCCCCGGAGGACTGACGGTGAGGATGTGACGTGGCTCCTCCGGCGGGGCGACGGTTCAGTCGCCCCCGCCCGGACCGCCCGAGGGCATACCGCTGGGCCGACCGGAAGGCGCGCCGCTCGGCATGTCCGTCGGCATACCGCTCGGCATGTCC
>NZ_JAAAXQ010000627.1 GCF_009916105.1 Streptomyces sp. GC420 | reverse complement strand
CCCCGAGCCCTCCCCGCGCACGGCCCCTGGCCGTGCGCCCGGGTGTCACGCCGTCAGCGCACGTCGGTGAGACGGGCGAAGACCACGACGTTCCCGCTGTATCCGGCGTCCCGGGTGAAGGCCCCGCCGCAGGTGATGACGCGCAGCTCCGGGACGCCCGTGCTGCCGTAGACGCGGGTGCCGGGGAACTGCTCCTTGGAGAAGACCTCCACGCTGTACACCTCGAACACGGCGGTGCGGCCGTCGGTGCGGGGGACCTCGATCAGATGCCCGTTCTTCAGGGCGCCGAGACCGTAGAACACCGCCGGCCCGGTCATGTTGTCCACGTGGCCGACCACGACCGCCGTGCCCACCTCGCCCGGCGAGACCGCGCCGGTGAACCAGCCCGCCATGTTGTTCTCCTCGGCCGGCGGGGCGTCCACCCAGCCCTCCGCGTCCAGGCCGACCGCGGTGACCGGAGCGTCCACCTGGATCGCGGGGATGCGCACCCGCTGCGGCGGGGAGAAGAACAGCGGTTCCGCCGCGGTGAAGGTGGCGGGTACCTCGGGAGGGTGGTCGCGGGTGTCCGAGGCCGTCGCCGACGCCGGTTGCGGTGGGCCCTCGGCCTCTCCCACGCCGTTTCGCATCATCGCGAGGCCGCTCAGCATCATCAGGGCCAGGACCCCCCATGGTGCCCGCCTCCGGCGGGGCAGCCTCATCGGTCCGTGGCGCATGTCCGCTGACGGCATTTCATCCCCTCTCGACGCGGGGCTGCCCCGAGTCCATCGCGTATAGGGGAAAACTAAGCGCGCTGCAAAAGAAGGGCGAGGGGACGAGGGCGAACGGGTGGTACCGCACGGATCATGGGGCCATCCGGCCGAGCGCCGGAATGCGTACGCATGAGTGGGGACCTGATGGTCGGTCTGGGAGGCGCTGATCGCCGAGTGACCGGGAAAGGACCCGGGGCGCTTTCCGCGGAGGTTCAACATGCGTACTTCTCGCGCCTTGGCGGCAGCCGTATTGGCGGGTGCTGCCATCGGGTTGGCCGCCCCGGGAGCCGTGGCCAGTGAAGACCGGGAACAGGGAAACGGTTACAGCAGCGGCCAGGGCTCAGTCGGCCGGGCCGACGAGTTCGGGCGGACCGACGAGTTCGGCCCGGCCGGCCAGGGAGAGCAGGACCGCGGTACCGGTCAGGACATCAACCAGAACGTCGCTCAGAACGACACTCGGGGCACCTCTCACGGAAACGATTCGAAGAGCGATCAGGACGACGGCCCGTACCGGGACACCGGTAACAGCGTCAATCAGGGCATCGACCAGAACCTCAATCAGGACACCGCTGCGGGACACAATGATCTGCCCCCCGCCGGCACGGGCGGGGACCACCACCCGAACAACGGCGACGCCGACAGTCAGGGCGGCAACGCCAATGTCAATGTCAATGTCAGCGGCAACGGCACGGGCAGTGGCAACGACGGCAACGGCAACGGCGGCAACGGCCAGGGAGGCAACGGCCGCAACGACAACGACCGCCGTGACAACGACCGCGGTGACAACGGGGGAGGCCGTGGCCAGGGAGGCAACAACCACAGGGGCGACCGGAACGACGACTTCGGGGTGATCAGCATCACCGCCTCGCCCAGGACGGTCGTCAGGGGCGGCGCGCTGTCCGTGACGGTGGAGGGAGGCAGGTGCGGGGACGGCACGGTCAGTTCGCCCGCCTTCACGCGGACCGAACGGCTGCACTCCACCGGTGAGCACGACCGCTACCGTGCCACCGCGACCATCCGGAGCGGCGCGGTCCTCGGCGCGTACGAGATCACCGCGCACTGCGACGGGCGTTCGGAGACGGGCGGCACCTTCACCGTCGTCGGCGCCGGCGCGGCGCGCGGCGGTCTGGGCGGCCTGATGAGTCCGTCGAGCACCGAGCTCGCGGTCGGAGGCGGCATGGTGGTCGCCGCGGTCGTCGGCGGAGGCGTCCACCTCATGCGCCGTCGCGCAGGCGGCAACAGCAAGGCCTGACCGGCCGAACCGACCGGCCGGGCCGACTGAAAAGCCCGCGCCCCGGCTCTCGCAGGAGCCGGGGGCGCGAGCCATTTCCAGGGGTTTCCAGGGGGTGGGCCGCTCGCACGGCCCGGGGGCGCCTCTCAGTGCCGGCCCAGGCGCCCGCGACGGCGCAGCACGTAGAACGCGGCGCCCGCCGAGCCGCCGACCAGCGCCGCGCCGATGGCGATCTCCATGCTGTCCACCCCGCCGCGACTGCCGCCGAGGCCGCCCCTGACGCCCGCGCCCGCCGTGGACGAACGCGTGGCGGGCGGGCGGGACGTGGAACTGGTGGTGGGCGTCCTGGAGGCGATGGTGATGTTGGTCGTGCCCGTCTCGCCGTTGCAGACGAAGGTGACCGGGTAGACCGCGCCGGCCCTCGCGGACGGGTCGACCGTCGCGGTCACCGACCGGCCCTGGGGGACGGCCACGGTGTCGAAGGCTCCCGAGGACGCGGAGACGCTGTACGCGCAGTCGGTCACCCGGAGCGTCACGGTGCCGCCCGGCGGGACGGAGACGGGGTTGACGCTGAACCTGAACGAAGGGGTGGCTCCCTGGGCGGAGGCCGCGGGAGGGGGAGCGGTGAGCGTGAGTGCGGTGATGCCCAGCACGGCTGTGGCGGACGCGGCACGTATCGCGCGCATGGTCATTCCTCCGGTCCCCGAGGAGCAGCTGCGGAACTCTTCCACAAATGTCCAGAAATGCACCTCGATGGTGGAGACGTTAGGCGGGTCGGGGTAGGGCGGCGATCTCAGACGGGCGAATGGATGAGATTCCGTCCACCGGCCAGGCGGACAGAACCGGGGG
>NZ_JAAAXQ010000626.1 GCF_009916105.1 Streptomyces sp. GC420 | reverse complement strand
GAAGGAGGGAAGGAGGGAAGGTGGGGAAGGGGGAACGGGAACGGGGGAAAAGCATGAGGCCTCGGCATGGATCGCCGAGGCCTGTCGCTCCGTTCGTAGGGCCTGATGCGGGTGAGTCTGTGCGGGGGGTGCCTTAAGTTCAGGCGTTGGCCTGGAGGAGGGGCAGGTAACCACCGGAGTGGCCACTCGCGTTGGGGTGGTACGCCTCGTAGACCGGCAGCGTCACACTGTGCAGCCACGCCGACCCCGAGCACAGTTCGTGGCCGGTGAAGGTGGTGCGGACGTCACCGAAGGTGAAGCCGTGGTTGGCGACGCGCTTGGCGGTGACCTCGGCCAGCAGGTCGGAAGCCGCGTTGATGGCCTGCCTCTTGGTCTTGTTGAGGCCGATGCACAGGCTGGAGTTGATCTCGTAGAAGCGGGGGTAGCCGAGGACGACGACCTTGGCGGACGGCGCCTTCGCACGGATGGCGCTGTAGACGGCGTCGAGCCGTGCCGGGAGCGTGTTGTTCACATAGCTCCTGGCCGTGTCGATCCGGTTGAGGCAGTTGGTGGTGCTCTCCAGCACACAGGTCGTCATGACGTCGGCGAAGCCGGCGTCGTTGCCGCCGATGCTGATGCTGACCAGGCCCGTGGAGGAGTTGAGCGCTCCGAGCTGGTTGTTGATCACATCGGTGGTCACCGCGCCCGAGCACGCGGCGAAGGTGAAGGAGGAGGGGTTGTTGGCCGCCGCCCACAGGGAGGGGTAGGCCTTCGTGCTGCGGTAGCAGTCGCCACTCGAGGAGATGTAGCTGCCGGCACCGTTCCCCGAGGAGTAGGAGTCGCCGAGCGCCACGTAGGCAGGGGTGGCCGCGTAGGAAACTCCCGCACCGGTGAGCACGAGGGCGAGGCCGAGGGAAAGTGCGGACGCGATGGACGCGAACCACTTGGAAAGTCTCATGGAACCTCCGTCGTAAGGATCTCTGCGGGGAGATTGGTACCACGCAGTAACCTCGCTGAGGAGTGTCCATGACAAGGGTTTTTTGCGGAATAAAGCATTCCGCTAGGACACCGTCAAACCTGTGAATCGGTGGGGACGTTGACCCTCGGTCAGTCGTTCACCCGTTCACTCGGGTGAATCGGCACCGATGATCCGATCGGCTCGATGAGACCCGTAGAAATCCGCCTGACCCGCCATCAACTCCCGCATGGACGTCCCCCGCGGGACCCCGTAGACCGTGCCCGGAAAGTCCAGTTCCCGCTGCACCGACCACAGTTCGTCGTGCCGTTCCGGCGGGAACAGGCGTGCCGGATCGCCCGCGGCGATCCATCCGATGGGCAGCACGGCGCCCGCCGCGAGCCGGGAGTTGACCTGGAGCACGCTGTTGATCCGCAGCTCCGAGCCGGCCTCCGCGACCGCCCCTGGGAAGGCGCAGGCGCCGGTCGCCACGAACACCTCGTCCTCGATGACCGCGCCGTTGACGTGGGCGTGCGGTCCGACGAGGACCGCGGCGCCCAGCACCGCGGGGTGTCCCGCCCTGCCCCGTACCAGCGCGTGTTCCATCACCACCACGTCGTCCCCCGTGCGCACCTCGCCGTCCTCGGCCGTGAGGACGGCGCCGTGCAGCACCCGCGCCCGCTCCCCCAGGACGACGGCGCCGCACAGCACGGCGGAGGGTGCGACGTAGGCGGACTCGGGGACGACAGGGCTCTGGCCCCGGTGTTCGATCAGCATGCGGTGAGGGTAGTCGGCCGGCCGGTGCCGCCCTGGCGAAACGGTCAGCGAACGGGCACGCCGGGGCCGCGAGCGGGCAGGGGTCCCGGCCGCTCCGGCGGCCCGCTGCCCCATCGTCCTGCGAGGACACCCGCCGGGAAACGGGCACACCCGGTCACGAAGACTTCTGCGACGAGCCTGGTCAGCGGGGCGACGCACTTGTAGAAATTGCGACAGGAGCCCGAACGGGCAGGGCTTCGCAAGGGCGCGAACGCGTCGAGTGCCGAGCCGCGAAACGGAGGTGTCGCTGTGGACGCCGAGGAACGACGACGCGCGATCCTGGATGCGGCACGCCGCAGCGGTTCCGTCGACGTCGCGAAGCTCGCCGCCGACCTGGGGGTCTCCAAGGAGACCGTACGGCGCGACCTGCACCTGCTCGAGGAGCACGGGCTGGTCCGGCGCACCCACGGCGGGGCCCATCCCGTCGAGAGCGCGGGATTCGAGACCACACTCGCCGTGCGCACCACCCTGCATGTCCCCGAGAAGTCCAGGATCGCCGCAGCCGCGGCCGACCTGCTGGGCGACGCCGAGACCGTCTACATCGACGAGGGCTACACCCCGCAGCTCATCGCGGCCGCCCTGCCGCGCGACCGTCCTCTCACCGTCGTCACCTCGTCCCTGGCGACGGCCGGCGCCCTGGCGGTCTGCGACAACATGACCGTGCTGCTGCTCGGCGGCCGGGTGCGCGGCGGCACCATGGCCACGGTCGACCACTGGGCGACCCACATGCTGTCCGGCTTCGTCATCGATCTGGCGTACGTCGGCGCGAACGGCATCTCCCGCGAGTACGGGCTCACCACGCCCGACCCCGCGGTCAGCGAGATCAAGGCACAGGTCATCAGGGTCTCCCGGCGCCGCGTCTTCTCCGGGGTCCACACCAAGTTCGGGGCCGTGAGCTTCTGCCGCTTCGCGGACGTCACCCAGTTCGAGGCGATCGTCACCGACACCGGGCTGCCGACGTCCGAGGCCCACCGCTACTCACTGCTCGGACCGCAGGTCATCAGGGTCTGAGCCCGCTCGGCACCACCCGAGACGCAGCCGATGAGCAGCGCCGCGGCGGCGAGCGAGGTGGCCAGTCGTGC
>NZ_JAAAXQ010000625.1 GCF_009916105.1 Streptomyces sp. GC420 | reverse complement strand
CCCTCCGGCCCCGCGGCCGCCGGCCCCACGCGCGAGAAGCGGAACCGCACGCGGAAAAGGAACGGCGCCCCCGCCGCACAACGGGGGCGCCCCTTCTTGCCGTACGGCTACTTCGCGCGGTCGAAGTCGATCGCGCTGTACGCACGCAGCTTCGACAGCCGGTGCGTGGAGTCGATCTGCCGGATCGTGCCGGACTTCGACCGCATCACCAGCGACTGCGTGGTCGCGGTCTCCGCGCGGTACCGCACCCCGCGCAGCAACTCGCCGTCCGTGATGCCGGTGGCGACGAAGAACACGTTGTCGCCGCTCACCAGGTCGTCGGTCGACAGCACCCGGTCGAGGTCGTGCCCGGCGTCGAGCGCCCGCTGCCGCTCCTCGTCGTCCTTGGGCCACAGCTTGCCCTGGATGACACCGCCGAGGCACTTGATGGCGCAGGCGCTGATGATGCCCTCGGGCGTGCCGCCGATGCCCATCAGCATGTCCACGCCGGTGCTCTCGCGCACGGCCATGATGGAGCCGGCGACATCGCCGTCGGAGATGAACTTGATACGGGCGCCGGTCTCCCGGATCTCCTTGACGATGCCCTCGTGGCGCGGCCGGTCGAGGATGACGACGGTGACGTCCTCGGGGGCGGAGCGCTTGGCCTTGGCCACCCGGCGGATGTTGACCGAGACGGGGGCGTCGATGTCGACGAAGTCGGCGGCGTCGGGACCCGTGACCAGCTTGTCCATGTAGAAGACCGCGGAGGGGTCGAACATGGTGCCGCGGTCGGCGGCGGCGAGTACGGCGATGGCGTTCGGCATGCCCTTGGCGCACAGGGTCGTACCGTCGATCGGGTCCACGGCGATGTCGCACTCCGCACCGGTGCCGTCGCCGATCCGCTCGCCGTTGAACAGCATCGGGGCTTCGTCCTTCTCGCCCTCGCCGATGACGACGACGCCGTTCATCGACACGGTGTGGACGAGGGTGCGCATGGCCCGCACCGCGGCACCGTCTGCGCCGTTCTTGTCTCCGCGGCCGACCCAGCGGCCCGCGGACATCGCGGCCGCCTCGGTGACCCTGACGAGTTCCAGAGCGAGATTGCGGTCGGGGGCCTCGGGGGAGACCTCGAGCTCGGACGGGAGATGATGCTCGGTCATCGGAGCGCACCTTTCTGTACGACGACGGCCGGAAAAAGAGGGTTCACGCGACTCTATCGGTACGCCGTAAGAATGAGCAGAGGACCCTTCGGATGAGCGCAGCGCAAGCGGAGGTATTGGCCAGTACAGCGGACGGGGCGCCCCCAGGCGCGGTGTGACCTGCCTCATGAGGGACGATGGAGGGCGTGGCAGGTATGAAAGGCAAGCAGACCGTCCGGGACATGGTGCTGTCGATGGCGGCCATCGGCGTCGTGGTCGCCGGTGTCTACGTGTTCATCCCGCACGACGACTCCCTCGACCCGCTCGGGGAGTCCAAGGACTACACCGTCGAGCTCACGACCGCACGGCGGGCCGCCCCCTATCCGGTGGCCGCGCCCGAGGGCCTGCCCACGTCCTGGAAGGCGACCTCGGTGCGCTACGACGGCGCGAGCGAGAACGGCACCCACTGGCATCTCGGGTACCTCGACTCCGACCGGCAGTACATCGCCGTGGAGCAGGGCGACGGCAAGGCGTCCAAGTTCATCGCCGAGGTCAGCCACGGGGCGCGGGAGACCGACCGCACCGAGCGGATCGGCGGCTCCGCCTGGCAGCGCTACGAGGGCGCCAAGTACGACGCGCTCGTGCTGCGGTCGGACACCTCCACGACGGTGGTCACCGGTACGGCCTCATGGGACCGCCTCACCCGGATGGCCGAGGCCCTGAAGACGGGCTGAGCGGCCGCGCCCGGCGCACGGGCGGCCGCACACGACCGGCCCGCGGTTCCGCGCGGCGCCTGGGCGTCACGCGGGCGGCACGGAACCGCATGCCGATGGGCCGCTTCCCCATGCGGGGCGGACGCGGCGAAGCCGCCGCACCCCGGCGGGTGCGGCGGCTTCGGTCCGTACCGGGCGCCCCGGACGCTCCGGCCGTCACAGGCATGCCCGACCGTCACGGACGCACCCGGCCGTCACGGGCGTCAGGGACGTCAGACGGTGGTGAAGACCTCGTCGAACTCCAGGCGCGGCGAGCGCGGGTAGTACGCGCCCTCGCCGGGCCGGCCGAGGTTCACGACGGCCAGCACCGAGTGGTCGCCGCCGCCGAACTCCTTGTTGATGCCCTCGGCGTCGAAGCCGGTCATCGGACCCGCGGCGAGCCCCGCGGCGCGGACGCCGACGATGAAGTAGCCGACCTGGATGGCGGCGTTGAAGCCCGCGGAGCGCTCGCGGACGACCCGCTCGGCGAAGATGGTGTCCTTGGCCTGCGGGAAGGCCGGGAAGAGCCTCGGCAGCTCCTCGTGGAACTCGTTGTCCGCGAAGAGGATCGCGGTCAGCGGCGCCGTGGAGGTCTTGGGCCGGTTGCCCTCCGACATGTGCTGGACCAGGCGCTCCCGGGCCTCGGGCGTGCGGACGAGCACCACGCGCAGCGGCTGCTGGTTGAATGCGGTGGGGGCGTACTTCACCAGGTCGTGGATGGCGCGGATCTGCTCGTCGGTGACGGGCTCGTCGGAGAAGGTGTAGGCGGTGTGGGCCTCCCGGAACAGCAGGTCCTGAGCGGCGGGGTCGAGCGTGAGAGACATGTGGGGGGACCTTCCGAAGCCAGTTCTGGTTGAAACTTGCACTAAAGACGGTACGCCGCGGTTAGTGAAAATTCAACTAAAAGTGGACCTGGGTGATCCGATTCACCCGATCACCCCGAGGAGCCGGCCGCCTCCTGTCC